>NZ_PGFJ01000001.1:1010877-1347836 GCF_002797815.1 Mucilaginibacter auburnensis
GATGAGTGGGATCTTTTAGAGAACCACTACAACCGTGTAACTGATACCTGTATTCCGGAAGAAGAGGCTTTCCGTCGCCTGCAAAAACATATCCACAAAATATGGAAAGATGCAGACGATAGCGGCGAGCGCTATTTTCCGCATGAGTATATGTACAAAATATTACTAAGCGGTGAGTTGGAGCAGTACTATGAGATAGATCCAAAAAATTCATGGATGTTGGCAGCTGCTGAAAAGAACCTGCCTATTGTTGTTCCGGGATGGGAAGATTCAACCATGGGTAACATCTTTGCATCCTACGTAATAAAAGGCGAGATCAAAGCTTCTACCATGAAAAGTGGTATTGAATACATGGCCTGGCTGGCTGATTGGTACGTTAAAAATTCATCAGGAAAAGGCATTGGTTTCTTCCAGATTGGTGGCGGCATAGCGGGCGATTTCCCAATATGCGTTGTGCCTATGCTTTATCAGGATATGGAGATGGAAGAGATACCTTTCTGGAGCTATTTCTGCCAAATATCAGACTCAACAACGTCTTACGGTTCCTACTCCGGAGCGGTACCTAACGAGAAAATTACCTGGGGTAAATTAGACATCCACACACCTAAATTTATAGTGGAGTCTGACGCTACCATTGTAGCTCCACTCATATTTGCGTGGATATTAGGTCAATAAACGCTAAGCAGAGTTCAAATGTTATAATGGCAATTATTATAACATTTGAATATGAATTTTATAAAAAATCTATTTATTTAGAAAGGTTATAAATTAGTTATTACTGTCATTAATTTGTCAGCGATTATTTAATAAATTATACTTTTGTGGCTGAAAAATTGGCTAAAAGTGGGTTCTTTTAACAATTTTAACACATAAATAAACTATTTACACAATACGACTTTATGAGAAGCATCTCATTGATTTTTAAACAATTTACTAAACCGGTTCTACTTGCACTTTGTTTGGCCGTTTTGGGATTTTCTGCTAAAGCACAAGGAGACCCGGCCAAAGGAGAGGGTTTGTTTAAATCAAATGCCTGTAGCGGTTGTCACGCCTTGGATAAGCGTATGGCTGGTCCTGCGTTGGGTCCGATCATGAAAGAGGATACCGACGACAAGTGGTTAACCAAATGGATTCAGAACAACCAGGCTTTAATCGCAGCGAAAGACCCTAAAGCGCTTAAAATTTACAATGAGTTTGGTCAGGCTGGTATGCCAACCTTCCCTGGCATTACTGATGCTGATGCGGCAGACATTATCGCATATGTGCGTGATGGTTACAAAAAGATCGAAGAGGAAAAAGCAAAAACTCCAGTAGTTGCCGGAGCTGCCGATAAAGGCCCAAGCGACTTAGTTGTTTATGGCTTGATCGGTGTAATAATTTTAGCCTTCATCATTATCCTGGTGTTGAACAGGGTTATTGGTACGCTTGAAAATATTGTTGCTAAAAAAGGTGTAGTACTTGAGCCGGAGCTTGTTGAAGCTGAGCAGGTTGACCGTTTTGCTGGTTTGAAAAAAATGGCAAAAAACAAGAAGCTTGTTTTCTTTGTGTTGTTGTGTGCTGTTATAGGCGGCTCGGCATGGCAGTGGAATATTTTGTGGAACACTGACGTTCACACTGGTTACCAACCTGTACAGCCAATTAAATATTCGCACGAATTACACGCGGGCATCATGAAAATTGAATGTCAGTATTGCCACAGTGGTGCATTCAAATCAAAAAATGCTTCAATACCTTCATTGAACGTTTGTATGAACTGCCACAACGCGGTTAAAACAGAATCTCCGGAGATACAGAAAATCTACGCTGCTTTGGGTTATGATCCTGAGACAAGAAGCTACGATGCAAGCAAAGCACATCCTATTCAGTGGGTGCGTATACACAACCTGCCTGATCTGGCTTACTTTAACCACTCACAACACACTACTGTAGGTGGTATTAAATGTCAAACCTGCCACGGCCCTATTGAAACTATGGCTGAGGTTAAACAATACAGCCCGCTTACTATGAAATGGTGTATTCAGTGCCACAAACGCACTGAGGTTAACGCTAAAGGAAGCGCTTACTACGACCAGGTTTTAGCTGCACATGACGAGATCAAGAAAGGTAAAAAACCAACCGTTGCAATGATGGGTGGTATTGAGTGCGGCAAATGCCATTATTAATAGAAAAGAATTTAGAGCATTACAGTTTTATATTACAGCTTAAATGAATAGCAATAAAAAATACTGGAAAGGTGTAGAAGAGCTAAACCGTACCCCGGAATTTGTTGAGAAAAACAAAAACGAATTTGCGGAGCCTATTCCAATTGAAGATGTTCTGTCCGGCGACGGTTTGTCGGGTAAAACTCCTCGCCGCGATTTCTTAAAAGCGGTAGGTTTTGGTGTAGGTGCGGTTACTTTGGCTGCTTGCCAGCGTGTGCCTGTACACAAATCTATTCCATACCTTATTAAGCCAGAAGAGGTTACTCCGGGTGTTGCCAACTATTATGTGTCAACTTACGAAGGATCGGCCATAATGGTTAAAACCCGCGAAGGCAGACCTATTAAAGTTGAAGGTAACCCTAACGACTTATTAGGCGGCGGTGGTTTGAGCGCGCAGGCTCAGGCTTCGGTACTTGAACTTTATGACGTTAACCGCACCAAAGGCGCCATGAAAGATGGCAGCGGAATTAGCTGGAGCAGTGTTGATGATCATGTAATTTTAGAGTTAGCTAAAACACTTGATGCGGGTACAGGTATCCGTATTGTTTCTTCAACTATCTCAAGCCCTTCTACTTTAAGTGTAATTGCTGATTTTATTGCTGCTTACCCTAATGCTAAGCATGTAACTTATGATGCAGTATCATATACAGGTATTATACAGGCTAACCAAAACAGTTTTGGTAAAGCGGTAGTACCTCACTATAATTTTGACAAAGCCGACGTTATCGTAAGCTTCGGTGCTGATTTCTTAGGTACCTGGATCTCAGGCGAGGAATTCACCCGTCAATATGTTTCAAAACGCGCTGCCAAAGCACTGGAAGAGAAAAAAATGTCTCGCCACATCCAGTTTGAAACGGGCATGAGCTTAACCGGTACCAATGCTGATGTTCGCATCGCTTTGAAACCGTCAGAAGAAGGTGTTGCTTTAGTAAACCTATACAACGCTATCTCTGGCACTACTTTACCGGGCAGCAAACCTTTAAGCAACAAAGCAGCAAGCAATGCTATTGCTGTAGTAGCTAAAGAACTGGTACAGGCTAAAGGCCGTGCTTTGGTTGTTGCAGGTTCAAATGACGTTGCTACACAAACTTTAGTTAATGCCATCAACTCTATATTAGGCAGCTACGGTACTACTATCGATCTGGATAACAATTCGAGACAATATGCCGGTAACGATGCCGAAATGGAAAACTTTGTTAGCGAAGTTAAAGCCGGTAAAGTTGGCGCTGTAATGTTCCTGAATGCTAACCCGGTTTATGATTACTACAAAGGCGCTGAATTAGCTAAAGCACTTGAGAAAGTTGCATTGCGCGTTTCATTTGCCGATACTAAAGACGAAACTACATCAGTATGTAACGTAGTTGCTCCTAACCACCACTACCTGGAGTCGTGGGGTGATGACAGCGCTATTGAAGGTTACTATACTGTTAAGCAGCCAACTATTAATCCTGTTTATGAAACCCGTCAGGCTGAGCAAAGCTTACTGTTATGGAGTGCAAACGCGATTAACAACTATTATACCTACGTAAGAAACGTTTGGGATACCAGAATTCTTCCTTTGGCAGGTCTTTCAGGCCAGGCTGGTTGGGAAACTGTATTACAAACAGGTTTTATAAAAGCTGCTCCAAAAGCTGCAGGTGCTTACACATTTGCACTTGACCTTAATGGTGTTGCACAAAAAGTGTTAGCACAAAGTGCTCAGGTAGCTGCCGGCAGCGGTGCTTTTGAGTTACAAGTTTACCAAAACTCTGCTATTCGTGACGGTAAACATGCTAATAACCCATGGTTACAGGAGTTGCCAGATCCGGTATCTAAAGTTACCTGGGATAACTTTATTGCCATGTCGCAAAATGACATGAAAGCAATGGGCCTTGTTGAAGGTGATGTTGTAACTATTGAGGCTAACGGCTACTCAATTGCTTTACCTGCTTTATTACAGCCGGGTCAGGCTGTTGGTACTGTATCGGTAGCAGTTGGTTACGGCAGAACAAGCGGCGGTATCATCATTGAAAATGGTATAGGTAAAAATGCTTATCCTTTTTACAGCCTGCGCAACGGTACTTTCCAAACTACCAGCGTAGCAAAACTTTCTGCAACAGGCGACAATATTCAATTAGCGCAAACACAAACGCACCACTCTTATGAGGGGCGTAATATTATACGCGAAACCAGCCTTGCTGAGTTTGTTAAAAACCCTGCACACGCGGTTGGTAAACACGAAGGCCACAAAGACTACGGTTTGTGGGACGAGCATGAGCGCCCTAACTATGATTGGGTTATGGCTATTGACCTTAACGCCTGTACCGGTTGCGGTGCCTGCGTTGTAGCTTGTAGCGCTGAAAATAACGTTCCAATTGTAGGTAGAGACGAGGTTCGCCGTCGTCGTGAGATGCATTGGATCCGTATTGACCGCTACTATACTTTCAACGAAAAAGGCGAAGGTGTAACGGAAGAAACTGAAATAGCTCATCTTGATGACATCAGCAACGTATCGGTTGTACACCAGCCAATGCTTTGCCAGCACTGTGATCACGCTCCTTGCGAAACAGTTTGCCCGGTATTAGCTACCGTTCACTCATCAGAGGGTTTGAACCACATGGCTTACAACCGTTGCGTAGGTACACGTTACTGCGCTAACAACTGTCCGTTCAAAGTGCGTCGCTTTAACTGGTTCAACTACTGGAACGATTCTCGTTTTGATAACTACCTGAATAATCCTCATACACAATTAGTATTAAATCCGGATGTAACTACCCGTTCACGTGGTGTTATGGAGAAATGCTCAATGTGTATCCAAAGAATACAGGCAGGTAAGCTTAAAGCTAAAATTGAAAAACGCCCTGTACGTGATGGCGAGATCAAAATGGCTTGCGAGCAAACATGTTCTGCAGGTGCCATCATATTTGGTAACCGTAATGATCCTAACTCTGCTGTTTCAAAAGCGTTAAAGAGCGAAAGAACTTACTATGTGCTTGAAGAATTTAACGTTGAAGCAGGCATTGGTTACCAGGCAAAAGTTAGAAACACATTTGAATTAGAAGCTTAAGCTATAATATTTATATAAAGTATGGCATCTCATAAAGAATCAATTATAAGGGAACCCTTAGTTACCGGTAAAGACATTACCTACGCAAAAGTAACTAATGACGTTCTTGCACCTGTTGAAAACGCACCTAACAAAGCCTGGTGGATAGGTTTCATCGTATCTGTTATAGGCGCGGGCCTTTGGGTGGTATCAGTTAGCTGGACATTCTGGTTCGGTATCGGCTCATGGGGTTTGAACAAAACAGTAGGTTGGGCATGGGACATCACCGGTTTCGTGTGGTGGGTAGGTATCGGTCACGCCGGTACTTTGATCTCGGCAATCTTACTACTGTTCCGTCAAAACTGGCGTAACTCTATTAACCGTTCTGCCGAGGCGATGACGATCTTCGCCGTAATTTGCGCGGCTACTTACGTAGTATCGCACATGGGCCGCCCTTGGTTAGCTTACTGGCCTTTACCACTTCCAAACCAGTTTGTTTTAGGAGTTAACTTTAACTCACCACTGGTATGGGACGTATTCGCTATCTCAACTTACTTCTCTGTATCATTAGTGTTTTGGTACATCGGTTTATTACCGGATATCGCTACCATCCGCGACCGCGCTTCAGGCTTACGTCGCAGAATCTATTCAATCGCTTCTTTCGGCTGGACAGGTTCAGTTAAAACATGGCAGCGTTTTGAAACTGTATCATTGATATTGGCAGGTATATCAACTCCTCTGGTACTTTCGGTACACACCATTGTATCAATGGACTTTGCTACCTCGTTAGAGCCGGGTTGGCACACAACTATTTTCCCTCCTTACTTCGTTGCGGGAGCTATCTTCTCAGGTTTCGCCATGGTGCAAACACTGTTATTGGTAACCCGTAAAGTATTAGGTCTGGAAAACTACATCACCATGTTCCACATTGAATCAATGAACAAGATTATCCTTGTAACCGGTTCAATTGTAGGTGTGGCTTATTTAACCGAGTTCTTCATCGCTTACTATTCAGGTGGTGAGTATGAGCAGTACACTTTCCTTAACCGTTTCACGGGTCCGTTTTGGTGGGCTGGCTGTATGATGTACGGCTGTAATATCCTGATGACGCAGGTAATGTGGTTCAAAAAGATTCGTACCAATATTGCTATGGCATGGGTACTGTCAATCATTGTGAACATAGGTATGTGGTTTGAGCGTTTCGTTATCATCGTAACGTCTCTTCACCGCGACTTTTTACCATCAAGCTGGAGCATGTTTACTCCAACCTGGGTTGATGTGAGCATATTTGTGGGTTCAATTGGTTTGTTCTTTACCTTATTCCTTTTGTTCCTTCGTGTATTGCCATCAATTGCAATGGCCGAAGTGAAACTGTTGCTGAAATCATCATCAGAGCAGGCTAAGAAGAAACAAATTGAAGAAGGTCATCTGGATCCTGAACAAGTTCAATACTACAAGGATTCATTGATAGCTTACGATACAGTAGATTTAAAAGAGTACGAAAACGCATAATCATACAATGAGCAGCACTAAATATATATTAGGACTTTTTGACGATCCGGATGTAATGATGCACGGGATTGACAAGTTACAGAAAAATAGTATCTCTATTTATGATGTATACACCCCGATGCCTATCCACGGTATTGATGCCAAGTTGGGCGTAAGAGAGTCGCGCCTGGGTTATGCGGCATTCATGTTCGGCTGTTTAGGCGGTACCGTTATCTTTAGTATTATTTACTACTTTTTGGTACATGACTGGCCTATGAACATTGGTGGTAAACCCTACTTTGCTATCCCCGACTTTGTACCTGCTACATTTGAATGGACAGTATTATTTACCGCTTTTGGTATGTCATTTACCTTCTTCTATGCTACTCACCTGTTCCCCGGCCGTGCGCCAAGGGTAATGGACCTGAGAGCTACCGATGACCGTTTTGTAATTGCAATTGATGCAAAAACAAACGTGCCTCACGAAGACATAACAAATATTTTAAAAGAAGCAGGAGCAGTAGAAGTTAAGCATAACACCAGAAAATATGTTAGCTATGAATAAATATAAGATATTGGGAACAGCTATTGTTGCTGTTGTTGCATCGGTGGTTACCACCTCTTGCAATGATAAGCGCAGTACCGGATGGCAGTACGCGCCCAATATGTATGAGAAGATCGCTTATGACGCAGATCAGAAAAACGAACAGTTTAAGGATGGTAAAACTGCGCAGGTTCCACCTGCAAATACCACACCTATAGGGTTTACGCGTTTTGATTTTCCAGGTACAAAAGAGGGATATGAAGCTGCTTCGGCCGCTGTGGTAAACCCGTTGGTTGCTAACGCCAAGAATCTGGAAGATGGTAAAAAGTTGTTCACCACTTTTTGCTCACCTTGCCATGGTGTTAAAGGCATGGGCGATGGTACAGTAACCACACATGGTTATCCTGCTCCGCCAAGTTACTCAACCGGACAATCATCTCGTGGTGGCGCTATGAAAGACCTTACTGATGGTAAGATCTACCATACCATTACTTACGGTGTTAACTCAATGGGTTCTTATGCATCTCAGGTAGCTCCTGAAGAGCGTTGGAAAATTGTAATGTACGTTCACCAGTTACAAAACTTATAAGAAATAGAAATTAATGAAGACTCATAATAATTTTGACGAACAATTTGAGTTTGGGGGCAAAGCAAGAACCTGGAGCCTTGTTGCCATTGTTATAGGTGTTGTAGCAATTGCGTTAGGCTTCCTTACCGGAAACGTTGAGCGTACGTTTGCTAACTTACTTTTAATGGCTTATTATACTACTTGTGTGTCATTAGCCGGTGCTTTCTTTTGTGCTGTTCAGTATGTAACACAGTCTGGTTGGTCTGCTGCTATTTTGCGTGTACCGCATGCGTTCATACGTATACTTCCTATTCCGGCTATTATATTAATAGTGGTTGTAGTTGCAGGCTTAACTATGACGCATACTATTACTAACCACGAAGGACAAGAAGTTGTAGCTCCTTATTTATATAAGATCTGGGGTGCCCATGATGTTACTAAAGAAGGCAGCGAGCATTTCGACGCGCTTATTGCAGGTAAATCTGGTTTTCTTAACATTGGTTTCTTCCTGGCACGAGTGGTTGGCTTTTTAGCAGCTTACATTTTATTAAGCCGCCTATTTGTGAAATACTCAACTAACGAGGATGAACTGGCAGGTATGTCAAACTACGACAAGAGCTTTAAATTGGCTTGTGTATTCCTTGTAATATTTGGTTTTACTATCCCTGTTTTTGCTTTCGACGTAATCATGTCATTAGAAGCACACTGGTTCTCAACCATGTTTGGTTGGTACAACTTTGCTGCTCTTTGGGTAACAGGATTAGCTACCATGACACTGATCATTATTTATCTGCGTAGCCAGGGTTACTTATCATGGGTAACTCAAGATCACCTGCACAATTTAGGTCAGTTGATGTTTGGCTTTTCAGTATTCTGGACTTACTTATGGTTTGCTCAGTTCCTGTTAACCTGGTATGCTAACATCCCTGAAGAAACAGCTTATTTCTATAAAAGATGGGAGCCTGAATTTAAACCCTGGTTCTGGTTCAGCATTGTTATCAACTTCTTAACTCCGTTATTGGTGTTAATGGCCCGCGACTTTAAACGTTCAACTGCTATATTGAAAACTGCTTGTATCATTATTATTTGCGGTCACTGGTTTGATTATTTCCAAATGATCATGCCGGGTACCGTTGAACATTATCATGAGTGGTATTCAGCCGTATTATGGATAGAAGTAGGAACATTTATTGGTTTCGCCGGTATGTTTGCCTTCCTGGTTTTAAATGCTTTAACAAAATTCAAAGCGTTGGCGCCAAAGAATCACCCGTTCTTACAGGAAAGCTTACACCACCACATATAGGTTATATTATTAAATTTGCAACAAATAAAGAATACCAAACTACCAATAACAATGGGATTCAAACAACTAATAGATTCTAAGAAAATGCTTTCGCTGCTTGCTGTTTTGATGCTTACGGGCACAAATATGGTGATGGCGCAAGCTGCAGCGACAGCTACCGAAGAAAAGCCGGGTGTTGACTGGTTAAGTGTAAGTTATTATATTTTGCTTTTCGTGCTGGCCTGTATAGCGGTTGCAGTTGTAGGTAAAATTTTGCGCGTGTATGATCTGAGCCAGAAGATACAAGGCAAAGCAGGTATTAACTGGAACACCGTAATGGCCGTGTTGTTTATAGGTTTCCTTTTAGCTGGTTTGGCTGGCGTTTACTGGTCTTTCACTGTTCATGGAAACATGATATTACCTGGCGCAGCATCGTTGCATGGTGTTAAAATAGACGCGATGTTTTGGACAACTACGAGCATTACGATGGTTGTGTTTGTACTTACCCAGATACTGTTGTTTACTTTTGTATTTATCTACAAATACTCTCCAAAACGCAGAGCATACTTCTTACCTCATAACAATACCATTGAAAAAGTTTGGACCATTGCTCCGGCTATCGTGTTAACTGTATTGGTTATCTTCGGTTTCTTTACATGGCAGGAAGTAACTAACAGCGCTGATGCTAAAGGCGAGCCTGCTTCAATTAACGTTGATATCACCGGCGAGCAGTTCGCATGGAACTTGCGTTATCCAGGCCCAGACGGCCTGTTAGGTAAAAAGAACTATAAATTAATTAGCGGTGCCAACAAGTTAGGTATTGACTTTAACGACAAGAACAGCCTTGACGATTTGAAAGCAGATACTATGGTGATCCCGGTTAACAAATCAGTTAGGTTGAATATATCTTCAAAGGATATTATCCATAGCGTTTACATGCCTCACTTCAGAGTTCAGTTGAACGCGGTACCTGGTTTGCCAACTTTCTTTAAGTTTACCCCAACCGTCACTACCGAACAAATGCGTAATAAACTGGAAAACCCTGAGTTTGAGTACCTGGTATATTGCAACAAAATATGCGGAGCCAGCCATTACAACATGCAGAAAGTTGTGCGTGTGGTTTCTGAGGCTGAATATGCACAATGGTTGGCGAAACAGCAGCCATATTTAACACCGGCTTTAAGAACCGAGTTAAAATTAGCCGAGGTTAGCAACAATAATAATTCCACAAAAAGATTAGCGTTAAACAATTAATTAGCGAATATGTCAACATTAGCAGTGCACGATCACGGAGTAGGACATCACCACGAAGATGGTCACGGGCATCACCATAAAGAAACTTTTTTAACCAAATACATTTTCAGCCAGGATCACAAAATGATTGGCAAGCAGTTCCTTGTTACAGGTATTGCTATGGCATTCATCGCTATGATCTTGTCAATATTGTTCAGGATCCAGCTGGCTTACCCTGATAAAGCGTTCCCTTTAATGGAAACATTGTTGGGCCGTTTCGCTCCCGAAGGTCGTCTTGACCCGGAGTTCTACCTGTCATTAGTAACCATACACGGTACTATCATGGTATTCTTTGTATTAACTGCAGGTTTGAGCGGTACTTTCAGTAACTTGTTAATTCCATTGCAGGTTGGTGCGCGTGATATGGCTTCGCCTTTCATGAACATGTTATCATACTGGTTCTTCTTTACAGCATGTGCTATCATGTTGTCATCATTCTTCATCCAAAAAGGTCCTGCGGGTCCGGGATGGACAATTTATCCGCCGTTATCAGCCTTGCCTACAGCAATGAAAGGTTCGGGCATGGGTATGACTTTGTGGTTGATCAGTATGGTGTTCTTTATCGCTTCATCATTAATGGGTGGTATTAACTATGTTAGTACAATTTTGAACATGCGTACTAAAGGTATGGACCTTTGGAAAATGCCTTTAACAATCTGGGCATTCTTCTTAACAGCTATATTAGGCATCTTATCATTCCCTGTACTGGTTGCGGGTGTTGTGCTATTGATATTTGACCGTAGCTTCGGTACCAGCTTTTACTTATCAGACATCGTAGTTAACGGTCAGATCATGCCTATGGAAGGTGGTAGCCCAATCTTGTTCCAGCACTTGTTCTGGTTCCTGGGTCACCCTGAGGTGTACATCGTAATTATGCCGGCAATGGGTATCTCTTCCGAGATCATGTCAGTAAACTCACGTAAACCAATTTTTGGTTACCACGCGATGGTTTACTCGTTGATCGGTATTACTGTATTGTCATTTATTGTGTGGGGTCACCACATGTTTGTAACGGGTATGAATCCGTTCCTGGGTGGTGTGTTCATGATCACTACTTTGATCATCGCCGTACCATCAGCGGTAAAAACATTTAACTGGCTGGCTACATTATGGCGCGGTAACATCAGGTTTACACCTGCTATGTTGTTCGCTATTGGTTTGGTATCATTCTTCATCTCTGGTGGTATCACCGGTATATTCTTAGGTAACGCAGCATTAGATATCAACTTACACGATACTTACTTCGTGGTAGCTCACTTCCACTTGGTAATGGGTTCGGCAGCTATATTTGGTATGCTTGCAGGTGTTTACCACTGGTTCCCTAAAATGTTTGGTCGTATGATGGACGAGAAATTAGGTTACCTACATTTCTGGTTAACATTCATAGGTGCGTACCTGGTATTCTTCCCAATGCACTTTATGGGTCTGGATGGTGTACCACGTCGTTATTATGCTTTCACCGAGTTTGTTTCTATGCAGCAGTGGTTATCAGTTAACACATTTATAACCTGGGCAGCTATTATCTCTGCGTTAGCACAGTTCGCTTTCTTGTACAACTTTATACACTCTATTTTCTGGGGTAAGAAAGCTACACAAAATCCTTGGGAGGCTAATACGCTTGAGTGGACAGCTCCGGTTGAACACTTACACGGTAACTGGCCTGGTGAAATACCATCTGTTTACCGTTGGCCATATGACTACAGCAAGCCAGGTGCAGAGGAGGATTTCATTATGCAAACTACACCTTTGTCTCAAACAATGAGCTCAAACGTACCGCATGATTTTGAAGACAATGCGGCAGGTTTGGAAGAACTGAGCAAATGGACAAATACACAAAAATCTAACGAAGAAGTAAAATAATATTTACTGAATTGAATTTTTAGGGTATCTGTACAGGAGTAAAATCCAAAGACAGGTACCCTAATTTTTTAAGGCGACAAATGCAGAAAACTACAGCCAAACAACGTTTCCAACGTTTGAATTTATACAGCATAATAGCACTATTTGCTGTAATTCTTGCCGGTGGTGTAGTACGTAGTTCTGGTTCGGGGATGGGGTGCCCTGACTGGCCCAAATGTTTTGGCCAGTATATTCCGCCAACCAGTGTTGATCAATTACCTGCCGACTATAAAGACAAGTATGTTGAGGGCCGCATGGCAAAAAATCAAAAGTTTGCAAAAACACTTGACGTTTTTGGTTATGCAGATCTGGCTCAACGCATACGTGATGACAAATCTATCTTGGTTCCTGAGGAGTTTAATGCCGGTCGTACATGGACGGAATACGTTAACCGCTTGGTAGGCGCAGCTTCTGGTATTTTCTTATTGTTAACCGCAGTTTACTCTTTCAGTTATCGCGATAAGAGTAAGCTCATTCCTTTTTTGAGTGTTTTCAATTTACTGCTTATTTTCTTTCAGGCGTGGTTGGGTTCAATTGTTGTATCAACAAATTTGGTTGCGTGGATAGTTACTGTGCATATGCTGCTTGCCCTCGCTATAGTTGCAATATGCATAACTACTTACCATTTGGCACGTGCCAGTGGCCGGCCTGTATTACGTGTTAACGCGTTAACGTACATAGTTACTGTTGTAGCGTTGATACTATCTGTAGTGCAAATTACAATTGGTACCGAAGTAAGAGAGAGAATTGATGCCGTTGCAACCAGACTTCAGGATGGTTACCGCTCAACCTGGATCACAAACGCGGGCAAGATCTTTACAGATCACCGCGAACTGGCTATGTTGGTTCTGGTAATTAACCTTGTACTTTATTTATTGATACGCCGCGGATTTAACAGGCATTCCATACAACAGCAAATAATGAGCTTTTCGTTTTTAATGGTTGTATTGCAAATGGTTACCGGTGTTGTATTGGCTTACCTGGCGTTGCCTCCGGTAGCACAGGCCAGCCATATATTTTTGGCGAGTTTATTATTTGGAGCGCAGTTTTACTTGTTGCTTAATTTATACCGCTCGGCAAGTTTACACGGAGGAACAGCATGAAGTTTGCTGATTTTTCAAAACTGATAAAATTCCGGCTCACCTTTTTGGTGGTGTTTTCGGCATCAATATCATTTATCATAGCGGTTAAAGCCAACGGTGGCGACACTTGGGGCTCGCTATATAGTACAACCATGTGGTTTAACTGGATAAAACTTGTAATAGGCGGATTTTTAGTTACAGGCGCGGCTAACAGTTTTAACGAGGTAATTGAAGTTGACCTTGATAAACTGATGAAACGTACCAAAGACCGCCCAATGCCTGCAGGACGAATGACCACCGGCCAGGGTTTGGTTTTAGGGTTGGGTATGGGCATGGCAGGAACTTACATATTAGGTACGTTGAACATACTTACAGGGTTACTATCTGTATTTTCAATTTTATTGTATGCATTTGCTTACACGCCTTTAAAGCGCAAGTCGCCGGTCTCTGTATTCGTGGGTGCATTCCCAGGCGCATTTCCTGCGTTGATAGGTTATGTTGCAGGGCAACCTAACGGGCGTATTGATGAGATAGCACTGGTATTATTCTCAATACAATTTGTTTGGCAGTTTGTACATTTTTGGGCCATTGCGTGGGTTTTAGACGATGATTATAAGCTGGCAGGTTTCCGTTTATTGCCAACCGGTTCGCGTGATATGGGCAGTGCGGTAATTACTGTTATATTTGCCGTGATTTTAGTGCCGGTTAGTTTGCTGCCAACTATTTTAGGATATGGCGGTTACTATGTGGGAGGCGTATCATTAATTTGTAGTCTGATATTTTTATACCAGGCAATAATGCTGTTGCGTACCCGCCAAATACCCGAGGCACGCAAATTGATGTTCGGCTCCTTTTTTTGGTTGCCGATTGTACAATTAATGTTTTTGTTTGATTTTATAGGAAAGTGAAATGATGGCTCAGCTACAACAGGAAGATAAATTAAACCTCGGTGCCAAGAAATTCAACATGTGGATATTCATATTCACGTCGTTTATGTTTTTTGCGGCCTTAACAAGTGGGTTTATAGTGTACGTAGGCGGCCGTGGTGGCAAAGGGCTTGATATGGAAATGCCAAGCGCATTTATATATAGCACAGCAGCGATTTTGCTAAGCAGCCTTACCATTTTTATGGCATCAACAGCAGCTAAACGATTACAGTTTGCTAAACAGCGTCTGTTTTTGTGGCTTACCATTTTATTGGGCGTTGCCTTTTTAGTGATACAGATTTTAGGATGGGCGCAATTGGTTAAGGCCGAAGCATTTTTGGTGAACAATAATGCGTCTGTTTCATTTATATACATATTCACCGGAACGCACCTGTTACACATTATTGCGGGCCTTGCATTACTGGGTTATTCGCTTTATGCAAGCTACAGCAATAAGCCGCAGGTGAAGAACTTATACTACATACAGATGTCATCTATTTTTTGGCATTTTGTGGATATTATATGGATTTATCTGTATGTTTTTTTACTTTTGAACCAACATTAATAACAATTTCATAGCTAAACGACAAATGAGCGCAGCAGTATCAAAAATTGATGAATTAAAAACAACCCCGTGGGCGGGCGGACATTCTCCGTTCAAGGCCGAGTACGGCAAACTGATGATGTGGTTTTTCCTTTTATCAGATGCTTTTACATTTTCTTCGTTACTTATAGCTTACGGCGCTCTTCGTTTCAGCATGCCTACATGGCCAAGTGCTGACAAGGTTTTCCAGTCGGTACCGGGTTTATTGGATAGCGGTGCTCCTCTGGTATTCGTAGGTATTATGACTTTTATTCTTATTATGAGCTCTGTTACAATGGTATTGGCTGTTGAGGCCGGTCACCGTAACTCAAAAAAAGAGGTAGTAATGTGGATGATCTTCACCGTTATTGGTGGTTTTATGTTCTTAGGCTGTCAGGCTTTAGAGTGGACCCACTTACACCATGAAGGTTTCTGGTGGGCAAGTATCCCGAAAAATGAGGAAACTTTAAAAGAGTTCTTTCACCATGTGCCGGGAGTTACTTTAGCAGCACAGGAAACAGCCGCTCAAAACTTTGCCAACTTGTTCTTTACTATTACAGGTTTTCACGGTTTCCACGTATTTAGTGGTGTTATCATCAATATCATCATCACCATTAATGTATTGGCCGGCACTTACGAGCGCAGAGGAAGCTACCTGATGGTTGAAAAAGTTGGTTTATACTGGCACTTTGTAGACCTTGTTTGGGTATTCGTATTTACCTTCTTCTATTTAGTTTGATCTTTATTTTATAACATAGATTTATTATGTCATCACATACACCAGAAGTTGCACACCACGATCATGACCATGAACATGGTGAAGGAATGACCGCCAAAAAAATATGGCAGGTATTTTTCGTCCTGTTAGGTATAACTGTAATTGAGTTTATTATAGCGCTTTACTTTGTTGAGAAAGGATATATGGATCGCAGTATTGCTAACCCTATCTATATTCTATTAACACTTGCAAAGGCATTTTATATAGTGGCTTACTTTATGCACTTAAAGTTTGAAAAAGTTGGTCTTATCTATTCAATAGCAGTTCCTATTTTATTCATTATCGGTTTGATACTGGTGCTTACTAACGAAAGCCATCACTGGATATCATTGCGATATTAATGAAAATCAGCTTTAAAAAAGTATTGATCCTGGTAGTGCTACTGGCATTACCGGGATTTTTATATTATTTACTTACCGCTAAAGGTAAAAACAGGTATAAGCCCCTGCCGGTATACGGCCCTAAACAAGTAGCCAAAACCGGCCATAAAGTTAGAGGCAAATATGTGGCCGATACAATTTACCATCAGCTGCCGGATTTTAAACTGACAGATCAGGACGGTAAAACGGTTACCTCGCACAGCTTAGACAGCAGTATTTTTGTAGCTAACTTTTTTTATACCAATTGTACCGGTGTTTGCCAAACTACTAACAATAATGTTAAGAGTTTATTGGATACCTATAAGCAAAACAAATTGGTTTCGTTTGTATCAATATCCGTTGACCCGCATTGCGATTCGGTAGGAGTGCTGAAACAATACGCAAAGCAGTATAATCCCGCAGGTGTAAAGTGGATGTTTTTAACAGGTGATACCACGCAGATCTATCCACTGGCCCGGAAGGGTTTTTTGGTTAACGCCGTAAGCCTGGGCAACGGAGACTTTATTTACAGCGATAAGCTGATATTGATTGATAGAAAGAAACGTATTCGCGGCTATTATTCGGGCACCTCGGTTAGTGAGATCACCCGCCTTAATGACGAAATAAAAGTTTTAATTGCCGAAGAATTGCGTGAAATGGACGAACCGCTTTATTAGAATCAAGAAACAAGAGTGAAGAATCGAGAGTAAGGAGCCAAGCATCGTGTCTTAAATCTTGAATCTTAACTCTTTCATCAAAAAGAAATGACCGATAAATTTATATTCCGCTTCGTTGCCGCTATATCAATATTTGTGTTGGCGGTTGTTATTATACTTAACCGCAAGGTATTGCCAACGCCTGATGTTACTCCGGCCTTTACCATGTACTTACCAAAACTAAATGCTATTATAAATGGCACTTGCAGCGTATTGTTGTTGTTGTCTTTATACTTTATTATGAAAGGCAATGTAGTAATGCACAAACGCATCAATATATTAGCTTTTTGTCTCTCCTCATTGTTCCTGGTTTCTTACATCGCTTTTCATTATTTAATGAAGAACGAAACGGTTTTTGGCGATCTGGACGGCGATGGTATCTTATCAGATATGGAGCTTGGCGCTGTTGGTAAAGTGCGTTCTATTTATCTTGTTATACTTGTCTCGCACATTATTTTAGCTGCCGGGGTGTTGCCGCTTATTTTATTGAGCTTTTATCGCGGGCTGCAAATGCAGGTAGAGAAACATAAAAAGCTGGTGCGCTGGACTTATCCTATCTGGTTATATGTTACTGTTACCGGAGTGATTGTTTATATTTTAGTATCTCCATATTATCATTTTTAATAACAGCTGATCAACATACAATTAAAGGCCTTCTGTACTTGTGCAGGAGGCCTTTTGTTTAGGTATTGTATACTGAACGAAAAAATATTTCATTTCTGCTGCAACCAATTAACGGTATCTTTCATCTTAATGTAAATGAAGCTTTTGAAACCAACTTACACAATTGATGAATTAGTTGCCCGATGCAAAGAGGGTGAACGCAAGGCGCAGGAGGTATTGTACAAGCTGTTGGCTTCTAAGATGCTGGGTGTTTGCATGCGGTACGCTGCTGACAAGGCTGAAGCGGAAGATATGTTACAAAACGGATTTGTAAATGTATTTAGAAAACTGGCCGACTACAGAAGTGAGGGAGCATTTGAAGGTTGGGTAAGGCGGATAATGGTACACAGTGCAATTGAATATCATCGCAAATACCACCGCTCGGTACAATTAATGGAAGTTACCGATTCAGGTTATGAGCCATCTGTAAATGCGGCTGCTATAGCTACCCTCAGCGCTAAGGACCTGATGGGTTTTATACAAGAACTGCCGTACAATTACAAAATGGTATTTAACCTATATGCCATTGAAGGTTATTCGCATAAAGAAATAAGCGAAATGGTGGGTATAACGGAAGGGGCGTCTAAATCGCAGTTATCAAGGGCCCGCGCTATTTTAAGAGAAATGGTTATCAAAATGGAGGATAAAAGATATGGAAATGCAGGATAAGGAGTTTGACCAGTTATTCAATTCAAAGCTAAACGACTTTGAAATAGAGCCATCGCCAATGGTTTGGAAAAATATTGTTGAAGAGCTTGACGGTAAAAAAGAACCCAAACGCTCACTAATGCCTTATTTAAGCATAGCGGCCAGTGTTATTATATTAGCTGCGGCATCGGTACTGTTTTTTAATCGCGATGTTAAAAAGGATGATGATAAGCCGTTGAAATTGGTGAAAGAGACCAAGCCGGTTAAATCATCAGTTGTTAATTCTGACAGCGCCCCGGTTAACCGGGCGGTTGAGGACGATAACAGCTTAAAACAAATGGCAGTTGTATTAACAGAAAGTAAACCTCAATTTATCAAACCTAAGGTTACAAAGAAGGTAAACGAGGAAGTATCTGCTACAGATGTAACAGAAGTGGAGAAATCTGAGCCACTTTTAGCAGCTGCAAATGTTGAAACAGCTACCTCTCCTGTTTTGAAGCCGGTGGTTCCTACAAATGATATACCCTTAAGCACTTCGTTATTGGCTGTCAACGGTGTGCAACCGATCAGTGAAAAACATCCTGTAGTTAGTGCCAATGCGCCTGATAGTAATAAGCCGGTGATTAAAAAACGCGCCCGCGGTTTAGGTGGCCTAATCAACACTATTGTTGCAGCGGTTGATAAGCGCGAAGATAAACTCATAGAATTTACAGACGCAGATAACGATGAGGGTACTAAGATCACTGCGGTAAACCTGGGCATTTTTAAAATTAAAAAACAATAATCCAAAATACCAATTACACCTTTATACATTATGAAACGCTTTATATTGGCCGCCGCTATTGCGATGGTTGCAGGGACCGCTCTTGCTCAAGATACGACCATAGTAAAAACTATTAAAAATGGCGATACAACAACTGTAACCACCATTGAAAAAAAACAACGCATCAAATTTAGCTTTGGCGACAGAAAAGCTAAGGTTGACAGCGTGCGGAAAGCCAGAGCCGGTAAACCGGGCTTTAACTTTGGTGTCACTTTTTCAAGGGTAGATATTGGTTTAGCTACGCTTGTTGATAACGGCAGTTTCACCTTATCGCCTCAGAATGATTTTTTACGTTACCGTTCATGGAAAACCAGCAACTTTGGTTTTGACCTGGTGCAGTTTGGTTACCGTTTTAACAACAATTTCAAAATGTACATATCAGGTGGTTTTGACTGGACCCACATCCGCCTGCGCGAAAACATCACCATACAAAAAGGTGGCTCATCGCTAACCTATATTCAGGATAATGTTGAGTTTAGCAAAAACCGTTTTTCATCTACCTATATACGCGTTCCGCTTTCATTTGAGTTCCGCAGCAGCGAGAACTCAAATGGTAAACGCTTCAGATTTGTAACCGGTCCGGAGGCCAGCTTCCTGATGGGTGGCAAAGTAAAACAGATCAGCGAGGAGCGCGGCAAGCAGAAAATAGAAGACGATTACCACTTCACCCGTTTACGATTAGGCGCTGTTGCCCGTGTAGGATACGGCGGCGCGGGTATCTATGCCAAATATTACTTTACTGATATGTTTGAGAACAGCCCTGCACAGGCCGGTTTAAAGAACTTTTCTTTCGGATTTACGTTTGGGTTTTAAGCCAAGTAGTTAATAAAATAATAAAGTCATGCTGAACTTGTTTCAGCATCCCTCCAACTAATCACGCGTTAATGGTGGGATGCTGAAATAAATTCGGCATGACGTTTTTAGTGGCTATCTTTGCCATCCATGGCAGAACAATCTCCCTTTTTAGAAGCCGTAGCTATCAGTAAAAGTTACGGCGGGCAAACATCCGCAGGCTTAAAAACTACAACTTTAAATATTGCACAAGGCAAAATAACAGCTATAATAGGAGAAAGCGGTAGCGGTAAAAGCACACTGCTGAAAATGTTGTATGGCTTGCTTTCGCCCGATGCAGGGCAAATAAAGTTTAAAGGCGAACGCGTTTGGGGACCAGAAGAAAAGCTCATTCCCGGCCACGATGCCATGAAAATGGTTACCCAGGATACCGACGGGTTAAACCTCTTTGCCAAGGTACAGGATAACATTTCCATTTTACTGCCCAATACTAATGTTGCAGATAAAGAAGAAAAAACACGTCGTGTTTTGCAGCAACTCAACATTACCCGCATTGCAGACAAACAGGCGGTATATTTAAGCGGTGGAGAAAAACAGCGTGTAGCCATTGCCCGAGCGCTGGTTACCCAACCCGAGGTTTTGTTATTGGATGAACCCTTTAACCAGGTAGATACTTCTTTTCGCGAGGGTTTACAGCAGGATATACGCCAGGTAGTAAAAGAAACCGGCCTGACGGTGATCATGGTATCGCATGACCCTGCCGAGGTGCTAAGTATGGCCGATGAACTCATTGTAATTAAAGATGGCGAAATACTGGAAACAGGCAGCCCTAAAACCTTATATCAGCATCCGCAAAATTTATACACCGCACGCCTGCTCACCAACTGCAACGTACTTGCCCGCGAAGAAGCTGCATTATGTAATATAGCCACCAATAAAGAGTACGTAGTGATCTACCCTGAATGGGCCCGCCCAACCGGTAGCTGGACGCATAAAGACTGGACCATAAAACAAGTGCTTTTTAAGGGTAGCCATGAAGGTTTGGTGGTTGAAAAAGGCGGCGTGTTATTACGCCTGCTCAATGACCAGCCAGATAAGTTGAAAGAAGGAGATAAGGTACATGTTAAGGTGGATAGGTATTTGGAGTTTTAGACATAACAGTTGTACTAAATAAGCCAATTAACTATATTTGAGTATGACTACGATCACTATACAAGTTCCGGGTAAAGCGAGAGGCAAATTGTCTGCTTTTGTAAAAGAGCTGGGAGGTGAAATAATATCTGTTTCTTCAGACAAGCAAGCTTCAAAAAAATCGAAGTTGTTGAATGAGATACAACAAGGCTTAAGTGAAGTGAAGGCCATCCGTGAGGGAAAAGCTGCATCATACTCAATGAATGATCTTTTAAATGGCGAATAATGTACGCCTTACTTCTTTTTTCTTAAAGAAGGCGAAACGACTCCTCAAAAAATATCGTACGCTACAAGAGAGTTTAGCTAAACTTGAAAGCGACCTGAAAGTAAATGCTAAATTAGGGGTGAGTTATGGTGCCAATATTTATAAAATAAGATTAGCGGATAATTCTAAAGGTAAGGGTAAAAGCGGAGGCTTCCGTGTAATTACTTACGTAATTGAAGAAAAAGAAGAATCAATTGATATTTATCTAATAACCATATTTGATAAATCCGAAGAAGCGTCTATTGATAAGGACGATATAAAAACTATTCTTTTATCAGAAGGCTTATAAATTCCCCAAACAAATCCAAGCCTTACAGCATTATATCATTAAACATCACCCATGAAAAATAGATTGATTACTATGCTGTTCCTCGGGGCTTTATGTGCCTCTGTTGCTGCCGGCTGCGGTTCGCAGCGAAGGGTTTCACCACCACCTGCGCCACCTGGTGCTCCGCAAGGGTAAACTGCAGGTTGTAAAACCGTTAAAACAATTTGGCCGTAGTTTTATTTAGCTATAAAACACTTACAACATGAAAAGGAAATTAATAAGCATAGTATTGCTGGCAGCTATTGCAGCTTCTATCAGTACCGGATGCGGCTCGTTACCAAAACGTGGCGCGCCACCGCGTCCGCCGGGTGCACCGGCTCCGCCGAGATAGGCTCCAACCGAAACCCTCTTAGTCCAAGGCTGAGAAGGTTTTTTGTTTGTTTGAACTAAGATCAGTAAGATGTATTGATTTTAAGATTGACGCGAAGAGCATAAAATGCTTTCATCCTACTGATAATGATTCAGGCAAAATAATCCTACAATCCTTTAATCTTATAAATCTTAGTTCAGACATTGGCCTGCGGGCATATGAGCGGAAAGCCCGGCCCGCAGGGAACGCCATTGAAGGTTAATTAGGTAGCAATTGTTATTGATACCGTTTTACGAAACTTGAAATATAAAACTACCAATACGTTAATATAGGGTAGTGTATTTATAATGTTAAGTATTGCTTCGCTATCTAATCCTTCAGAAAAATCCATTAGATCAAAATTAATCTTGAATAATATTACTGTAAGCCATATTGTTGGAAGTAAGAACCACGATAATAAACTAATCACAGCGTTGTTTTTAACTTCTTCGTATTGGTTTAAAAGTATAGGTAATGCTGAAACAGCAACGGTTAATGCGTTTCCGATTACTAAGATAAAGGTAAACGGATAAATAAAATCTTTGGTGATAAACTCGCTCTTGTAATCATTAAAAATGAAATCAACAATAAAATATAATAGCGTTAATATCAGCGCAATACCTGAAGATATAATTACAAATTGTTTGTAGAAGGTCCTGGCCATTCATCTAATATACTTCTTATTGCAATACAACGCATTACACATTTGGTAAATCTTAAAACTTTTTTCTCCAACCACTTGAAAATCAAAAAATAACTCCTACTTTTGCAGTCCCGAAAACCGGGATAAAAACAAATAGACAAAAAAGGAAAGAATGCCTACTATTCAGCAATTAGTTAGAAAAGGTAGAGTAGCTCTGGTTGACAAGAGTAAGTCACCAGCGTTGGACAGCTGTCCACAGCGAAGAGGCGTGTGTACCCGTGTATACACCACTACCCCTAAAAAACCAAACTCAGCAATGCGTAAAGTTGCGCGTGTACGTTTAACCAATGGTAAAGAAGTAAACGCTTACATCCCTGGTGAAGGTCACAACTTACAAGAGCACTCAATTGTGTTGATCCGTGGTGGTCGTGTAAAAGACTTACCTGGTGTGCGTTACCACATCATTCGTGGTGCTTTAGATACTTCTGGTGTTGCAGGTCGTAACCAGCGCCGTTCTAAATACGGTACTAAACGCCCTAAACCAGGACAAGCAGCTGCTGCTCCAACAAAAGGTAAAAAGAAATAATTAAAGGAGGATAGTAACAATGAGAAAGTCAAAACCAAAAAAGAGAATTATCCTTCCTGATCCAAGGTTCAACGATACTTTAGTAACAAGGTTTGTAAACAATATGATGTATGATGGTAAAAAATCTACCGCATACGGCATATTCTACAACGCTGTTGATATTGTTGAGAAAAAAACCAACGAAAGTGGTTTAGAAACCTGGAAAAAAGCTTTGAACAACGTAATGCCTGCTGTTGAAGTTAAAAGCCGCCGTGTAGGTGGTGCTAACTTCCAGGTACCTACAGAGGTTCGTGCAGAGCGTAAAATTGCTTTAGGCATGAAATGGTTAATTAGCTACGCACGTAAACGTGGCGAAAAAACCATGATGGAGAAATTAGCAGGCGAGATCATCTCGGCAGCTAAAGGTGAAGGTGCAGCAGTTAAGAAGAAAGAAGATACGCACAAAATGGCCGAGGCTAACAAAGCGTTCTCACACTTCCGTTTCTAAGATTAGATTACACCGATTTAATGATATGATTACACCGATATTGCTATGATTGCAAATCGGTGTAATTCAAAAAATAATCAGTGAAATCAAAATAAAAAAGACATGTCAAGAGATTTAAAATATACAAGAAACATTGGTATTGCTGCTCACATTGATGCAGGTAAAACCACCACTACTGAGCGTATATTATATTACGCTGGTGTGAGCCACAAAATAGGCGAGGTGCACGAAGGTGCAGCTACTATGGACTGGATGGCACAAGAGCAGGAGCGTGGTATTACCATTACATCAGCAGCTACTACCGTTAACTGGAAATACCGTGGCGATAACTACCACATGAACATTATTGATACACCGGGCCACGTGGATTTTACCGTAGAGGTAAACCGCTCGCTGCGTGTATTGGATGGTTTGGTGTTTTTATTCAGCGCGGTTGACGGTGTTGAGCCTCAATCAGAAACCAACTGGCGCTTAGCTAACAACTATAACGTACCACGTATTGGTTTCGTTAATAAAATGGACCGTAGCGGTGCCGATTTCCTTAACGTGGTAAAACAGGTTAAAGAAATGTTAGGTAGCACAGCTATCCCATTGCAGTTACCTATTGGTGCAGAAGACCAGTTTAAAGGTGTGGTTGATCTGATCAACTTCCGCGGTATTGTTTGGAACGAGCATGATAAAGGTATGACCTTTACCGAAGTGCCAATTCCTGACGATATGTTGGAAGAAGCTAACGAGTGGAGAGAGAAATTGCTTGAAGCGGTAGCTGATTTTGATGATTCGTTAATGGAGAAATTCTTTGACGATCCAACAACTATTACTGAGCGTGAAGTGTTAGACGCGTTGCGTCAGGCTACTTTAGCTGGTAAAATTGTACCTATGACCTGCGGATCTTCATTCAAGAACAAAGGTGTACAAACCATGCTTGACTATGTAATGGAGTTAATGCCTTCACCTTTAGATTCAAAAGGTGTTGTTGGTACTGACCCTGATACAGGTGCTGAAATATTAGTTAAACCGGATGTTAAAGAGCCGTTTGCAGCTTTAGCATTTAAAATTGCTACCGATCCATTCGTAGGTCGTTTGTGCTTTATCCGCGTTTACTCAGGTAATCTGGATGCTGGTTCATACGTATACAACATGCGTTCAGACAACAAAGAGCGTATCAGCCGCATATTCCAAATGCACGCTAACAAGCAAAACCCTATACCTAACGTAGGTGCGGGTGATATTGCTGCGGTAGTAGGCTTTAAAGATATTAAAACTGGTGATACCCTTTGCGACGAGAAACACAAGTTGGTTCTTGAATCAATGGTGTTCCCAGATCCGGTTATTGGTTTGGCTATTGAGCCTAAAACTCAGGCCGACGTTGATAAATTAGGTATTGCTTTAGGTAAACTGGCCGAAGAGGATCCAACCTTCCGCGTACAAACAGATCAGGACACAGGTCAAACTGTAATCTCTGGTATGGGTGAGTTACACCTTGATATTTTGATGGACCGTTTAAAACGCGAATTCAAAGTTGAGGTTAACCAGGGCGCTCCACAGGTTGCTTACAAAGAGGCTATTACCGGCTCAACACAACACCGCGAAACTTACAAGAAACAAACCGGTGGTCGTGGTAAATTTGCTGATATCCAGGTAATAATTTCTCCGGGAGAAGAAGGTAAAGAAGGCCTTGAGTTTGTAAACGAGATTGTTGGTGGTGCTATCCCTCGCGAGTTCATCCCATCTGTAGAGAAGGGCTTCAAAGCTGCTATGGACAATGGTGTATTGGCTGGTTACCCGCTTACTAACTTAAAAGTACGTTTGATAGATGGTTCATTCCACGCTGTCGATTCGGATGCGTTATCATTCGAGATCGCTGGTCGTTCTGCTTACCGCGAAGCATTGCCAAAATGTAAACCGGTATTGTTGGAGCCTATCATGAAAATTGAGATCCTTACTCCGGAAGAGAACATGGGTGACGTTATTGGTGACATGAACCGTCGTCGTGGTCAGCTTCAAGGTATGGATAGCCGTGCAGGTTCTCAGGTAATTAAAGCTATGGTACCACTTTCTGAAATGTTTGGTTACGTAACACAATTGCGTACTATCACTTCAGGTCGTGCAACTTCAACCATGGAGTTTGATCACTATGAGCCGGCTCCTCGTAACGTACAGGACGAGGTTGTTGCTAAAAACAAAGGCAAAAGACAAGTATCTGTTGAGTAGTTAGAGATTAGTTGATTGGTGATTAGAAATTTTTGCCAATCAACTATCAAATAATAGTAAACCGGTTGATATAATAAATAGCTCTTATATCATACCAAAACAAAAACAAAATGAGCCAAAGAATCAGAATCAAATTAAAATCTTACGATTACAACCTGGTTGACAAATCAGCAGAGAAGATCGTAAAAACAGTAAAGCCTACTGGCGCTGTAGTGAGCGGACCGCTTCCGTTACCAACTGAAAAGAAGATCTTTACAGTATTGCGTTCACCGCACGTTAACAAAAAAGCACGCGAGCAGTTCCAACTATGCTCTTACAAACGCTTGTTAGACATTTACAGCTCTAACTCAAAAACTGTTGACGCTTTAATGAAGCTTGAATTGCCAAGCGGTGTTGAAGTTGAGATCAAAGTGTGATAGGACCGGAAGATCCGAAGCATATAAAAAGCCATTACCTTAAAAGTAATGGCTTTTGAATTTATTACTATTTAATAAACCCCATCCGGAGCGGTGTAGTCCATTACAAAAGCTTCTATTTGCTCCTGTTCCTCGCTGGTTAAATTACTATTCTCAAATTGCGAAGTAAGCTTTTCTTTATCAACTATTAGCTTGGCCAAATAATCGGCAATGTTAATGTCAGTTGGTTCTCCAGGCTCAATATCATCCATCGACTGCGCCTTATATATATGATAGCTGCCACTTTTCCAGGTGCCATCATCACTAACAATTTTCACTTCTCGCTCTTGCGGGGTATCTGCATTGATCTTTAAAACAACCATACTTTTTAGTTTAGTTATTATAAAGACAACTTAAGGTGTAACATGTTTGGATATAATTTCGTTGTGACAACACTTAAACTTTAAATATAGTTACAAGCCCAACACACCACTGCTCCAACAACCGTATTCAAAAAATTAACCACATTATTTCCCATTAATCCGTTTCGCTCTAAAGTTGCTCCAAGTATCGAATCAACAAGGTTGCCTGTAAATCCGCCAATAACTATGCAAAGTAAATTGCTCCAACCGCTAAAGAAGCTATTAACAGCGGTTATTATAAATGCACCCACAATGCCAATTAACGTTCCTTCCAAACTCACCACTCCATCTAATCCGGCTGTTTCTTTATTGAAGCTGATAACGTTATAAAAGCGTTTGCCATAAACTGTACCCAGTTCAGATGAGAGTGTATCTGCTGTAGCAGCTGCAAAGCTGCCGGCAATCATGAGTTGGATAATGATAAGTTCGTCCGGCTTCCATAAGGCATATAACGATAACAATACAGCTACACCGCTGTTGGCCACCACCTGTGCGGCGGTACGGCGGCCTTGGTGCGCATCCGTTGCGTTCATTACAGCTTTTTTATCACGCTTCCATTTTGTAGCTGCTGAACCAAGGACAAAAAATGAAGTAAGCATCAGGAAGCAAGACAATCCTGCTCCCTTAAAAATTACCAGACCAGTAACGGCCCCCGTTATGCTGCCAGCCATGGTAAGCTTACCCGAGGAATAACTCCAAACACCGGCCAATAGCAGCGTGAGGTATACAATGGAGTCGGTAATGGGCATGGCGTAAGTTGTGATGTCTTTATTCAGGCTGTTCTTTGCTGTTTTCCAAAAAGTCTTGCCAAACGCCTTCCAGTTCGTCAACAAGTTCAGGTTTTATTGAGATTCCTGATGCCTGAGGCGTCCATGTTTGTTTAACTAAATTGCCTGTCTTTAAAATATCAAGCGTGAGGATGGGTTCTTTATCCGGATTAAGCAACGTATCAAATTGGATATTTACGCGGTAATAATGTCGGCCATTGCGATAGGCAGGATATGGGTCAGAGTTATAATGCCCGATGCAAATATGCCTTTCGGCTCCACGCCAACCCGCACTATAAACGCCCTGTCGCCGGGTTGTATGCTTTTGTGGCTCGCAGCGCTCCAGTTGTCCTCCACAGTTTCGCCTGCCTGAACGCGAGCTACATCTTCATCAATATCTGCCCATTCAAACTTAGCAGGATTCCAACCAAACAAAAAGGCGCTCATCCTCTGCCCATCAACTCATCAACCTTATTGCGTTCGGTTTGTAGTTCGCGGGCCAGTTTCTTTTCCCTTTCGTTGGCTTTGGCTTTGTAGTTTTTATATTCTTCCTCCAACTCGTTGTACAGTTTGGTACGGTAGGTAGCCTCAGACCTCGCGCTTCCTGAGCGGAAAATAACAATTGCTGCTAATGCAGCCAATACTGCAATAATTGACCACACCATTGTACTATAACCGTTCTTTGAAAACGAGATACCCAAAAAGTCGACTGATTCAGCTTTAGATAATTCTTCCTCTTTGCTGTTAGCTGTATTTTGTAATTCAGTAATTGATTGGCTGCTGGTAGCCAGTTTCTCGTTAGCGGCTTTAAGGGCCTGTTTATTTTGACTGAGCGAGTCGCGTACGTTTTTCCAAAATGCTGCTATAAAAGGCTGTTGATAGTTATACACTTTAGTAAGCAGGTATTGGTATTGCCCATTCAGGCTTTTGTCAGTTATCACAGGTGCTGCCGGAGCGGTCGGAGCAGCGGCTACAGGGGTTGTTGCTATCGTCTTTTTGCTTGTATCAGGTTTTGCTTTGGTGCCATAATTCCACTTGCTGTAAGGTCTTCCGGTTTTGGGGTTTATAGGTATGCCGCTGGTAACCGGTTTAGCAGTAGTTGTTGTAACCGGCTTTGCTGCGGGTTTAACAACCGCACGTTTAACAGTGTCTTGCGCCTGTGCTGATAAGGCGACTAAAAATATCGATGCAAGTAAAATGTTAATTTTTAAAAGGAAAGTAGGCTTCATGCTCATAAAATTAAACAACGCTACCATTAAAACAATCAAAAATTGGTTTTATTGCCGCTTTTTTGTTCTTACAAGGCAATATTGGGCCACATTTGCCTAACCATAGCTATATTAGCAGCATGAACATAGGTATTATTGGTTTGGGTGATATGGGGCGTTTGTATGCCAAAGCTTTCGCAAAAGTTGGCAACACCGTGTTCGGTTGCGACCTGCCCGCCAATCGTTTGAGGTTGGAGCAGGAACTTGCTCCGCACCATATTGATGTATTGGAAAACGGGAAAGAAGTTGCTCAAAACGCAGATCTGCTTATTTATTCTGTTGAAGCCGAAAGGCTGGACGGAGTAGTGGCGCAATATGCGCAGTATACCAAACCAGGCGCCATAGTTGCCGGGCAAACCTCTGTAAAAACACCTGAAATAGCCGCTTTTGAAAAGCACCTACCTGCTAATGCTCAAATAGTAACCTTCCATGGTATGCACGGCCCTGCTTTTGATCCTAAAGGCCAAACGCTTATACTTATACCACACAGGGCAGATGAAGATGCCCGCCAACGAATGCTGGACCTGTTCACAGCCATCGGCTCAAAAATTGTTGAGCTGGCCGATTACCATGAGCATGATAAAATTGTTGCCGATACGCAAGCTGTTACCCACGTAGGTTTTGAAAGCATGGGTACTGCATGGATGTCGGCAGGATTTTTTCCATGGGAAAATGCTTCCTATATAGGCGGTATTGACAATGTTAAAATATTGACCACACTGCGCATATTCAGTTACAAGGCGCACGTATATGCCGGCCTGGCTATCATGAACCCATATGCCAAACAGCAGGTAAGGCAATACGCGGTGTCTGAATCAGAACTGTTTAAGCTGATGATACAGGAAGAGGAAGACGCTTTTAGAAAACGTCTTTACCGTGCCCGCGATTTTGTTTTTCACGAAAGCCGTAAACCCATAATGCTGAATGATAAGGTGATGCAGGAGTTTTCCCTCTCGCAAAACCACGAGTTGCAAAAGCCTAACTCGCACCTTAGTATTTTGAGTATGGTTGATGCCTGGTACCATTTAGGCGTAAACCCCTATGATAACCTGATCTGCCAAACACCGCCTTTCCGTTTACGCTTAGGTATTGCCGAGTATTTGTTTAAAAATGATGAGTTGTTGGAAGAGTCAATACAAGCGGCATTATATGATAAATCTATCCGTGGTGATGACCTGGAATTCCATTCGGCCGTGCGCGAGTGGTCGTCAATTATAGGTTACGGCGATATGGAAGGCTATAAAAAGCATTTCAATAAGGTACAGAACTTCTTTCAACACAGACTGGAAGATGGGAAACAGCAAAGCGCTGAATTGATACGCAGGTTGATGATGGAGTAGACCTTGATTTGCCTGATTAAAGGATTACCTTGAACCTGAGAAAATCAATCAAGCTACTCACGCAAACGCTCATCGGTATATCTTATCTCCGTGCGTCCATGCGCTAATGGCTGTCCATCTGCATCTACCGCTACAAAAACAATCTTATCAATAGTCAGTATGGTTTTTTGAGTGATCTTATTTCGCACTTCGCACTGAAGTGTTAGCGAAGTGGTGCCAAACCGGATAGCCTTGATGCCCAATTCAACAATATCACCCTGTTTGGCGGAATTAATAAAATTGATCTCAGACATATATTTAGTCACGCAGCGGTTAGTGCCCAATTGAACTATGGTATATATTGCTGCTTCCTCATCTATCCAGGCCAGCAGTCTGCCGCCAAATAAGGTTCCGTGCGCGTTCAAATCCTCGGGCTTTACCCATTTACGTGTGTAGAAATTCATTGGCTATAAATTTATAAAACTAAAACAATTTGCAGTGTAATACCTTTTATAAGTTAAGCCAATAAGATAGTTTTAATGGTTAATAGTGTAATCTACATTAAAACAAACATACTTGCAGACAAAGGAACGTATTTATAGTGCTTTACATTTTACCAAGCCAATTGGCCCGATTATTAAAATAGCTATACTTTAGTATTTAGATGCCTGAAAATTATAATAGCGAAAATACCGTACTACCATTTCTGCAAGGTGGTGGCTCCATGGGAGAACTCATCAGACGATATAATTGGGAAACAACTCCTGTTGGTGAGCCGTTAAACTGGCCGGTTCAATTAAAACAGCAGACCGGTATTTTGCTCAACTCGCTTTCTCCTATGTTGATATGTTGGGGTGCTGAGCTAACGCAGCTGTATAACGACGCTTTTATGCAACTGTTCGGGCAGATCAAGCATCCCGCAGCCTTAGGCAAACCATTTTTCCAAACTTATGCCGAGGCTCAGGATGTGCTTCAACCAATCATTAAAAAAGTATTGCAGGGAGAGGCTTTTGCTTATCCCGATTTTAAATTAGGTTTAAATAACAACGGCTCCATAGAAGAGGTTTATCTTGATTTTTCATGTACGCCCATTACCGATGAATACATGAATGTTCACGGTGTATTGATGATATGTTTTGAAACCACTGCCAGTTTAAGCGATCTGAAAGACGCTCAGCAAAGCAATAAAGAAATATCCCGCTCAAACCGCGAGCTGGTCACCGATAATGAACAACTATCCGGCAGTCAGCAAAACCTGCGTAGGATAGTTTATGAGTTAGCCGAAAGCGAACATCGCATACGTTCGATTATTGATAACGCGCCTTTTCCAATAGGCGTTTATCTTGGAGCCGACCTGCGTGTATCTCTGGCTAACCAGGCTATAATTGATGTTTGGGGTAAGGGACCAAATGTAATAGGAAAACCTTACAAAGAGATACTGCCCGAATTGGTCAATCAGGCGGTTTTTGAACAGTTGGATGCGGTTTATCGCACCGGGAAAACCTTTCATGCCCGCAACCAACAGCTTGATCTGGTGGTTAACGGATTGTCTACCACTTCGTATTTCAATTATAGCTTTAATGCGCTACGAGACCAGGAAGGTAAAATTTACGGTGTAATGAACACAGCTGCCGACGTTACCGATGCTGTTGTAGCAAGACAACGTGTTGAAGAAGCATCTGATGAATTAGCCGCATTGAACGAAGAACTCGCTGCTTCTAATGAGGAGATGCAATCGGTAAACGAAGAATTGCAGTCTGTTAATGAGGAGTTAGCCAGTACCAACGAAGAGCTCAATGAAAGCAGGCAACAACTGGAGGCTGCCAACGAAGAGCTGGCTGCAAGCATGTCTCGGTTGCGCATGGCTATTGAGTCTACCGGCTTAGGCACATGGGAGTACATTCCTACCACGGGAGAGCTATTTTGGTCGACTGAGTTGCGGGAAATATATGGCATGTCAGCCAGCGAACCTGCCACAATGGAAGGCTTTGACGCACATATCCATCCCGACGATTATGTATGGGTACACCAGCATATTGCCAGTGCAATGAGTCCTGCTACAGGGGGGCGGTATGATCTTAATTATAGAATAACACGCTTTGATAATAACGAAATCCGCTGGATAAAGGTGCAGGGTTCTGTTTATTTTGAGAATGAGCAGCCGGTCAGATTTATAGGAACTGCTTTTGACATTACTGAAATGAAGCTGGCTGAAGAACAAACCGCTAAACTGGCAGCCATCATAGCCTCGTCAGACGATGCCATCATCAGCAAAAATTTCGATAGCATAATAACCAGTTGGAATACTTCTGCCGAACGTATATTCGGCTACACCGCTGACGAAATGCTCGGAGAGAGCTTATATAAATTGATACCCGCAGACAGGCATCACGAAGAACCGCTTATCCTTTCCAGCGTTAGAGAAGGAAAGAGGGTGCAGCATTTTGAGACCAAAAGGTTAACAAAAGACGGCCGCTTAATTGATGTATCGGTAACCGTATCTCCCATTCGCGATAAACAGGGAAACATAATTGGCCTTTCCAAAATTGCAAGGGATATTACTGAGAGAAAGCTGGATGAAATTCGTAAAAATGATTTTATAGGCATGGTAAGCCATGAACTCAAAACGCCGTTAACATCTTTAAGTGCCATATTGCAAGTAACTAAAGCCAAGTTGAACAACAGCGATGACGCATTTTTAGCCGGGGCTATGCAAAAGGCTAACCTGCAGGTTAAACGCATGACGGCTATGATCAACGGCTTTTTAAACATTTCTCGGCTGGAGTCGGGTAAAATATTGATTCAAAAACAGGCATTCGATCTGGCAAAGCTTATAGCCGGTGTGGTGGATGAAGTGAAGGTTACAGCAACAACCCATACAATTATTATTAAAGATTGCCAAGAAATTGAAGTTAACGCAGATGAGGATAAAATACAATCTGTTATATCTAACCTTATCAGTAATGCGATTAAGTATTCTCCTATTGGCTCGGAGGTACAAGTTAGTTGCGCGATGTTTAATAATGAAGCGGTTGTGGGTATAAAAGACCAGGGTATAGGTATAAAACCGGCAGATGCAGAAAGGATATTTGACCGCTATTATCGAGTAGAAACCCTTGATACAAAACATATTTCGGGTTTTGGTATTGGGCTTTATTTAAGCGCCGAGATCATTCAACACCATAATGGCCGCATATGGTTAGACAGCGAACCGGGAAAAGGATCAACCTTTTATTTCAGCTTGCCGTTATTAAATGTATAACGATTATTTAGCCTGCGTTTTGCGTAACCAAAACAGGCCTTTAATATCATTTTGCGAATGCTCAAGGCGTAAAATGAGGATGATCTCTTCTATCAACCCGGTGGCTGTGACTGCCGCGGCAATATAAAATAACCAGTATATCGGCTCGCCCATAAAGAAAAAGCCTATAACAAACAGGCCCTGAAGCACCGCGGCCGTTTTGGCCATATAAGTATGGAAACTGGTTAGCTGCTTGTATTTAATAAGTGCCAGCGCATTCTGAGCCAGGTAAAGTCCTGCTAAAATCAGGAGTGTAACACGCTCATTCATAAAAAAGTCAGGATTGAATATGTACAAGCCAACAATAGCGGCACCCATGTTAAGGTCATCGGCAATTGAGTCAAGCATAGCACCTAAGCGACTGTTAACACCGAAGCGGCGGGCCAGATAACCATCAACAGCATCGGTAAAAAAGCCTAAAGTTATCAGCCATTTAAAAAGGTAAAACTGGTTACTCAAAGCCAGCCATATAAGCAGCGGCACCGCTACCATGCGGTACAGGCTAATGCCATTCACCATGTAATAACTTATGGGCTTACTCATAAAAAGCTAACGCTTATAGTAATCTGTTTGTTTTTTGTTGTAATACTTGCACTGTCATCGTATTTTAAGTTTTAATTTTTGCTGCAGCACCTACGTTTGTAGAAGATAATTTGTGGTTAATCACTTCGTTATAAACAGAATGAACGATCTATTAAGCAGGTTTTATTTAACATTTTTTACGGTGGTGATTGCTGTTTGTTGCGCTTCATTCATTATTCATGATGACATTATTTTGGTTGATGAGCCATTTCCATTTAAACCACATGGGTTTTACATTAGCAACGTCACCAATGGACTACCTGAAAAAGAAAACATAGCTATTGTAGCAGTAAGGGATAAAAATGCAAGGCCTGTTTTAAAGGAAGCCGGTCTGCAGGGTGGTACCGCGTTAGCAGTTTCCCGGTTTGTTGCACGCAATTTAGAAAAGGACGTTAATGCCCTGCCTGTGAGTATGGCCATTAAAAATATAAAGCTTACGGAGAGCATTTTACCCAATGGCAGTATAGATGGAAAAGTTACGCTTAGTTTGTCGTTCAGCCAAACAAAAAATTATGGTACGATGGAATTGTTGAATTACAGTGGCGGTGTACATTATATACGATCTGTAAATAATGATAAGGTTATTGAGGCGCAGCTGCGTAACGCTATAAAAGCGGGATTGATGTATTTCAATAACTGGATGCAGATCAACCTGCCGGTTAACCCCAGGTTGGCTAAGTCTGTAAAATTCAATTTTACTAACTACGCTGACAAAATTGAAGGCGATACCATTTATTATTCGACTGCGCGACCGCTTACCTGGAAAGATTTTCAGTCAAAAATACGACCAGATGGCCCGTTTGAGGCAACGGTTATGCCTGGCTTTGGTTATGACCTGAAGGAAGATGTAAAAGATGGTGTCATCAATGTAAGCATCGCCCTAAAAACATATGTTGCTAAAACCGATTGTTGGGTTGGCGGTACACGTAACGCTTATGCGCTTAACCATGAGCAACGGCATTTTGATATTGCCCGCATTATAACGAGTTATTATCAGCAGAAAATAATAAATGCCGACTTAACGCCCGATACTTATCAGGCTTTTATTAATATGCAATACCTTGATTCTTATCGTGAAATGAATGCCATGCAGCGGGCGTATGATAAAGAAACCCGGCATGGCCTGGATGTATACACTCAAACTGAATGGAATAAAAAAATAGATAAGCTATTAACCGAATAGATTTATATTTTTAGCGTAATAGATGTTTTACTAAGCATTTAGTAGATTTGCACTGATGATGCCAAAAAGACCAATTTATTTATTTGCAATAGTTGCTTTAGTGGTGGCCATAGTAGCCGGTTGCGGTAAACGTAAGCGGGAATTTACCAGAGAAGCGTGGAGCTTCGGCGATGGGTTAGTGTACCCTAATCGTGAGGTTATTTTAGACGACCTGTTAGAAAAACACAAATTAGTGGGTTTGAACCATTACAAGGTAATGCAATTGTTAGGCACTCCACAGGATAAAGACACAGTGAAGTTCAGATATAGTTATCAGATAGTGAATGATGGTGTTGATTACAACCCTAAAAAGAATCCTGTTTACAGAAAAGACCTGGTGCTTTATTTCTCAAACGATTCGGTAGTTACTAAAAAAGAAGTTATAGAGAAAAATAAAAAATTTAAGTAAAGCTAATTATACTATAACCTCTGTTTTTTGAGAAATGAGTTTTATCTGCTCATCCAGTTCATGGGCAGAAGTGCTTAAATAGATAAGTAACTTCTTTCTTTCTTCTTCGGAATTGTCTGCATTCTGTAATAGCTCGGTTATTCCTAATATCCTTACCAGCGGAGAGCGTATGGCGTGCGATTGCAGCCAGGCAATATCTAACAGCTGGCGGCTCTGTTGTTCAATAGCATTGGCGTATAAAACTTTTTGCGTGTTATCTAAACAGGCGCCAATCATTTCAAGCGGTTTCCCGTTCTCGTCTTTTTTTAATTTAGCCCATGAGCGTAAATACCGCATGCTTCCGTCAGGGCGAAATACACGTTCTTCAAATTCGGCATCAACACCCGTATTTAATACCTGCATTATGGTGTTAAATATGCTTTCTTTATCATCAGGATGCAGCCGTTCCATGTAACCTTCAAATGTTGCTTTGAAGTTGTATTGATCAAGGCCATATATATTATACAAAGCCGGCGACCAGCTTACCACATCATTAACTATGTCCCAACGCCAGTTGCCAAAATGCGCCAGGTCCTGGCTTTGCAGCATAAGCAGGTTGGCCTCGCGTACAGTTTCAGTGTGTTGCCGGTCCTCTAAAATAATGCGTAAAAGGCTTGTCGTTTTTTCCATTACCTCCAGTTCCTCTTTTCCGGGTGTTTTGGGCGTGTTGTAATACATGCCTAATACTGCAATAACTTCGCCTTCAGCATTAATTACCGGATTTGCCCAGCAGGCAGCCAGGTTATATTTGCTTACCACAGAAAGAAATTTCTCCCATCTATGATCTTTAGAGAGGTCACTTACAATAACCCTTTGTTTCAGTGCCGCCGCCGACCCGCAAGATCCTTCGTTTTCTCCTATTGGATGACCTATTAGCGAATCCATATAATCTTTCGGTAAGGTAACTGCCAGGCCATTCATCAATTTTCCGTTAACTACCCGGTGTATGGAACAGTGCATTTGCGGGAAAAGCTGTTCGAGGCCCCTTAAATAGGTTAACAAAACTTCATTAACAGGTGTGCTTAGATCTGAGTTGATCTGTAAGATATCGCGTTCCAGTTTTTCAACGGCTTGCAACCTCTTGGTTAGCGTAACATCAAGCATCACGCCGCATAGCCGCGGTTTTTCATCATTGCTGTAAGCTAAAGATACCGTATCTTTTATCCACACTACTGCACCTGTGTTGGTTAACATGCGGTATTCAAAAACATGTACAGGGTTATCATCATTTTTTAATGCCCTGTACCTTTCAATAACCGAGATATCATCAGGGTGTATTTGCCCCGCCCAAAAGTTGGGTGTTTGCAACCATGAATTATGCGGGAAGCCTAAAACTGTTTTAATATGCTCATCAATAAACAAAAATCTGCTCATATCGCTATCCGCTTTCCATACTATGGCGTTAATGGATTGCAGCAGCGAGTAAAGCTGAGTTGCATCGTTTTCTATGATCATTGATGTTCAGGATATCGGTAATTAAATTTACTACAATATCAACACAAAATCAAAATAAGTATTATAGTTTAACGCGTAGTGAAAGATAGTGATGCCAAAGCATCATTGTAGCAATAGTTCGGTAAGGCCGCCACGCTTCAGCTATTGCCAGTAATTGCTCTTTTGATGTGCTTGCGGGTAGTTTTTTTATTTGTTTTAACGCATTAATAGCGGCCAGATCACCAACTGGAAATGCATCGGCACGCTGAAGAACAAACATGAGGTAAACATCAACCGTCCAGTTGCCAATGCCCTTTAATGCGGTTAGTCTCAACCTTACTTCATCATCAGGCATTTCTTCCAATGCGACAAGGTTAATTTGTCCGCTAACTATGGCTTCGGCTAAATACTTAATGTAAGCTGTTTTTTGACGGCTACAATAACAGGCCCTGAATTCATCATCTGTTAGCAGCAAAACACGCGCAGGCGTTATTTCCTGCAAGTGCTCACGTATTTTATTTAATGCCGATAGTGCAGAAGCCAGCGAAACCTGCTGCTCTAAAATAATATGTACTAATGATTCAAAAGTATTCGGCCTGCTCCACATGGGTGGATAGCCGTATGTTTTTATGATGGTGCCGAGCTGAGCGTCGTTATTTGCTAATTCATCGCAAATGATGTGAAAGTTGTCCGCGTTAAATTGGTTTATAGCAACACCCATAACGTGCGCGTTATTTACGCCTTGGCAGATAAGCTCTTCTCTATCACTTCCGCATAGTAGTTTTCGTAAAGTGGTAAAATTTTTGAAAGTTCAAATTCTTTAGCCCTCGCCAATGCGTTCTCTTTAAAAGTAGCCAGGCGCTCGTCGTCCTCTAAGATATAGATAGATTTATCGGCCATGTCATCCACATCGCCAACATCACTTAAAAAGCCGGTAACACCATCTACGTTCAATTCGGGTAAACCACCGGTATTTGAGCTAATAACCGGTACTTTACAAGCCATAGCTTCTAAAGCGGCTAAGCCAAAACTTTCTGATTGTGATGGCATCAGGAACAGGTCAGATACTGAAAGTATCTCTTCAATGGCATCCTGTTTGCCTAAAAAGCGGGTGTCTTCGGCAACACCAAGGTCACGGCAAAGTTGCTCGCATGATGAACGCTCGCCGCCGTCGCCTACCATCAATAGTTTTGACGGTATTTTTTTGCGGATCTTGGCAAATATTTTTACCACATCTTCGGTACGTTTTACCTTACGGAAGTTTGAGGTATGGACAAGTATTTTTTCGCCATTCGGCGCGATAGCTTTTTTAAAGTGGTCCTTAGGTTTTAAACTGAAACGTGTAAGATCAATAAAGTTAGGTATCACCCTTATATCATTCTCAATTTCAAAAAACTCAAAGGTGTCTTTTCTAAGGTTTTCTGATACAGCTGTTACACCGTCGGATTTATTGATAGAGAAAGTAACAACAGGCTTGTAGGTACGGTCTTTCCCTACTAACGTAATATCAGTGCCATGCAGGGTGGTAACCACAGGAATGTAAATGCCGTAGGTTTGCAGTATCTGTTTAGCCATAAACGCAGCCGAAGCGTGCGGAATAGCATAGTGAACGTGTAATACGTCTAACTTTTCAAAACGCACCACATCAACTAACCTGCTGGCTAACGCAACTTCGTAGGGAGCGTAATCAAAAAGCGGATAGTTAGCTACTGCCACCTCGTGGTAGAAAAGATTTTCGGAAAAAAAATCAAGTCGGGCGGGCTGATTATAGGTGATGAAATGTACCTGATGACCGTTATCGGCCAAAGCTTTGCCAAGTTCGGTGGCCACCACGCCGCTACCGCCAAAGGTTGGATAGCAAACAATTCCGATTTTCATTGATGGATCTGAGTTGAATTACGCTGCAAGTTTAACAGCAATTTCCAACATTAGTGTTAATCAGATGTAATATTGTTGCTAACCATATAATTAGAAGGTTACATACCTTTTTGAATAGCCCTATAGATCACATCCTGAATCCGGCCTCTGATGCTCAAGCTGTTAAGTTTGCTGCTCACATCAGGGTAAACCCGGTTTGACAGGAACACATACACCAGGTTATATTTCGGATCAACCCATACACAGGTGCCTGTAAAGCCGGTGTGACCGTAAGTTTGATCGGATGCTAATTCTGACGGATACTTTTTATCTTTTGCAGGGTCCCATCTGTCAAAGCCTAATCCCCTGCGACTGTTACCGGAATAACGTGCGGTAAACTGTTTTACAGTTGCAGGTTTTAGGTATTCTTCGCCACCGTATGTTCCGCCATACAGCAGCATTTGGTATAATGTAGCCATATCAATAGCATTGCCAAACAAACCTGCGTGCCCCGCTATACCGCCCATTAATGCCGCAGTGGGGTCATGTACATAACCCTGCAAGGTATCCCTGCGATATTTTGGATCAACTTCGGTAGGCGGTATCCTTTCTTTATTAAAACGGTAAAGGGGCAAATAGCCGGTGGTTTGCATACCCAGCGGGGTATAAAATTGTTGCTGGGTGTATATCGCTTCGTTAGTAGAAGTTATGTTTTCTATTATCTGTTGCAATACACACATGCCCACATCGCTGTAAACATATTGTCCACGGGTTTTCAATGGGCCGCGCAGCATTTTTGGCCACATTACATTCTTAAAATAGTCTTTAACCAGGTAAAACCTGTTATTTACCTTAGTAGGATAAGCCGCTGATGAATCGGTGCTTCTGTCCTGAGGTTTTACAACTTCAAGCGTAGGTATATCTGCTATAAAACCCGCCTGGTGGGTTAGTATCTCCCAAACCTTTACATCTTTTACCGGGGTGTTCTTCGCTTCCGGTAAATAATCTGCAACGGTGGCGTTAATATCCAGTTTGCCCTCATCAACCAGTTTCATGGCGGCAATTGTGGTAGCAGATATTTTGGTCATGGATGCTAGGTCAAATATGTCTGTCACTTTATCCTGTACCGTTGCATCGTAGGTATGAAAACCGTATGCTTTATTAAATATCACCTTACCATCTTTTACCGCTAAAACAACACAGCCAGGAGTAGCGCGCTGGGCTATGGCGTCGCGGGCAATCTTATCAATGTCGGCGAGGTTTTCTGCGCGGATGCCAACTTCTTCCGGAACAGTATACTGTAAGCGTGTTTGCTGCGTAACCGAGGCTAAGCCTGGCGTTAATTGAGGGGTTAACGAGGTAGTTGGCTTTTGCGTAATGGCTACGCCACCAAATATAGCCTGCGCCACAAAAAATGATGCGACGGTTGATGCCTGTTGCGTATAAACAAGCGCACCTTTAAAGTCTTTTAAGGAAGTGAGTTGTGATGCTTTGCCGAAATAAGCAATTACGATGTCTTTAAGTTTTTGGTTGGCCTTAATAAAATCTGTAATGCGTGTGTTAGCGAGGTCGTTTTCTGTAAGCTGAAGAATAAGCGTGTTAAACATTTTTACATCACGCGATAATTCTTCCGTGCTTTTTGACCCAAGGTAATCAGCACCGTTAAAGGCTTCAACTTTGGCATAGTTATTTAACAAGCTGTCAAATCCTGCCGCGTAAGCATGCGAAAAATGAATACTTGCTATTTTTTTCTCAGCAAGCTTTTTTAGCGGAATGAGTTCCTTTTGATTGTTGAACAGATAAGTTGACGATTGTACTTTCGTTTCTTCTGCCACGTATGCCTCGCCGGTTGGGGTTTGGGCGCAGGCAGAATTAAATAAAATGAATAGCGAAATAATCAGGGTAAAGCCATTCGGCTTATTTTTTCTCATACACTTTTTCTCCGTTGATAAAGCTCTTTAAAACTTTTGCTTTTAGTAGCTGATTTGGCTGCGCTTTCATTATATCAGTATCCAAAATTACAAAGTCGGCGTACTTGCCGGGTTCAATGCTTCCTTTTTCTGTTTCCTCGAAATTTGCCTTTGCCGCCCAAATGGTCATCCCTTTTAAAGCGTCGGTTCTGCTTATGGCATTTTCCATTTGAAAACCCTTTGCAGGCTGTCCGGTGTGGTCCTTACGTACCACTGCCGCATAAAACGTGTAAAGCGGATTGATATTTTCCACCGGGAAATCTGTCCCTAAAGCAATCCAGCCATTTTGCTTTAAAAGATTTTTGTAGGCATAGGCTGTTTTTATTCTGTCGGCACCTAAACGCTTTTCTGCCCAAAACATGTCAGAAGTAGTATGCGTAGGCTGAACAGATGGAATAATGTTGTAGTCGCCAAAATAGTGCAGATCATCCGGCGATACCACCTGCGCATGTTCAATGCGCCAGCGCTTATCATTTTTGCCTTTTAAAGCATCGGCATAAATTTTCAGCATTACCCTATTGGCGGAATCGCCAATAGCATGAGTATTCAACTGCACGTTGGTGTTAGCCAATTTAGCTGCAACCTCTTGAAAATGCTGCTCCGTACTCAACAAAAAGCCTTTAGTGTCTGGTTTATCGGTGTAAGGCTGCAGTAAACAAGCCCCCCGTGATCCCAATGCGCCATCAGCGTACATTTTAATAGCGCGCACACTTAGTTGCGGCGTTTTGAGTATGCCGTTCTTAGCAAAGTAATCATAGCTTTCCGGCCTGTCTGCCAGCATTACATACATGCGCATTTTTAGATCGCCCTTTTTCTGCAGCTGATTGATCACCCCCACCATGGTGGTCGGCAAGCCGGCATCGTCAACTGTGGTTAAGCCTACTTGAAAACAATTCTGCTGGGCGCTTAATAAGGCGCGTTGTATGGCCTGGTCATCGGGAGTGGGTATTTTACGGGTAACTATCCCAACAGCATTATCTAATAAGATGCCGGTTAGTTTACCATCAATCACCTCAATGTCGCCACCAATAATTTTTTGGCCGGGTTTTATTCCTGCAATGTCCAGTGCCGCCTGGTTAGCTATAGCTGCATGCCCGTCAATACGAGACAGCAAAACAGGCCGCATAGGGAAAAGTGAATCCAGGCGAGCCTTATCCGGGAACTTTTTACCCTCCCAAAGGTTTTGGTCCCAACCGCTGCCCAATAACCAACCTTCCGGATTGCTCTGGGCAAAGTGCTGCACCGAGTCGGTAACGGTATGCCAGCTGTTCAGGTCTCTTAAATTAACCTGCTGTAAACCCAGGCCGTACTCATAAAAATGACTATGTGCATCAATAAACCCGGGATATACGGCCTTGCCTTCGGCATCAATAACCTCGCGGGGTAGGTAGTCTTCCTCCAGATCTTCTTCTTTGCCCACAGCTACAATTTTACCATCTTTTACTACAAAAGCATAAGCAGTTGTAAAGGCGCTGTCAACAGTATAAACTATTGCATTTTTAACCAGCAGATCGGCATTGAATTCTTTTTGTTTACAGGCAGCTGCCAATAGCAGTAGTATGGGCCATAATTTTTTCATGCTGATGGGCTACGTATTTGGTAAATATATTCAACGTAATAGTATATACAATACTTGATAAATAAAGTTGCGTACAAATTTATCAAACGTAGCTTATTCACTTCTGCGTATGCTTATTTAGTAGAAGCTAATATCATTTGCGCTTTTGCTTTTGCAGATTGGTCTCCACTCTGAATTCAACAATTCGTTTGATCAGATCAAGGGGCAGCGGCTTATCCAGTTTAAATTGTAATGTTCCTTTGCCGGCTTCGTATTGTGTTGTTTCTTCTTTAAATGCTGCTATACCCATAGGAGCGGGATAAAAACCAATGTGATTTTTGTAGCCACCAAAGTGCACAAGGTTCCCGTGTAAAACAAAGGTTGGAATGCCATACTTTATGGCCTCTTCAGCATTGGGTGCCGCGTGTTTAATGGTATGCCTTATTTGCTGTAATAGCGCCTGCACGTTTTGAGGAAACGTGCTGATGTATTGGTCGATATCCTGGTAGGTTTTCATTTTTTTAGATTTGATAATCAAATCTATCCCCGAAAAACAAATTTAGCAGTGGCTAAAAACGACAAGATCAGGGGGCGTTTATCCTCCTGATCTTGTAATTCGAGTTTTTTTTAAATACTATTAGTTCTCAACAGGGGAGAAAATTTCCAGCAGAATGTTCCATTTATGTTTAGCGTCTACTTCCCATATTCTAACGTAGTGAAAGTGCCCAACAATATTAGCTTTTTTAATGGTAGCCTTACCAAAGCTATAGGCAAGGTCACCGCTCAAAGCCCGGCCTGCGCCGGTAGTTTCGGCCGCTATGCTTATGGCCTGGTTGTTTATAAATTGCAGAATTTTGTCTGTACCCATCATTGGCTCAAAGCCGGGAAAGTAATATCTGCCCTCTTCACTCAAAAACTCTTTATATGCAGCTAAGTCTGACTTTGTTAGCGAGAAGTTAAAAGTTTTGTCAGTGTCAACTATAATGTTTTTGCCGTTAAAAGGATCTTTTGATTCTTTAACGGGTTTAGCATTGCTGTCTTTAAAATCCTTTAACTGTTGCTCAACCGGCTCAGGATGTTGTATACCCAAATCTATTAACAGTTTCAATTTGCCTTCCGGGTCAACGCGCCAAAGCGAAACGTAGTCGCCGTAAATTTTATCATCTTCTGATTTTCCGTTCTGGAAGGTATACGGTCCTGCAGTAAAAGCCAGATCGCCACTGGCAGAGATGCGGGCAATTTTTGCTTCGCGTTTTAAGGTGCCTGGTTGCTTATCAATTGATTTATAGAAATCGGTTATTTTTATTGCCTGTGGCTTAAATATAAAACCCTCCGGGTCTGCTACCGATAAAAATCCGGCCTTAATGCCTTTACTTGCTATAGTTTTACTGAAATCGGCTTCGGCAGCTACAACTTTGCTAACCTCTGCAGCCTTTTGCGCAAATGCTATTGCAGACCAGCCGAACAGAAGGGTAGCGAGAAATATTTTTTTCATGTTGTTTGTTTTGGTGATTTTATTGAAGGTTGAAACACAATTGTGTGCGTTTTGTTGCGTTGTTTTTGTTTGTTAACGTTAAAAATTGAATTAAATTTTACTCCAGTTAGTGCCTTCTTTACTATCTTTTAACTGAAAGCCAATTTTTTGCAAACCGTCGCGTATTTTGTCTGATGTTGCGTAATCTTTGTTTTGCTTGGCTTCGTTACGCAGCGATACAATGAGATCAAGGATTTTAGGCAGATCATCATTATCCGCTTGTTCATCTTTAAGTCCCAATATCTCAAATACAAAGGTGTTCATCATGTTTTTCAACAGGTCCAGATTGTTAGCGTCGATCTTCATCTTGCCATCTTTAACCGAATTGATAATGCGTGCGCCTTCAAACAATTCGGCAATAAGTACCGGACTATTAAAATCATCGTTCATGGCTGCATAGCAACGTTCTATAATTGGCGCTATATCAACATCAGATGTGGCCGAAGATTTCAGTGAATGTAACAACGATACCGCGGTCATCAGGCGTTTAAAGCCTTTTTCTGACGCTTCCATGGCTTCGTTACCAAAGTCAAGCGTGCTGCGGTAATGCGCCTGCATCATAAAAAAGCGCACCATCATGGGGCTGTAGCCCTTGCTCAGTATGTTATTGTTACCCGAAAAAAGCTCATGAGGCAAAAAGCTGTTACCTAATGATTTTGACATTTTTTGGCCATTAACTGTAAGCATGTTGGTATGCACCCAATACTTGGCAGGGTTTTTACCGCAACTGGCTACGTTCTGTGCAATTTCATTGGTATGATGCGTAGGGGCAAGGTCCATACCCCCGCCATGTATATCAAACTGCTCGCCCAAGTATTTATTACTCATAGCAGAACATTCCAGGTGCCATCCCGGGAAGCCATTGCCCCAAGGCGAGGGCCATTGCATTAAATGCTCTGGTTTCGCTTTTATCCATAAGGCAAAGTCAAGCTTGCCGCGTTTTTCATCCTGACCGCCCAGATCGCGGGTGTTGGTAAGCAGATCTTCCAGTTTACGGCCGTTCAATATGCCGTAATCCTGCGTTTGATTGTACTTCTCTACATCAAAATAAATAGAACCATTTACCTCATAAGCGTAACCTTTGGCCATTATTTCTTTAACCAGTTCAATCTGCTCAATAATGTGGCCCGTGGCTGTAGGTTCAATACTTGGGGGCAGGGTGTTCAATATCTGCATAACCTCATGGAAACCTACGCTGTATTTCTGTACTATTTCCATGGGCTCTAACTGAGCCAGTTTTGCTTTTTTAGATATTTTGTCTTCACCTTCATCGCCTGCGTCGCCTTCCAGGTGGCCGGCATCGGTAATATTGCGTACATAGCGTACTTTGTAACCCAGGTGGGTAAGGTACCTGAATATAAGATCAAAAGATATATAAGTGCGGCAATTGCCCATGTGCGCATCGCTGTAAACGGTAGGGCCGCAAACATACATGCCAACATGAGGGGCTGCTAAAGGGGTAAATACTTCTTTTTTACGTGTTAGGGTATTGTAAACAAACAGGTTTTGCTCCATAAGGCAAACTTACAATTTTTTGGTTTGAGTTATGTAGCCGGGAACAACCCGTTTAACAGGGGTGCTCAAATTTTACAATATATCTATTGTAGAGCCAGATCGGCATATACAGGGTAATGGTCCGACAGCTTTTGTTGAATGATCTTATAATTCAATACATCAAAGCTGTTATTCGCCATTATGTAGTCTATCTGGTAGTTAGGAAAATCGCCGTTATAAGTTCGGCCCAAACCCAATCCTTTCTCTCTGAATGTATTTTTAATGCCTTTACCCATCTGATTTACCGCGAATGATGTTGGGGTATCATTAAAGTCGCCGGATATAATGTAAGGGTATGGGCATTGCGCTGCATGTTCTTTAACCAGTAATACTTGCTCGGCACGTTTAATAAACGCGCGTTTAAGTTTACCACCTAACCTTCGCGTAGACGCTATATCTGCTTTTCCTTTTTTTGTAATGGTGTCAATATACCGGTAATCCTCAGCTTCAAAGCGTATAGATTGAAGATGGACAGAATAAAAGCGAATTATCTGGTTGTTGGTTTTAACGTCAACATAAATACATTGGTTGCCCATGCCGGGTGGAGAAATTGCAACAGAGCCTTTAGCCACGATGGGATAGCGTGAAAAAATGCACATTCCCATTTTTTCAATATCTGTTTGCATGTTGGGTTCAAAGTGCAGATATTTTGTTTGGAGCAGATCGGCAATGGAGTCGCTCATGGCGTAACGGCCGCGTTTGCGCGTAAAAAATTCCTGCATTCCAACTATATCAGGATTAACGTTTTTTATCACCTGTAATATGCCATGCCGGGTTGTGTCATTTTCATTGAGGCCTTCTTTTTTAAAATTGTGCACATTATAGGTTAAAATGCGTAGCTGGTTAGCAGATCGCTCAGAAAGATTTTTGTTGCCAAAGTGAAAGCCGATGTTTTTGAACAATATGTTATATCCAACCAGAATAGTCAACAAAGAAATGATCGCGAATTTAACGCGTACAATGAACCAGTAAACAACAAACAGAATGTTGAGTACCAGAACGGGTGGATAGGCTAAACCGAAAAAAGCGATGGGCCACAAAGTACGTGGATCTGTAACCGGAGCAAGATAGGCCAGTAACATAGCCAACACGGCAATGCTGTTTAAAAACAGCATAAATTTAGTAAGAAAAGAAAGTTTGGCTTTAGTTTTCTTCATGTTTGCTTGCGCGGAAAAGTACTTCTTTCTCGTGTTTATTGAGGCTATCGTACCCTGTGCGCGATATTTTATCTAATATCTCATCAACTTCATCCTGGCGCGGTTTTGTCGACACGCTTCTGTTATTATTAGTTGACACAACCTTAAGTTTACGTTTTGGTTTAAAAATATTGCTTAAACTTTCAATCCAATCGTTGCCGCGTTGTAACTGTTTTATATAAATAAAGCCGATGAGTGCCCCGCCAAGGTGGGCAATTTCTCCACCGGCATTAGCTCCTTTAAGCCCCAAAAAGCTCAATACTATAAATAGAATGGCTACCCATTTAATGCTTAACTCACCTAAAATAATCACACTTATTTTATAATTAGGTACCAGCGTAGCGGCGGCTACAATTATTGCCATAACACTCGCTGAGGCACCCACCATTATGCGGCCGGTAAATGACGGAAGCAGTGTAAATAAAAGGATGTAAAATATAGCTCCGGTTAATCCTCCCATCAGGTATAATCCTACAGTTCTTTTATAGCCTAAAAATTCTTCAAAAATTTGCCCCATCCAATACAACCACAACATATTGTAGAGTAGGTGAAAAAAATTAAGATGCGTGAACATGTAGGTTATTGGTGTCCATGGCCTGATAGCCAAGGCTGAAAAACCACCCGGAACAGCAAAATAACTTGCTATTATTTGTTTAGCCGGTGTAATGGCCAACAAAAACACAACAACATTAACACCGATCAGCAAAAATAATTTGCTATCCGGTTTAGTTGTTCGCAAGCGTGTATTTTCAAGAAAGCTCATCTATATAGATCAATAATAACCCCGTGGCCCTTGTAGGCGCCACATTTTTACTAATATAAAACCTAATACTGCACCACCCAAATGTGCGAAGTGCGCAACGTTATCACCACTAAACTGGCCCAGGCCAAGCATTAGTTCAATAACAATATAAACCGGCATAATGTATTTTGCCTTTACCGGAACGGGGATAAACATGATCATTAGTTCGGCATTTGGATAAAGCATTCCGAAAGCTACTAACAAACCAAAAATAGCACCCGAAGCCCCAACCATTGAAGAATAATATATTCCCTGTAATTTTTGGATAACTTCTGAACTCGCTCTAAAGGTATCAGGCACAGTAAAACCTCCTGTTAGCTGGTAAACCTGAATGCCTTGAACAATCATCTGAAGAAAAATGCCTCCTAAACCGCATATAAAATAGAAGGTCAAAAATCTTTTTGACCCCATATTATACTCTAATACGCTGCCGAAAGAAAAAAGCGCAAACATGTTAAAGATAATGTGTGCCCATCCGCCATGAAAGAACATGTAAGTTATAGGCTGCCATGGTTTAAACAAAGGCGAATCAAAATAGTGGGTCGCAACCTGATTGTAAATGTTGTCAACCATACCCTGTTGGAAGATCAGGAAAGGTAAAAAGCATATAACATTTATTATAAGCAGGTTTTTAACAACCGGCGATATATTGGCGAAAGGAGATTGCATCATAATTAAAAAACAGGGTTATTTTTCAAACCGCTCTAAAAGTTCTGTTAAGGTAAATGTACTAATTACAGGTTTACCATTAAGCGCTATGTTGGGCATTTGGCAGGCAAAAAGCTGGTCGGTTATTAAATTCATTTCCTCTAATGATAGTTTCGTGCCGGCTTTAATGGCAGCATTGCGAGCTAATGAACGTGCCAGGTTATCCCGTTTATCCAACTTTAAAATGCTCAGGTTGTTTTTAAAACCTTCCAATAAATGCTCCAGCAATTGGTGCCCATCGGCATTGTTAAGGTCGGCAGGCACGCCTTCCACCACAACGGTATTTTTACCAAACTCGCGTATGTCAAAGCCCAGTGCGCGTATATCATTAAAAAGCTCCTTCAATAACTCAAAATCGGCACCGTTTAGTGTGAGCGATTGCGGAAATAAGCTTTGCTGACTAACACCCGAATGATTTTGTAGCTGCTGTAAAAAGCGCTCATACAAAATGCGCTCATGCGCGGCTTGTTGGTCTATCAGCATAAAGCCCGATTTAATTGGCGAAATAATAAAACGGTTGTGTATCTGGAAAAACTGGCGTTCGCTGGTTTTGCTTACCTCCTGCTCATCAACCGCTATGGTTTTTTCAATATGTATCTCGTGCTGTACGGCAGGTTCATCGCGTTTGCCTATCTCGTATAGCGTATCCCAGTTATGAAGGATTGATGGTCGGCTATAAGAGCTATCGCGCGGATAAGATGGCGATGGCCTTTCGTTACTTTTCTCGGTAAACGGATTGAAGTTAGGATTGAAAGAAATAGACGGTGCTACAATCTGTTCAAAAGGCTTGGGCGTTATTAAATGCTCAATGCTGTTCTCCTGATCAAAATCCAGGCTCGGTGTAATATTATAACGGCCTAAAGAACGCTTCACAGCCGAACGGATGATGGCGTAAATAGACTTTTCATCCTGGTATTTTATTTCTGTTTTTGTTGGATGTACGTTGATGTCAATTTTTGACGGATCTATCTCAATGAATAACACGTACAGCGGGAAAGATTCATCAGGCAACAGTTCTTCAAAAGCCGTTAAAACCGCATGGTTCAAATAAGCATCTTTTATAAAACGGTTGTTTACAAAAAAGAACTGCTCTCCGCGTGTTTTACGGGCGAACTCGGGCTTGCCAACAAAGCCGTTCAGCTTAATAATGGTGGTATCTTCCTCAACCGGTACTAAGCGCTGGTTGTAATTATTGCCCAGTAGGTGTACAATACGTTGTTTTAATGATGCTGCCGGTAAGTGGTAAACTTCCTGTCCATCATGATGCAGGGTAAAAAACACTTCCGGATGAGCCAAGGCCACACGTTGAAACTCGTCAATGATGTGGCGCATTTCAACCGGGTTACTTTTGAGGAAATTACGGCGGGCTGGGATATTATAGAATAGATTTTTTACCGCTATGGATGTTCCGGCAGGAGCGGAGCAGGCCTCCTGCTTTAACACTTCCGATCCTTCTATAAAAAGCTGTGTGCCTAATTCATCTTCATGGCGGCGGGTTCTGAGTTCTACCTGGGCTATCGCCGCAATAGATGCCAATGCTTCGCCTCTGAAACCCATGGTTCGTATGGCAAAAAGGTCTTCGGCTTTTTTTATTTTAGAGGTAGCATGGCGCTCAAAGCTCATGCGGGCATCAGTACCGCTCATGCCGCAGCCATTATCAATTACCTGTATTAACGATTTACCGGCATCTTTAATAATAAGTTGTATTTTATCGGCGCCTGCATCTATAGCATTTTCAATCATTTCTTTTACAGCAGATGCAGGCCTTTGCACCACCTCGCCGGCGGCTATTTGGTTGGCAACTGAATCTGGTAAAAGCTGAATAATGTCTGACATGAATGAATTTTCCCCTCTGTTTCTATTTCGATGCTAAATTAATTAATTGGGCGGATATTACGGTTTTTAGATTTACCCAACGCTGGTGTAGCCGACTGTCAAGTCAATGCTTGCACAGTAAAATTTCCCTTCGCGATGATAAGTTAGGGTGGCTCTCAGTGGCTCACCCCGGCTCTTGGCGGCTCTTAGTGGCTCTTGGCGGTTCTTAGGAGCCCTTAGTGGCTCTCAGGGCTCTCAGTGGTTCACCCGGACCAGAGCCACCACCCCATAACAACCCATGGTTTAACTAAACTCAAAGTTTCCCACATTGCTTTGCAATTCATTTGGATAAACCGATTTTCGCAATCCGACTGATTGACTTATGACAGATCATTATAAAAAAATAGCGACGGAGTTTTCCATTGCCGAAAGACAGGTAAATGCCACCGTGCAATTGCTTGACGAAGGTGCCACGGTACCATTTATTTCGCGTTATCGTAAAGAGCTCACTGGCAGTTTAGATGAGGTGCAGGTGGCAGGTATACGCGACCGTATACAGCAACTGCGCGAACTGGACAAACGCCGCGAAGCTATACTGAATTCGCTTACCGAGATGGGCAAGCTCACGCCCGAACTGGAAGAACAGATAAAAGCAGCCGAAACAATGGTGTTGCTGGAAGATATTTATTTGCCTTATCGCCCTAAGCGTAAAACACGCGCCACAACCGCGCGCGAAAAAGGTTTGCAACCACTGGCCGATGCTTTATTGGCTCAAAATAAATTTGATGTTGAAACCGAAGCTGAAAAGTATATTTCTGAAGAAAAGGGAGTAGACAGTATTGAAGAAGCATTAGCCGGGGCGCGTGATATTATTGCTGAGTTTATCAGCGAAAATGCGGAGGTGCGGGCGAAGCTGCGGGAGTTGTTTGTAGAGAAAGGCACATTTAAAAGTCGCGTTGCACCGGGTAAAGAAGAGGCGGGTATTAAATATAAAGATTACTTTGATTGGGAAGAGCCGGTTAAATCGGCGCCATCTCACCGCATATTGGCCATGCGTCGCGGCGAAAAGGAGGAAATATTATTCCTGGATACCTTACCGCCCGAAGAGGAAGCCATCGCCTTATTGGAAAATGCTTTTATCACAGGCCATAACAATGCAGCTGAGCAAGTGCGTTTAGCTATATATGATGGATATAAAAGATTACTTCGCCCCTCAATGGAAACCGAGGTTCGCCTGCTAACCAAAAAGCGCGCCGACGAAGAAGCGATACGAGTTTTTGCAGAGAACGCAAGGCAATTATTATTAGCCGCCCCGCTCGGTCAAAAACGCATGATGGCTATTGACCCGGGTTTCCGTACAGGTTGTAAAGTGGTGTGCCTGGATGAACAGGGCAAGTTATTAGAGTATACAGCCATATTTCCGCATACCGGCGCCGGGCAAGCTAAGGAGGCAGAAAAGACGGTAAAGCATCTGTTTGAACACTACAACATAGAAGCTATAGCTATTGGCAACGGCACTGCCGGCCGGGAAACAGAGTTGTTTGTGCGCCAGTTAAACTTGCCAAACGCAGTTGTAGTAATGGTGAACGAAAGCGGAGCATCTATCTACTCCGCATCAGAAGTAGCGAGAGAGGAATTTCCTGATAAAGATGTTACGGTACGCGGCGCGGTATCAATAGGCCGCCGACTAATGGACCCACTGGCGGAGTTGGTTAAAATTGATCCTAAGTCGATAGGGGTGGGGCAGTACCAGCACGATGTTGATCAGAATAAATTGCAGGCATCGTTGGATGATACGGTAATTAGCTGCGTAAATGCGGTTGGGGTGGAGTTGAATACAGCATCTAAACAAATACTATCTTATGTATCGGGCCTTGGTCCGCAACTCGCTCAAAATATTGTTGCTTATCGTGATGTTAACGGCGCGTTCACCCGTCGAGATCAGCTCAAAAAAGTTCCACGTCTTGGCGATAAAGCCTTTGAACAGGCTGCAGGTTTCCTGCGCATACATAATGCAGAGAATCCATTGGATGCAAGCGCCGTACACCCTGAACGTTATACGCTTGTTGCGCAAATGGCTAAAGACAAAGGCTGTACAGTTAGTGAACTAATGCGAGATGAAAAGCTGCGTAAAAGCATCCCGCTACAAAAATACGCTACTGAAACAGTTGGCTTACCCACCCTGAATGATATTATGGCCGAGTTGGCCAAACCCGGTCGTGACCCACGCGAGCAGTTTGAGGCTTTTAGTTTTACCGAAGGGGTTAACAGCATCAATGACTTAAAACCAGGCATGAAACTGCCGGGTATTGTAACCAATATTACCAACTTTGGAGCTTTTGTAGATATTGGGGTACACCAGGACGGTTTGGTGCACTTGAGCCAGATAGCCAACCGCTTTGTTAAGGATGCCAACGAAGTGCTTAAGGTGCATCAGCAGGTTGAAGTTACGGTTACGGAAGTTGACGTAAACCGCAAACGTATATCGCTATCTATGAAAACTGATGAGCAGCAACGCGAGCGTAGCGCAATACCGCAGCATGCCCAAAACAAACCGGGCAATTTCCAACAACCTAAAAAGAAACAGGCAGAGCCGGAAACAGATATGGCCATGAAACTTGCAGCATTAAAAAGCAAGTTCAGATAGTTAGCAGTTAAACGTTTTTAGGAGGAGTTTTAACCGGGTTAACCGGTTGCTCCTCTTTTTCGCGTTTAGCGGCTACATCGCCACCGTGTGGCTGGTCTGCATCATATACTTTATCTTCTTTTCTCACCTTGCTTTCACCGCCGTTATCATTTGGTCTGTCGGTTGGCGTATCAGCTGGTGATGGTTTATCTGTTGAATTTGCGGGCTTGGTCATAATTAATTGTTGAATTAGTGAATTACTGATTGAGTGAATTAAAGGTTGGATGATTAGTGTGATGTCAATCTTTAATCTTCAACTCACCTTTCCCAAAACACCTACCCACGCATATTGTTTAATTGCGTTAAATAATGTTAATATCGGCGGTTATCGGTTTAATTAAATTATAAAGTTTTACCTTTAAGCGCGTATTCTTAATTTAGCGACACAAATATTACGTATGGAAGAATTTGAAGTAAGCGAATCAGCAAAGAAAACCAAGACCATCTATATATCTACAGTATTCGGCATATCAATGGTATTGCTGATGGTGGGCTTGTTAGGTTTGTTGCTTGTGCACGCCAATCACCTGTCGCGTTACGTAAAAGAGAATATTGTGCTTAACATATTTGTTGATGAAGCCGCCCGCGAAGCTGATGTAAGGCAATTGCAAACGCAACTGGATGCCAATCCGGCTGTAAAACAAGCTATCTACGTAAGCAAAGAGTTGGCAGCACGTAATCTTCAAAAAGATCTGGGCGAAGATTTTGTTAAGTTTTTGGGTTACAACCCGCTATCGCAATCGCTTGATGTTTATCTGAATGCTGATTATGCTAACAATGCGCAAATAACTAAACTTAAAGAGCAATTACTTAAAAATCCATTAGTTAAGGAGGTTAAATATCAGCAATCATTAGTTGACCAAATGAACCAGAATTTAACCGCGATTAGCCTGGTTATATTAGCCTTCGCATCCATATTTGTGGTGGTTTCGGTAGCATTGATCAACAATACTATCCGGTTGGCTATTTACTCTCAAAGGTTTTTAATTAAATCAATGCAGTTGGTAGGCGCTACCAAAAACTTTATCCGCAAGCCGTTTATATTATATGGTATATGGCATGGTATACTGGGCGGATTGATCGCTATTATTATTCTGATTGGCACGTTATACCTCGCCAACCTTCAAATACCCGATCTGATCATACTGCAAAGCAATGTTGAGTTTGGAATTGTGTTTTTGCTGGTGTTAGGTTTAGGTGTATTCATTTCGGGCGTAAGTACCTGGTTAGCGGTCAATAAATTTTTACGTTTAAAAATCTACGACCTTTACAGGTAGGTAAAAGCTAAAATGTGAATGGTAAAAGGTTCGCACCATTCGCTACATCACTCATTCAATAATTCATTAATTAAAAATATGGCAAAGAGCGCGCAAACTATAAAAACGCAAAAGGAGCCCACAGGCGCACCTGTTAAATTTATTTTTGAGAGAACTAACTACATGTGGTTCATCATCAGCATAGCTGTTGTTACTGTTGGCTTTTTCTTAATGGCCGGCACTACAGATATTTATAGCACTACAAAAATTGTAGTTGCGCCAGTTGTTGTATTGGCAGGTTTCGGCATTGGTTTTTATGCTATCCTCAAAAAATAATCGAGCCTTAACAGGCCTTTTCTTCCCCCGCATTAAAGTTGTCGCAAAATGAATATTTTTCATGTTATAGTTTTGGCCATTATTGAAGGCCTTACTGAGTTTTTGCCTGTTTCGTCAACAGGGCACATGGTCGTAGCCAGTTCTTTAATGGGCATAGGCAAAGATGAGTTTGTGAAACTTTTTGAAATTGTGATCCAGTTAGGCGCTATTCTTTCGGTAGTGGTGCTTTATTTCAAGCGTTTTTTTCGCTCATTTAAGTTCTACATTAAATTAGTTGTTGGTGTAATACCGGCAGTTATATTCGGTGTTCTTTTTAAGAGCAAGATACAAATGTTGCTGGAGAATCCGTTGGTGGTTGGCGCAGCATTGGTTGTTGGTGGCGTAGTACTGCTTTTTGTTGACGACTGGTTTAAGAAGCCTACAATAACCAAGGAAGAGGATATTAGCTACCTTACAGCGCTTAAAATAGGTTTCTTTCAATGTTTGGCCATGATACCAGGCGTATCGCGTTCGGCATCATCTATTATTGGCGGTATGTCACAAAAGCTAAGCAGAATGGCGGCTGCAGAGTTTTCTTTCTTTCTGGCTGTTCCCACAATGTTTGGTGCAACCTTAAAAGATGTTTATGACTTTTATAAAGATGGCGGTATTAGTCAGGCAGATCTGTATCAGGATATCAAATTCTTATTAGTGGGTAGCCTAATAGCTTTTATTGTAGCATTGTTAGCTATCAAATCCTTTATTACCTTTTTGGAACGTAAGGGCTTCAAAGTATTTGGCTGGTATCGCATTATAGCAGGTATCATCATTATTATATTGTACTATACAGGCAACGCTCTGAATACTATTTAATACTGTTATTTTATAAGTATAAAAGCCCTTGCATACTGTTGCAGGGGCTTTTTTGTGTGTATAGAAATTAGCACATGTAACATTAAAGTAACAATTAAAATATGTACAATTTAATTTCTGGTATGCCGTTTGTATGTTGTAACTCAGTTTTAAATAACTGAATTAACGTAATGTGCCGAAAGGCACTTCTCTTCATATAATTGGTTTATAATTGGTTTAGAAAGAGCTCCTGCCCATCAGGAGCTCTTCTTGTTTTGGTTATGTAACAGCCTTAAAATGAATAATGAACGCCCAATATCGAATAATGTATATCGAAGTTTGTTTGGTGCTTCATCATTCGAAATTCAACGTTCGTTGTTCGATATTCAGACGCAAAACAAAAAGGCCGGTCCTTGCGAACCGGCCTTATAAATTGTTATAATTTGTAGGTTGTTATTTCTCTTCTGTGCTGGTGAATAGCTTGGCTTTGTCAACCTTCTCAACCAGTGCGCCGTCTTTCAGCGTTTTTGAAATAGCAGGATATGGTGCTGATACCACTTCGTCTCCATCTTTCAGGCCTGATAAGATTTGCACATAGGTATCATCCTGGATACCTGTAGTAACCTGTACCTGTTTAACTTTACCTGAAGCTTCATACACAAAAACGTATTCTTTAGCAGGTGCGGCACTGGCAGTAGTTTTGGTGTCGCTGTCATCTTTCTTAGGAGCCGACTCGTCTTTCTTCTCCTCGCGGGTGGTAACAGACTGGATAGGGACCGATAACGCTTTGGTATGATTGGTCATAATATCAACCGTAGCGGTAAGCCCCGGACGGAACGGCGATGGATTGTTAGATTTACTGTTCAGTATATCCGCGTATGATGCAGCATCAATACGCACTTTAACGGTAAAGTTGGTCACCTGGTCGGCAGTAGTTCCAACCACGTTAGCAGAACTGCCAATCTCAGTAACCCTGCCTTTGAATTTTTTTCCTGAAAAAGCGTCAACCTGAATAAGCGACTCATCACCAAGGCTTATGCGGTTAATGTCGTTCTCGTTAACGTCTACGTTAACATCCATGTCATTAAGGTTTGAAATGGTCATGATCTCGGTACCTGCAAATTGTTGGGTTCCCAAAACACGTTCGCCAATTTCAACAGATAATTTCGATACAACACCATCAACCGGAGCGTAAATAGTTGTTTTCATCAGGTTGTCATTCGCTTCTTTTACAGTAGCTTCAGATTGCTGCATGCCAAATTTTGCTGCTATAACGCTTTGTTTAGAAGCTTCTAAACCGGCAACGGCACTTTCATAGCTTGCTTTGGCCTGGTCAAACTCGGCAGCAGTAAGCACCTTCTTTTCAAATAATTCCTTACTGCGTTTGTAGTTGGCAGCCTGGTTGTTGTAAGTAGCTTCGGCTTGTTTTTGCATTTGGCTTGAGTTAGCCACGTTTGCTTTTTGTGAGTTGAGCGAAGCAACTGCGCGGTTATATCCCGATTGCAAAATGTCCGGACGTATTTTGATCAATAACTGACCTTTTTTTACCACATCACCTTCTTTAATAGGCAGTTCAACTACCTCGCCGGATACCTCAGGACTGATCTTAACTTCTACGTGCGGCATGATTTTTCCGCTGGCAGAAACCGTTTCGTTGATCTCGCGGTTGGCGGCTTTTTCGGTAGCAACCTTTGTTTTTTGTTCTTTACCGATAACGCCCGTTGCCTTACCAATAATAAGCAGCACCACAACGATGCCTAAACCAATTAGAATATATTTAGTAGTTTTTCCCATGATATGCAGGATTTTTTTATTTATTAAAGAGTGATAGTTTTACCTAAATAATAGTCAATTATTTTACTTCTGAAAATGACAGCGTATTGTGCCTGGATCATATCGTTTTGCGATCTGTTAAAGTTGGTAACCGCTGTATTATAATCTAACGAGTTGACCAAACCCACGTCATAACGTTGTTGCGTAACATTTAACGCATCTCTGTTAGCCTCAAAAGTTTGAGTAGCAGATTGATATTGCTTGGTAGCTGCATTCAGATCAAGTACAGCCTGCATAATTATTTTGGTAAGGTTGTTTTTTGACAACTGCGTATTAAGCTGTGCGTTTTGATAATTAAGTTGTGCCTTTTTAACGTTAGTATGCGCTAAAAATCTGTTAAATATGGGTATTTGTAAACTTAAACCTACGCCTTGGTTAAAGTTGTTTCTAAATTGATCAAGAAAAGGATATGGGCCTTGTATTGGGCTTACTGACGGTGTTACAGAAATAACACTGGTATTTGAACCTTCAACCTTTCCTATAACAGGGAAAGTAGGAGGTGTGTAACCTAAAATTTGTGTAAATCTGTTAGAATAACTGGAAGCAAGGTTACCATACATGCTTAATGTTGGGTAGTAAGCACCTTTGGCAATTTTGATAGATTGTGCAAACGTGCGCTCTCTCGCTTCAGCAAGCTTAATATCCGGGTTAATGCCTAATGCAGTGTTGGCAACTTCATTGGCATCATATGCTGTTTGTACATTGGTCAATCTGCTAATATCCGGACGCTCTACTGTTATTTCAGTATATGGATTCATTTCCATCAACTGCTTCAACGTAAGTACAGATATATTAAGCTGGTTTTCAGCATTGGTTAAATTAAGATTAGCCGTAGCTGATTGTGCTTTAGCCTGCGACAAGTCGGCAAGTGTGTTTTTACCGGCATCAAAACTTATTTGTACCCTTTGTTGGTTTTGATTGGCAATGTCTATCTGTTGTTTAGCTGCTGTTACCAGATCTTGGTTAACTAAAATTTGCAGATAAGTGGTTACAACATTTAGTATCAGATCATTTTTAATTTTAGCCGTATTGCTTTGATTAACATCAACGGTTAACCTGTTTTGAATGATCTGGTTGCGCAACTGGCCGCCCTGAAACAAGGTGACGTTCATTTGGGCATTTGCGTTAACGTTAAATGAGGCCTGGTTAGAGAAGGCGAAGGTACCTGCAACCTGGCTTCGGCCAAAGTTGTAGCCACCATTTGAGCTTCCGTTAAGGCTTGGCAACAGGTTGTTTTTTGATTGTTGCAGATCGGCATAACCAATTGCTTCTGTAACCTGTGCCTGCTTGATGTTAAGGTTGTTGGCTAACATGCGGTCAACCGCTTGCTGCAGGGTTATTCTTTCCTGCGCTTTAACAGTAAAACCTGCGGTAACCAGCAAAGCGGCCATTATACCTGCACGTTTTAATACTGATGTATTTTGCTTCATATAGTTATTATGTACAAAAATTGAGATGTTTTACCGGAGATAGCCGGATTTGCTTTACATTAGTAATTGCACTAATTAAGCATTTCACTCGTCTCCTGTATAAAGGCGATCTCTTTGTTCGAATTATGTATCTGGTTAAAACACCTTGGCTGCTAAAAAAAATCTATCCGCAACTTATTTGGGACGGTGATAAACGCAGTCGTACTATTTATCTGACGTTTGACGACGGGCCTATACCAATTGTTACACCTTTTGTTTTAAATATTTTAGCGCAATACAAGGCAAAAGCCACTTTTTTTTGCATTGGCGATAACGTTACTAAACATACGGATATTTTCGATAATTTAAAATCGGCCGGACATACCATCGGTAACCATACCTTTAACCATTTAAGAGGCTGGGACACGCCCGACGACCAGTATTTTCAAAACTTTATAAAAGCAGATGAATTACTTAATACTCAACTTTTCCGGCCACCGTACGGCCGCATAAAACGCTCGCAAATTAAGCTTTTAAAACAATACCGTCCCAATATAAAAATCATTATGTGGGACGTTTTGAGCGGCGATTTTGATACGCAACTTAGTCCTGAAAAATGCCTGCAAAACGTTTTGAAACATACCGAGGCTGGTTCCATTGTTGTCTTTCATGATAGCCTAAAGGCCTTTGACCGATTGCAGTATGTTTTGCCACGGGCAATGGAGGAATGGAGCAAAAATGGATATGCTTTTGGCTGCTTAGTTTAATAAGTTAAAAAGTACTCTTTTTCTCAATCTCGGGTAATGCCAGATCTATTCTTCGGGCCAGCTCAGGCAATTTAATGGTCGGAACTGCCGGAAAGAGATGGTGCTCTAAATGGTAAAACATACTAAAAGTGATTTTATTTTTCCAGCCTCCTCTTTGTGTTCTTGCAAATTCAGGGCTATCATGTGTATCATGATGAACTGTCCAAACTGCAAAAAAAGCCATTAAAAATTCGCCAATAATCATAATTACAATATGATATATGAGAAAATGAATGTTAAAATAAAATACAATACTTACAAAAATGATAATAGAAAGTAGTTCTAACAACACATTCTTTCTATAGTTGCTGTTTCCCAATTGTAAAGTGATTTTATGAATAAGAAACATATGAACAGGGCCGTATAATATTGCACCATACCATGTCATTCCGGCTGATTTGCCTTCGTAATCGTCGTTGGTTAAACAATACTTATGATGCCTGATGTGATTAAATTTTACGGCATGTATTGAAACCAACATTAAGACACTGTTAATGTAAAGTGACAGCCAGGTTAGGAATTTATTTGTCCCCAACGAATTATGAAAACCGTTATGAACCTGCCTTAATCCTGTTAGGAAAAAAACGCAGAAAAAGGCAGAGCGGCTATATAATAACCAAAATAGGCAAGGGTAATAGAAATTATAAACCAAGGGATAGTGAGATTATTCTCAATTAACATCTCCTGTACTGAAAGACTTTTTAAATCTTTCCATTCCACCTTTTTAAGAATTTCCTGATGCGTCATATAGAAAAGAAGTTATTCTTGTACATCCACAAAATGGCCGCAACAACGGTAATAGCTAAAGCTGTTAAACCAATCCAGCCCTTGCGCTTGTCCTGACGCAGCACCCAAATTAAAAAGCCAATTAATGGCACTACAAATATTGTCCAGAAAATTAAAGAAGCAGCAGACATATAATTAGTTAATAGTTCTTAGTTAATTGTTCATGGTTTGGTTGGTTGACAGTTTGATTTGTTTCTATGAACTATGAACCAATAACCATGAACTAAAACGGCATCCTCGCCAGTGGCGCAACATTTTGCCCGGTAAATTCACCTTTTAAATATTTGTGATAACCGGCAATGGCTATCATGCCCGCATTATCGGTACAATATTGCATGGCCGGAATGAAATAGTTCCAGCCATTTTTCTCCGCCATTTGTTGCAGGCCTTGTCTTAAGCCTGTGTTGGCTGATACACCACCTGCCATGGCCACATCCTTAATACCGTATTCACGGGCCGCGCGTTCAAATTTGTTTAGCAATATAGTAACGATACGCTTTTCAACAGATGCGCATATATCGTTTATATTATCCTGTATAAAATTCGGGTTAGCTGCTACATTATCTCTTATAAAATAAAGTATAGAAGTTTTCAATCCGCTAAAGCTATAATCAAAGCCGGGTATCTGCGGCTCCGGAAATTTAAAACGGTCAGGGTTACCTAAACGTGCGTACTTGTCAATAAGCGGCCCGCCGGGATAGGGTAGGCCCAGTATTTTGCTGGTTTTATCCATAGCCTCACCTGCGGCATCATCAAGCGTTTGACCAATCACTTCCATATCAAAATAGTCTTTGACCAAAACTATCTGCGTATGCCCGCCCGATACGGTAAGGCACAAAAAAGGGAAAGATGGTTTTTTCTCACCAATAAAGTGGGCTAACACATGAGCTTGCATATGGTTAACTTCAATAAGCGGAAGGCTGTTTGCCAGCGCAAAACCCTTGGCAAATGATACGCCGACAAGCAAAGAACCCAATAAACCGGGTCCGCGTGTAAAAGCTACGGCATCAATATCATTTTTGTTTACTTTTGCGTTTAATAATGCTTGTTGAACAGCCGGAACAATATTCTGCTGATGAACCCTTGAGGCTAACTCGGGCACAACGCCACCGTAAGCCTCGTGTATAGCCTGATTGGCAATAACATTGCTTAAAACAGCACCGTCAACACACACGGCTGCCGAGGTATCATCGCAGGAAGATTCTATGGCTAATATTACAGGCACTATGTTTAATTTTGAAGGATCGATTGAGTGAATGAGTGATTTTTTAAATGTAAACCTTATTTAATAAATAGTGTTTAACATTCAGTCATTTGCTAAATCACTAATTCGCTCATTATATAAAGCGCAAAGTTATTAAAAAAGTACTCAAAATAGCCCTTGGCATTGTTCTGCTTGTGTTTTTAATGCTGAGCATTTTGCTATTGGTATTTCAGTACGAACCAGTGCAAACATGGGCCGCAAAAAAGGCCACCAAATATCTGTCAAAAAAACTCGGTACCAAGGTTGATATCAAGAGCCTTTACATAAAACCGTTTACTTCCGTAGTGCTGGAAGACTTTTATGTATTAGATAAGCAGAAGGATACCCTTATCCGTACACCAAAACTTACGGTTGAGCTGAGCGGCTTTTCTTTATTTTCAAGCATACCTGAGAGAAAATTAGATCTTAGCCTTATCCAATTAGACAATGGCTCCTTCTATCTTAAAAATCTGGAAGGCAATAAAACCAACTTTAAGTTTATAGTAGATAGCCTGGCTTCAAAAGATACCACTTCAACGCCAGGCAAGCCATGGACGCTTGTCTTCGGAAAAATTGCTGTAAATAATTTCCGCTTCAGGTACAAAAACCAGCTTAAGCGTGAACCCGTTAAAGGAATGAACTTTGACGATATTGATGTACGTAACTTCAGCGTTGTTGTTAACAACATGGATGTGTATAACCATTTGTTTAAAGGCGAAGTACGCAACCTTACTTTGAAGGAAAAAAGCGGCTTTGATATCCAGAATTTTACAGGCAATGCCACAGTTGATACCAACCAGATACTGGTAGAAAAACTCCTTATCAAAACACCAAACTCAACTGTAAAGGATTATCTGCGCATGCGTTTTAAAACGTTTGACGACATGAGCGATTTTGAGAATAAGGTGCGAATGGATGGGTTTTTCAAAACATCGCACATATCGTCAAAAGACATAGCCTATTTTGCTGACCTGGAAAAAATGAAGTTTGAACTGGGGGTTGATGGCAAAATACAGGGAAAGGTAAAAGATTTAAAAGCCAAGGGCTTAACTGTTACAACCGGTCAGGCTACGTACATAAAAGGAGATTTCAGTTTAAAGGGGCTACCCGACTTTGAAAACACCTTTATGGAGCTTGACTTTGACCAGATAGCTACCAACAAACGTGATTTGGACAAGGTAATTGGCGGTTTTACAGGCGGATCAACCAAAGCTCCTGATATACTGAACAAGTTTGGCAATATCAATTTTAAGGGTAGGTTTACAGGCTTGCAAAATAATTTTGTAGCCTATGGCTCTTTTAAAACTAAATTGGGACGGTTTGATCCCGATATAAACTTGAAGATTGATAAGAATGGCACGCCAAGTTACACAGGTAAATTCAATGTGTATGATTTTGACCTGGGTAACCTGATTGATGAACCCCAATTGGGTAGGGCAACTTTCAACGCTAACATAAAAGGCAGGGGCGATGAGTTGGAAACCTTAAACGAAAAGGTTACGGCTAAAATAGCCCGCATTAGCTTTAAAGGTTATAACTACCATAATGTTACGGTAAATGGCAGCTTTATTGACCAAAAAGCCAGCGGACAGCTTACCATAAACGATGTTAATGTGAAGCTGGATGCCAACGGAAGCGTTGATTTAAAGCCGAAGTTACCTACCTATGACTTTACAGCCTTGATTGATGATGCTAACCTGAATAAATTAAAATTGCTGAACGACACCGTTACGATCAGCACGCAGATCAAAACCCGAATAACCGGTAACAGCCTTAAAAATATGCAGGGAGAAGCGCTTTTTTCGCCTATCCGTGTAGTTGATCCGCGTAATAATTATTTGCTTGATTCTATTTATGTTGTGGCGAGGGATACGGGAGATGTTAGGTCAATTGCCTTCCGTTCAGATGCGCTTGACGGTAGTATAAAGGGCAAGTATGACCTGGCGACGCTGCCATCGTATTTCAAAACCATTGTTAAAAAATACATACCATCATTACAAACCACAATTGTTCAACCCAAGCCGCAAAATTTTGAGTTTAATCTGGCTATTAAAAACCTTGACCCACTTACAGCCATATTTCTCCCAGACTTAAAAATACCTGAACGCGGCACCTTTATAGGGAGGTTTAATTCTGAAGAGAAAACGGCTACGCTTAATGGTTTTATTAAAACCATTAAATACGGCGATATGGTTTTTCATGATTTTATTCTGGATGAATCAACACTTGATCAGTTTTTAAGTCTTAACGTTTCGCTAAGTCGGGTGGACCTTACGGAAAAACTTTATTTAAAGGATATTGACATAACCAATTTCCTAAATAATGACAGCCTGAAATTCAACGTTAAGTTGGCCGATAAAAATGCCACCAACCAGTTGGACCTTTACGGTTTGGTAGCATTTGGGCGAGACACCACCGCCAAGCTTCAGATACTACCATCAGACGTTATCCTCGAAAACCAAAAATGGCACATAGAAGAGGCTGTACGTATAAAATTGTTAGACAACAAAACACAGGTTTCGGGTTTTGAGCTTTCAAACGGCACGCAAAAAGTTAAGATTGATGGTTATATTTCAAAATCAACTCAAGACAAACTGAACATTGTTTTTGAACAATTTGGCATGGCTACGCTTAATCAGCTAACCCGGACGTCTGACATTACGTTGCACGGACTGATGAATGGTAATGTTGAGCTTTCATCAATCTTAAAATCGCCGGGTATTGCTGCCGATCTGAAAATTGATTCGCTGGCCATGAATACCACCCAAATAGGTGATGTGAAAATTCTGTCAAAGCTTGATAATGAGAAGCAGCAGGCAGATGTAAATATGGAGATCACATCAAACGGCATAAAAACGTTTGACGTAGATGGCAAGTATATTATTAAAGCAGGGGAGGATGATGAATTGGATTTTGAGGTGGTAATGGACAAAACCAAAGCCATTATTTTTGAACCGTTTGTAAAGGATCTGGTATCTAACTTGAAAGGCACTGTTTCTACAGATCTAAAACTTACGGGGACGCCATCGCGCCCTAAACTTAATGGCGACTTAGAATTTAATGATACCGGACTGAAAGTTAATTATCTGGGTACACCTTATGTTTTAAATGACAGGGTTACGGTTGAGAATAGTATTATCAGCATCAAGGACCTTACTTTAAAAGATACCTTAGGAGGGCAGGGTAAAATAAAGGGAACGGTAGATCTGGCCAATCCGTCAAACCCGGTAATGGATGTAACCCTTAATGTTAATAACGGTAGTTTAATGGCTTTGAACACTACGTTTAAAGAGAATCACCTGTATTTTGGTAAAGCCTTTGCAAGGGGTACTTTCAGCTTTAAAGGCCCGGTTGATAATATGAACATTGATATTGATGCAAGTACGCAAGAGGGCACCGTATTTAATTTGCCGCTAAATGCATCATCAACGGTGAGCGAATATGATTTTATACGATTTGAAAGCCACAAAGACACAACTAATGTTGCTATAGATAAAAAGAAAAGTTTTAATGGTGTTACGCTTAACCTGGCTTTAAATGTTGATGAAAAGAGTACTGTTATTATCACCACAGATTATGGCGTGCTTCAAGGTAACGGTACATCGCGTAATTTGAGCTTAAAAATAAACAGCCTGGGTGATTTTGAAATGTTTGGCGATTTTAACATCATCTCGGGTAAGTTTGAGTTTACAGCTAAAAATTTCATAAGCAAAAATTTTGTGGTGAATCAGGGCGGTAACATACGCTGGACAGGGAATCCTGCGGCAGCGGAAATTAACCTGAAAGCTGTTTACGAGGTGCGTACAGATATTTCACCATTATATACTGCCGCCGGCTTACAATCGCCAAGAGGTAACCAACAGGTGCTGGTACAAGCCAACCTTATCATAACAAAATCGTTATTACAGCCAACTATTGATTTCGATTTTAATTTCCCTACAGATCCGCAGATAAAGGAAGATGTGAACACTTACCTGGCCGATAATAATAACCGTAGTCAGCAGGCTTTAAGCATTATTGTGCGAAGGGCGTTTGCGCCAGGCACAGGCAGCAACTTTGGTAACCAGGTATTAGGTACTGCGGGTAGCGCGCTTAGCGAGTTTGCCTTTAATAAGCTAAACAGTTTAATATCTCAATCAAATGTTAAAGGATTTGATCTTACAATTCGGTCATTTAATGATGCCAGCGCGTCTGTAAAATTCTTTAATGAACGATTAGTATTTAACGGCAGTTTATTCAATAACAGCGGAAGTAGTAACCTGTTTAACAATAACACCAGTTTGCTAAATTCTGATTTTAACAAACTAACAAAGGATTTTGAGGCATTATATCGTATACGCCCTGATGGCAACCTTACAGGCAGATATTCATACAGGGTACTTAACACAAATACATTGAATGCTGCCGACCAACTTACTGTGCAATATGTAAATGGTATTGGTTTGGTTTACCAGCGCGACTTTGATACGTTTGGCGAGTTTATTAAAAATATCTTTTCCAGAGGCACCAACAGGCGCAACCGCAAGCTTATTCCACTTGATCAAAGCGTTCCGGTAGTTCCAACGCCAGGTACGTTGCCCAAAGCAGATACTACGCCCTCAACCGGCGGCGGTCCGTCAAATGAAGAGGATGATTAATATTTAATGGTTACGTAAAATAGCGTGGTCCATCTTATCGCGCTTGGTACGTAAATAAGCTTCGTTATGGGGGTTAGGCGCAATTTCAATAGGAACGTTCTCAACAACTTCCAATCCGTAGCCAATTAAGCCGGCACGTTTTTTAGGATTGTTACTCATTAAACGCATTTTTGATATGCCCAGGCTACGTAATATTTGTGCACCTACACCATAATCCCGCTGATCCATTTTAAAGCCAAGTTTTATATTAGCTTCTACAGTATCAAAACCATTTTCCTGCAGGTTATAAGCTTTTAACTTGTTTACCAAGCCAATTCCGCGTCCTTCCTGGTTCATATAAACAATAACACCTTTGCCTTCTTTCTCAATCATTTGCATAGCAGCATGTAACTGTGGTCCGCAATCACAACGACATGATCCAAAAATATCCCCGGTAACGCACGAACTGTGTACACGTACTAAAATAGGCTCGCCCGGTTCCCAGGTACCTTTTGTTAGCGCTATATGGTTATCGCCTGTATTAAGCTGAGTATATGCCGTCATTTCAAACTCGCCCCATTCAGTAGGTAATTTTACAGAGACTTCCTTTTTTATCAATGTTTCTGCGTCCAGACGGTAAGCTATCAGATCTTTGATTGAAATTATTTTCAGATCAAACTCTTTAGCTAATTCTTTAAGTTCAGGTAAACGTGCCATTTCCCCGTCTTCTTTCATTATTTCGCATATAACGCCGGCAGGTTCAAATCCTGCCATCACAGCCAGATCAATAGCTGCCTCAGTGTGGCCTGACCTGCGAAGAACTCCACCGTTTTTAGCTATCAAAGGAAATATATGCCCTGGTCTGCCAAGATCAGCAGGTTTTGTATCGTTATTAATAAGCGCAAGTATAGTTTTTGATCTGTCGCTTGCAGAAATGCCTGTAGTGCAGCCTTCGAGCAGATCAACCGAAACCGTAAAGTTGGTCTCGTATGAAGTGGTGTTGTGACTTACCATTGGCTCCAGTTCCAACTCGGTAGCACGCTGTTGTGTTATAGGAGCACAAACAAGCCCACGACCATATTTGATCATAAAGTTCACCGTTTCGGGTGTAGCGTTTCGGGCTGCGGTTAAAAAATCACCCTCATTTTCTCTATCCTCATCATCAACAACAATGATCATTTTACCGGCTTTAATAGCCTCAATTGCTTCTGGAATGGTGTTAAGCATCGTTTATATAAAAACCTTGTATAGTTACAAAGCTTATAACAAAGTTAATGTATAATAAAAATATTCAGGTCTGCGGTGTGTAATATGTTAAAGCTACTACCTTATGGTGCAATGATAAACCGGGCTATTCAAACCCAGGCTGAAACTGTTTTGCGGAGCAACTGACAACACATATCTGTACTTCCCCGGCTTTTTAGGCGCGGTGAAGGTAAATTCAAACGGCGAAGCGTTATTTGTATCTGCCGGCAACAGACATTTGTAGCAAAATGCCTCATTGGTTTCATTGTTGATAAATGTAAGCATGATAAAAGCTTTGCTGGTTTTTAACTCTTTATGTTGAAAAGGAGTTAATTGTTTGCCATCGAACGCTAACTTAAAAACAGCTTTCTGGGCAGCTTTGAGCGGTTGCTCGGTTACAACATTTACATTAGCACCAGTAAATGATGCAAAGTTATCCATGGTTGTGATGTAATACGTTTTTCCACGGGATATTTCAATCCTACGGCTCGACTTATTAATTCCTCCTTCTGATATATAGGCTACTTTTTTGCCCTGAAATTGCTTTTCAAGCCAAGGCATAAAGTTGTATTGCGTTTTTTTATACCATACGCTATTTACGGCAAATGCAGGCTTTTGTTGATAAAAGCTATAATAAGCCGGCTCAATATAGGTGTCTGCAAAAACCAGCGGTAAACCCATGGCTTCTTTTTGCAAAGTTGAGGCCATTACTTCAGGGTTTTTGTCGTTAAAATTAGGTATGGAAAAAAAGTTTGCAACCAGGTTTACCCTCAAAATTATAACCAATACCAAATTAAAAACAAGCAAGCCATAAACAACCTTTTTGTGTTTTTTAAGATCTTTAATGTATAAGTAGGAGATGGAAATCATTCCGGGCCATGCAATTGCTGTCCAGTGTACATTTACCATATCCTTAAAGGAAGAGATGAGGAAAAAAACAAACACGCCCACTACACTATACTTTAAGCTTTTTTGAAATTGATTTTTAGGCTTATATAATATTGTGAACAGAAGTAAAACAACGGGACCCGTAACTGCGGCCTGTTCTCCAACATAGCTTAACACATGCTGTATACTAAAAGCTGTTGCCCTGCCCGAAAACTGAAACTTTAGGGTGGGGTAGTCGTTAATTATTTGCCAGTTGATGTGTGGCAGATATAACAGTAGGGCGGTAATAAAAACAATATAAAAACTGCGTTTCAAAAAAAGTTGGAAGTTGGAAAGCAGTGTGAAAAATACGATCAGTATACCGTGGTATTTTGAATAAAGTAGTAATGCCGTTACTAAGCCCAAAACTACCGCGTTAACCACGTTATCTTCTTTAAGATAATTACGGTAGGTATAAAAAAACAGCGCTGCAAAAAACAGCATAGGTGTATCCGGTATAGCTAAAAACGAATAAAGATTTAAAAATATTGACGATGTAAGGAGCAGAATTGACAGCTTAAAGTTGACTGCCTCATTGGATTCTTCTTCAATAATTTTGTAGATAAGGTAAAATGTAAGACTTCCTAACATTGTGGTTATAAGTCTCACACCTATTTCGCCAGCAAATAGGGAACTGCCTAATTTTATCAGGAAAGCAATTGCCGGAGGGTGGTCAAAATAGCCCCAGGCTAAATGTTGGGAATACATCCAATAATAGGGCTCATCATTTAACAATAATGACGAGAAGGACTGAATTAAATTTACAATTAAAATAACTACAAACAGCTGTACGCCTTTGTCTGTAGATTTCGAGAATATATTTGATCCGGGTAAAACAGACATGGTACTGTTTGCAATTAGTTGAATTTCCTGCCAATCGTTTTTTTAACAAAAGATGCTGCCTGATCAAAAAAGCGCCTGTAGTTTTCCATATCAAATATTGGCGAATCAGTTGCTGCCTTATAAGATAAAAACATACCGATAGGAGTGATCAGAAAAATGGCTATCCAGGCTCCAACAATGCCAGACATGTTTCCTTCGTGTGCAGCTTTTTCGCCAATTGTTTTAATTATGTAGAACAGCAAGAAAAATGCTACGGATATCACCACGGGTAAGCCTAAACCGCCTTTGCGTATTATAGCTCCCATAGGCGCGCCTATGAGGAAAAGTGCCAGGCACGATGCAGAGAGTGTAAACTTTACCTGGTATTGCGCAAATGCGCTGCGTTGATCTTTAACCGGCGCGTCAATAGCTGCGACCCGCATTTTTAACATATCAGTTATAGAGCGTGCTTCGTTTTGAGCGTTGGTTATTGCCTGGAGTTGTTCATTTAATGGTTGTTTCTTAAACCAGTCTGATTGATATGCTATTGCTTTTACGCTATCCGTTGTTGGCTTTTTAGGTAAACTTAAGTATTTGATGTAAGGCGTCATCATCGTATAATTAGTCACCTTGATGCTATCAAGCTTACGATCAAGTATTTTGATGGTGTCTTTTAACAAGCGAATGTTCATCATCTGAAAAGCGCTTTTAAAGGCACTTTCGTCGGTACGTTTTATTGACGTTATGCCGCTGAGATCAAGCTTCTGCGCAGTTGAGGTGAACCTTTGGCGGATAAATACCCGGCGGGGCATATATACGCCACTGCCGGAACCCGAATTTTCTTCGTATCTGATACCATCCTTTAGTTCAATGACTAAAAATTTATCATCAAAAGAGCGGTACATCTTACCCTGTTTGGCTATTACCATAAAAGAGGTGTTCTTGGCAGGATCTTTTGAATAAATAGTTAACCCGTAAAGTGTTTGGCCATCAGGGTCTTTGCGTTGTACACGTATGGTGTTATTAGAAAAACTATTGCTGAAAACTCCCTCGGGCAGAAAGTTAGCTGATTTTTGCTCGCGGGCATCGTATAGTAAAGAATAGTACTTTAAATTGGCGATGGGCAGCATATAATCTGAAAAGAGAAAAGCGCTTACGCTGAGGATACAGACCACGATAAAAATAGGATACATAGCGCGTGTGAGCGATATGCCGGCCGATTTTATAGCCACTAATTCATAATTTTCTCCCAGGCTCCCATAGGTCATGATGGAAGAAAGCAAAACAGACAGCGGTAGCGCCATGGCAACGTTAGTGGCAGACGCATAAGCCATTAACTCAAGGATGATGTACCATTGAAAGCCCTTACCAATCAGATCATCAATGTATTTCCATAGAAATAACATCAACAACAAAAACATCACAATCAAAAACGTGCTTAGAAAGGGCCGTATAAATGATTTGAGCAGTAAGAGGTGGATTTTTTTCACAGTGCAAAATTAGAGAAAATTACTCTTTATGCACCTAAAACGCTTATAAGGTACTGAATCTGATTATCCCATATTAATTTTCTCTCGGCCATGGCATCTTCAGTGGCAAAGTCAGTAACAGCGAGTGCTACGTCATTGGTCAATTCATCCTGAACAATTTCCATTTCAAAATAACATTGGGGCTCGTCATCAATAAATTTGAATCTAACCAGTTTGTTTTCGCGGGCGTTAACCAGTTTTGCTTTTTGCTGTTCGCCATCCCAGGTAAAAGTGTACACCTGTTCGCGGATGTTTACATCATCAGCAAACCATTGTGCTAAGCCATTTGGCTCCAGTAAAAAGGTATATAATATGCGTGGCGACGACTTTATTTCGTACTCAATAGTAAATTTTTTCTTTTCAGACATAGGGGTTTATAATTGATGGCCCGGTTTTGTTCGCCACAATGTTAACATTTTTTCTAAAGGAAACGAATTTCTACTATATTTGCAAACCTTTTTTGAGCGTCACACATCGGCGCCAATAATTGGCGGGGTAGCTCAGATGGTTAGAGCGTAGGATTCATAACCCTAAGGTCGGCAGTTCGATCCTGCTCCCCGCTACTTGAAGATGAGCCTTCGGATATTTTCCGAGGGCTTTTATTTTTAACTCAATTAATCAAAAATTTTACAGCGTTGCGCGCAGTTTTTCGCGTGTAATTATTACTTTTGAAGCGTTAAGCAAAATTTAAAACATGAACCCATTTATTTCAAGAAGCTTTTACGGAGTTATTAACTATGTTACCGCCTTAATTTCAATGGCGTCTCCATGGTTATTTGGATTTGCGCATGTAGGTGGCGCATCATTGTTTTTGCCTATAACAATTGGATGGGTGCAATTAATAATGGCTATATTTAGTAACAACAGCCACGGGTTTATCAAAATATTCCCAATGCCTACACATAATGTGCTTGATGCTTTTTCGGGCTTTATTTTAGCTGTGTCTCCATTTTTATATGGCTTTGCTTTTATTGAGAACGGCGTGTTTTTACCACATTTATTAATCGGATTAACTTTCTTAATAGCAGGGGTATTTACACATGGCTCTCCATTTGTAAACGAAGAAGCACATCAGGAAGTAGTTGGTTGGGATAACCACTAAGATAACTTTCAAACAAAATATACAAGGGCTGTCTCATTAAGAGATGGCCTTTTTTGTTTTATACTTTGTCTTTAAACAATCTTGATAGTATCATAGCAAAGCATAATCATCTTCCATAAGCTGTTGAAATGTTCATAAAAATATATTTTCCGCAGTTTGAAACCTTTTACATTTAACAGAGTCTTAACACTAAAATTAAATGATTATCAGACCTTTGTAAAAACCTTTTAACATGCCTTTTGAATATACATCATACCTTGTTGTTGTAGCGTTGCTTGTGTTGGTGGGCGTATTCTATTTAAGTCCGTATGAGCTTAAAGTTAATGAAGACGAAGACGACGAATAATCGTCGCGCCATACTTATTACTTTCTCGGCTCGGGTAATCTTTACCTGCATTGCATTCCTTTCTTTTTTACCTAATGGCAAAGCGTGAAGTAGATATTGTAATTATATCTGATGTGCATTTGGGCACCTACGGCTGTCATGCTAAGGAGTTACTCAAGTATTTAAAAAGCATTAAGCCTAAAATGCTTATTCTGAACGGCGATATAATTGATATATGGCAATTTAGTAAATCGTATTGGCCCGAAACCCACATGAAAGTGGTTAGGCGCATACTGAAGTTTGTTACCGATGGTATTCCGGTGTATTACTTAACCGGTAACCACGACGAGATGTTACGGAAATTTGCAGATATGAACCTCGGCTCCTTTCAATTATTAAATAAACTTCTTTTAAACATTGATGGCAAAAAGGCCTGGATCTTTCATGGGGATGTTTTTGACGTTACCATGCAGCACTCGAAATGGCTGGCTAAGTTGGGCGCTATAGGTTATGATTCGCTTATACTGTTAAATAGTTTTACCAATTGGTTACTTACAGCCATGGGGCGGGAGAAAATGAGTTTCTCAAAGAAGATCAAAGCTAAGTTTAAAGACGCCGTTAAGTTCATCAATCAGTTTGAACAAACTGCTGCAGATCTTGCGGTTAGCAAAGAATATCAATACGTTATTTGTGGACACATACACCAGGCCGAGATCAGGGAAATAAGCGCGACAGATAATCCCGGCAAAGTGCTTTACCTTAATAGTGGCGATTGGGTGGAGAATCTAACCTCATTAGAATATCATAATGGTAAGTGGAACATATTCACGTATACGCCCACAGATTTTGAAGATGATAATGACTTTTCTGATGTTTCTGATACGGAAGATCTTGATGCTAAAATGGATGTTAACCTATTGTTGGAGCGTTTCAGAAAAGAAGCTCATTAATTATTTACAAGGTTTATCATATTTTTCAGGTTACCCTAAACATTTTCTACTTTTAGGGCCACGGAGCGGACACGCGTCAACTCAAAAACAGGTAACGTAATGAAAATATTATTTGCTATACAGGGCACAGGTAACGGGCACATCAGTCGCGCCCGCGAAATTGTACCGCTGTTACAGCAATACGGTGAACTTGACCTTTTGGTAAGCGGTACCGAGGCAGAAGTTTCCCTTTCGCAACCACTTAAGTACCGTTATCACGGTTTTAGTTTCGTTTTTGGTACCAATGGTGGCGTTGATAAGTGGGCTACCTTCAAAATTATGGATCTGCCACAACTTTGGCGAGACATGCGTAACCTGCCGCTTGAACAATATGACCTGATAGTTAATGATTTTGAACCGGTGAGTGCTTGGGCTTGCAAAATGCGGGGCATACCATCTGTTTCATTAAGCCATCAATGCGCTTTTGTCTCAAAAAACACACCTCGCCCTCGTAAATGGCATTACGGAGAATGGTTGTTCAAGCATTACTCACCAACTACCCATCACATAGGTTTTCACTTTGAGCGGTATGATAATTTTATACATACGCCTGTTATACGTAGTGGCATCCGCAGCATGGCAACAAGCAACCAAGGCCACTACACAGTTTATTTGCCCGCTTATGATGATAAGAAGCTGGCACAGCATCTATGCAAGGTAAAGAATACCCAGTGGCATATTTTTTCAAAGCGGCAAAAAACGCCTTATCAGTTAGATAACGTTAATATTTTTCCGGTAAGCAACGAAGCGTTCAATGCCAGTTTGGCATCGTGCGAAGGATTGTTAACGGGCGGTGGATTTGAAGGCCCGGCCGAAGCGCTTTTTCTTCAGAAGAAGGTAATGATGATACCAATGCAAGGCCAGTATGAGCAAAAATGTAACGCATTAGCTGCATCACGCCTCGGTGTCCCAGTAGTTCCTGCAATAGGGAATAAATTTGCGGAACACGTAGCAAAATGGGTGCATCAAGATGAGCGTGTATTTGTAAACTTTCCTGACGAGACTGCCCAGATAGTTGATGGTATGGTAAAGCGTTACAGCAGACGGTAATATTCGCACCGTTCGTACCAAACTCTAATCATCAAATAGAAATCTCTAAAAAATGCGCTAATATTGCGGCATGATCAATCTGTTCAGAACATATAACCCGCTTAATGCAATATGGCTGGCGGTTTTATTGATCATTTTACGCCTGGGCTATATTATTGATGCCCCTGATCAGATCCAGTTTATATTTGTAGAGCCCTTTGCACGGCTACTTATCCCCGCTGATTATGAGTTTGCGCTATCGCCAATGATGAATATATCGCTGGCAGGAGTGCTTGTTTTTCTACAGGCGCTATGGTTCAATTCAATGGTTAACAGCTTTAATCTTCTTGGCAAACCCACCTTTTTACCTGCTTTGATGTATGTTGTACTTAGCGCTTTGTTTGTTCCTTTTTTAACATTAAGCGCACCGCTTATTTGTAATTTCCTGATATTAGCAATGCTTCAGAAGCTATTTGCCACTTACAAAATTCCCGACGCGAAATCTGTTGCTTATGATCTGGGAATGATTGTAGCGCTTGGTGCATTAATTTACCTGCCATTTATTTTTATGTTTATTATAATATGGGCAGGTTTGGTGGTTTTCCGCCCGTTTAATTGGCGTGAGTGGGCAGCAGCCGTTATAGGCTTTGCCACTATATTCTTTTTTTTAGCGGTTATTTATTATCTTACAGATAGGCTACCATTATTTGTAAAAATATGGCTTCCGCTCGCATCTGCTTTCCCAACCACTATTCACATAAGTTCATACAACTACCTGGTGTTAGTGCCGGTAGCTGTAATATTGCTGCTCTGCTTTTTAAAGGTTAGTCAGTTGTTTTTTAGGAGCTATGTGCAAACCCGAAAATCCTTTCAACTTTTGCTGGTGCTTACCATTGTTGCAGGGTTATCATTTTATATCAAAAAAGAGTTTCATCTGGAACATTTTTTATTGTGCGCCCTGCCTTTGGCGATTTTTTTCTCCTATTACTTTTTATATGCATCCAAGCGCTGGTTTTACGAAAGTTTATTTGTTTTACTGGTTGCAAGCATCATTTATTTCCAGTTTAACACTTTTTAACTTTTATATGCGTTCAAATTTGAGCGGTTATATTAGTTTTGTAGCATGAAGTTTGGCGTAGTTATATTCCCCGGTTCCAATTGCGATGAAGATATCATCCATGTGTTAGAAAAAATAATGGGTCAGCAGGTGGTTCGCCTGTGGCATAAAGATCATGATCTTCAAGGTTCTGATTTTATTATTTTGCCGGGAGGCTTTTCATTTGGTGATTACCTGCGCTCAGGTGCTATAGCCCGTTTTTCACCAATTATGCAAGAAGTTATTCAATTTGCTGCTAAAGGTGGCAGGGTAATGGGAATTTGCAACGGTTTCCAAATTTTGACCGAAGCAGGGTTATTACCTGGCGCTTTGCTTCATAATGAGCACCGTAAGTTTATTTGCCGCAATACTTATATAAAACCTCAAACTGCCAATGCGTTGGTTACTGCGCAAATTGATCAGCAACGAGCACTTAAAATACCTATAGCGCATGGTGAAGGGAATTATTTTGCCGATGCGGATTTACTTAAAAAACTGAATGATAATGATCAGGTATTGTTCAGGTATTGTGATGAAGCAGGTAATATAACTACCGATGCTAATCCTAATGGTTCAGTTGAAAATATTGCAGGTGTTTGTAACTCTGAGCGTAACGTGTTTGGCTTTATGCCTCACCCTGAGCGTGCAGCCGATAGCTTACTGGCTAACGAAGATGGGTTAGCCATATTTGAATCTATCGTGTCAATAGCACGTGCCTAATGGCCAACCTGGTTATTGATATTGGCAATACACAAACTAAACTTGCTGTGTTCAGCCATAATGAAATGATCGATAGCCAGCGTTACCAATACATTGACACTAACGCAATTTCTACTGTTTTAAAAAAGTACCGCATAGATAAGGCCATTGTTTCCTCTGTAAAAAGAGGGCCGCAAGACTGGGAAAATGATTTAAAGGGCCAGGTAAAGGTGTATAGCTTTGATTCCGACTTTGTAAAAAGTATTCACAATCATTATCGTACACCGCAAACATTAGGTGCAGATAGATTGGCAGCGGTGGTTGGAGCACATAACTTATACCCCAAAACTGATAACCTGATTATTGACGGTGGTACTTGTATAACATATGATTGGGTTGATGCCGGAGGGAATTATTTCGGAGGCAGCATATCGCCGGGCTTAAATATGCGTTATAAAGCGCTGAACCATTACACCGGAGCTTTGCCTTTGCTTAACGAAAATAAAGAATTCAACAGTAGTTATGGCGACGATACTGCAACTGCAATAACATCTGGCGTACAAAACGGAATAAAGTATGAACTGGTTGGCTTTATAGACAGTTATTCTAAGCCAGACCAAAAAATGAATATTATACTAACAGGCGGCGATAATGTTTTTTTTGATACGCTATTGAAAAATAGCATCTTTGCCCCCTATATAAAAAAAGAACCTAACCTGGTTTTAAAAGGTTTAAACGCAGCCATTGAGCATAATGACTAAATACATAAAATTTTTATTACTGTTTTTACTTGCGGGTATAATGCTTGATGCAAGTGCACAGTCAACAGCTACCACCAGTTCGCCGTACTCACGTTATGGCATTGGCGATTTAAACCCCGGTGTGTTACCACAAAACATGGCTATGGGCGGTATTGCAACAGCAATTGATCGCATTAATGGCTATAGCCAGGTAAACCCGCTCAACCCGGCATCGTATTCGGCAATAGGTTTAACCACAATTGATGTTGGTTTATACGCAAGCATATTTTCCCTTAATCAAACCGGGCAAACCTCACAGCGAGATGCTAACTTCCGTTTAAGTCATTTAGCTTTTGGTATTCCAATATCGCGTGGCTCGGCATTAGCTTTTGGTTTAATGCCTTACAGTGAGGTTGGATATAACTATACCAGAACGCTTAACCGCGGTTTTAATTCAACACCGGCGTCTCCTGCAGATACCAATTTAACCAATTTAAGTTACCGTGGTGAAGGAGGCCTGTCTAAAGCATTTTTAGGTTACGGTTTTACCATTGCCCGTAATTTAAAGCTGGGTGCTAACATATCATACATCTTTGGTAATTTAAAGCAACTTAATATAACAGAGTTTCCTAACCTGTACGGCGTTTTAAATTCCCGGGACGAGAAAAGTTATTCTGTTGGTGGAGTTAACTATGATTATGGCGCGCAATATCAGTGGAACCTTTCACTTACCCGCCGCATAATTTTTGGCTACTCGGCTCAGGCTCAATCTGCTCTTAATTCTCAAAAAAGCCATATTGTTAGCCACTACAGAACCGACGGATCAGGCAACGAAAGTTTGCCAACCGATTCGATCATAAATATACAGGGCGCTAAAACTAAATTGCAGTTACCAAATGTTCATCATTTTGGCATATCTTATCAGCGTGACCAGAAGTTTTTGGTTGGTGTTGATTACACCATGGGTAACTGGTCTGCATTGACCATAGATGGTGCTAATGCAGGTATGTCAAACAGCAAAACGCTTAATTTAGGCGGACAGATAACGCCTAATGCTAACTCTATTAACAGTTATTGGGCTACTGTAGACTATCGTGCGGGATTAATACTTGATCAAACCTACTTTAACGTAAATAATGTAACCGGTGGCGGACAAACTAATATAAAATCTTACGCTGCCACCTTTGGCTTTGGTTTGCCTTTGCGCGCTGTTAACGGAACAAGTTTCTACAAAATAAATCTGGCTGCCGAAATTGGCCGTCGCGGTACCCTTACAAACGGACTGGTACAGGAAAATTATTTCAAAATACGTATTGGCTTTACACTTAACGACAGGTGGTTCCAACGTTATAAATTTGACTAATTGTTATGCAATCTCATTTCCCAAAATCTTTATGGCGTAGGTTTTTGCCTGTATTGACTTTGGGTGTGCTAAGTATTGCTGCCTGCGAGAATGACCTGGATGTAATCAAAAAAATAGCCAACATGAACTCTGGTTTGGCTATTGATACTACACGTGGGGTAGATGTTATTTACAGCGACTCTGCAATAGTAAAAGGTAGATTGCAAACCCCCTTACTGATAAAATACTCTGTAGAAAAACCTTACGATATAATGCCTGATGGTGTTAAGGTGATTTTTTTTGATAAGAATGGCAAGGAAGAAGGTACAATTGTAGCGGATTCGGCTGTTCAGTTAGAGAATGAAAGCATTACCAAGTTTTACAAAAATGTTGTGGCAACAACTGTTAAAGGCGACACATTTAAATCTGACGAGTTGATATGGGATCAGCCCAAAAAGATAATTTACTCCAATAAACCTGTTGAGATACATACTGCCGATGGTAACGTATTTAACGGCGTTAGTTTTAAAAGCGACGATAAGTTGGAGAACCCCGAAATACAGTCTGGTACAGGTGCAGGATATGTATCAGAAAATCCGATGCAATAGCCTTATTTTGAGATGAAAAAATGTATTATATAATTTTACCAAAAATTGTATCTTGCGCCCTCTTTTTATAGAAGTAAGTTAAAAAAAATATTATAGATCAATATGGGTATAATGGGTTATCTGCGCGAGCGGATGGGCAAAATAGTAGCAGGTGTAATAGGTATATCACTGATAGCGTTTGTTATAACCGAAGTAGTACAATCGGGCGGCTCTTTTTTTAGAGACGATAACAGTACAATAGGTGAAGTATACGGTGAGAAAATACCTTACCAGGAATTTAATGAAACTGTTGAGCAAAACAGCAATCAGTTTAAAGAGCAATCGGGTGGTGCGCTTTCTCCGCAAATAACTGCATACATACAGGAAAACACCTGGAACCAGATGCTAAGCAAAGCTATGATAAGCCATGAGGCTGATGCTGTTGGTTTACAGGTAACAGGCGATGAGTCGCAAGCCATGATCAGCGGTAGCAATCCAAGCCCTGAGATTGTTCGTGCTTTCACCAACCCTCAAACCGGACAGTTTGATCGCGCCAGCTTAACTTCAACAATCAGTAAATTGCGTGTTACTCCTGATGTTGATCCTCAAAAACAAAGATGGAAAAAGTTTGTGCAGGAACTGGTAGAGAACAAACTTGCCGAAAAATACATGACCGGTATTACTAACGGTTTATACGTAAACTCTTTAGAGGCAAAAGATGATTATGAGGCAAAAAACAAATTAGCTAACTTTAAATACGCTGTTTTAGATTACCAAAGTGTTCAGGATAGTAAGGTTACTTTAACTGATGCCGATTACAGCAGCTATTATGAAGAGCATAAAAACGAGTTTAAAAACCAGCAGGAAACACGCGGCATTGAGTTTGTAACTTTTAATGGTGCTCCATCTAAAGCTGACTCTGCTGCAGTTAAAGCTTCAATTGAGAAATTAAAGCCTGAGTTCAGTGCTTCAACTAACGATTCTCTTTTCGTTCAGATCAATTCTGAAACCAAGCAACCATTTGCTTACAGAAAGAAAGGCGAACTGGGTAGCGGCCTTGACTCGGTAATGTTCAACGCGGCACCAGGCTTTGTTTATGGTCCGTATACTGAAAATGGTCATTACGCTTTGGCAAAATTGATTGACTCAAGAGTTGGTCCGGATTCTGTAACTGCTAAGCACATACTTTTAGCACCAGGCGACGGAATTAAAAAGGCAGATTCATTAAAGGCGTTAATTCAGGGAGGTAAATCATTTGCAGAAATGGCAAAGATGTACTCTATGGATCAAGGCTCTGCAGCTAAAGGCGGAGATGTTGGAACATTTGCACGTGGTGCAATGGTACCGGCTTTTGAAGACGCGGCATTTAATGGCAAACCCGGCGATTATAAAATAGTGACCTCACAATTTGGTGTTCATTTAATTTATATTGTTGCTCAAAAGGGCTCGTCAAAAGTTGTTAAGGTTGCGGTGGTTGACAAACCATTAAATGCAAGCAGCGAGACCCAATCTGCTGCTTACAGCAAAGCGCAACAATTCCTGATCAATGTTAATGACGGCGATTTTAATGCGCAGGCTAAAAAGGCAGGCTTAGAAGTTAAAAATGCTGATGATGTTACCGGCTCTGCTGCTTCTCTTCCTGGCTTGGAAAGTGCGCGCGAACTGGTACGTTGGGCATTCAATGCTGAAAAAGGCGATGTTTACGATCAGGTTTATACATCTGGCGATCAATATGTGGTTGCACGGTTAACCGCTATAAAACCTCAAGGCATATTACCGCTTGACGCAGTTAAAAAACAAATTGAGCCGATGGTAAGAGTTCAGGTTAAAGCTAAAATGCTTACCGACAAATTTAACGGTGCTTTAAGCGGTGCTGCTACTATAGAACAAGCAGCTCAAAAAGCTGGTGCAACCGTAAATGCTGTTCAAAATATAGTTCTGGCTAACCCGGTTATTCCAGGTGTAGGTGCAGGTCCGGAGTACAAGTTGATCGGAACCATCTTCGGTTCGCAGGTTAATAAACTGTCAAAACCTGTTCAAGGTCAGCAGGGTGTATTTATTTTCTCTGTTAACAGTTTTGTTAATCCTGCTGCTTTAGCAAATAACATAACACAAAAACAACAGTTGTTGCAAGGCTTGGTTCAACGTTCGCAAGGTGAAGCCCTTGAAGCGCTGAAAAATAAGGCCAATGTAAAAGATTACAGAGCACGCCTGTTATAGTATTATTTTAAAGTAATTTTGCATCCGGGAACGTTTTATGCGTTTCCGGATTTTTTGTTTAAAGAGAAATGGATATACAGGAAAATATTGTAAATAAAGTTGCTCAAAGCGGGCTGGCTACCTTGGATCCGGCCGACTTTTATACTCCAGGCGAACGTGTGGTATATGATATAAAAGATAATCTTTTTCACGGGCTTATATTGCGTGAGAAGGACTTTAGAGATTTTGTTAAGGGACACGATTGGAGCCAATACCAGGATAAAAACGTAGCTATAACCTGTACCGCCGATGCTATTGTACCGGCATGGGCTTATCTGCTTTTGGCCAACCGTATGGCACCTTATGCCAAAGATGTAGTATTTGGCGACGCAGAGGTTTTAGAAACGGTTTTATTTGTAAAAGCTATACAAAGCCTTGACCCCGAAAAATATCGGGATCAACGGTTGGTTATAAAAGGTTGTGGTGATGTTGATATCCCTGTTTCAGCTTACGTAGAATTAGGCAAAAAGCTAACACCTGTAGTTAAAAGCCTTATGTTTGGCGAGCCTTGTTCAACGGTGCCTATTTATAAGCGAAAAGACTGATTGGGTGGGCTCTGAACTCAAAATATTAAACTATTAAGCGTATTTATGGTCTTAATAACAAACGGCAATTAAACGCCTGGTTTGAAAAACATCAATGATGAAAAGATACATTATTACCATAATACTTTTTGCAAGCTGTTATACGCTTGCCTTAGCGCAGGAACTTAAAGCTACAAGCGAGCCTGTTTTTAAACCGGGGGAGGAGCTTCGTTATAAATTGAAATACGGTATTTTCACCGGTGCTGAAGCAACGTTAAGGGTAGAAGACGGTGGTAAGAAAATTGACGGTCACCCAAGTTATCATATCAGCGCGAGCGGTAAAACTGCCGGTACGTTTGACGTTTTTTATAAAGTGCGTAACCAGTATGATACTTACATAGATAAGAATACGCTGCTGCCTTATTACTATACAGAGAACAGACGCGAAGGCGGATACAGACACACAGATAATGTTACGTTTAATCATCCTGAAGGGAAAGTAACAGCTGATAAAGGCACCTTTCCTTTTAAAGGAAAGATATTTGATTTTGTATCTGCTTACTATTTTGCCCGTAACCTTGACGTATCTCAATTAAAGGTTGGTGATAAATTAGACATGCCCTACTTTTTGGAAGATGGCATACATACATTAACAATTACCTACATGGGTAAAGAACAGGTTAAGTGTGCCATGGGTACTTTCAATTGTCTTAAATTTAACCCCACCATAATACCGGGACGCATCTTTAAAAAAGATAGCAAGCTTTATTTGTGGATAACTGATGATGGAAACCGCATACCTGTGAAAGCCCATGTGGGTTTGGTTGTGGGTAGCGTAACAATGGATCTTACGGCAGCTAATGGACTTAAGTATCCGTTAAATCCTGTACAAAAATAAATTTTAAATGATTGAAGTAGGCAGCGTGCTGGTGCACGAAGATGTTGTTAAACAAAACTTTGTTTGCAACTTAAATAAATGTAAAGGTGCTTGCTGCCTTGAAGGAGACTCCGGTGCTCCGCTGGAAGCTTCTGAATTGGATATTTTAAAAGAAATATATCCTAAAGTAAAGCCTTATATGACGGCGAAAGGCATTAATACTATTGAGCGCGAAGGTACACATGTTACAGATTTTGAGGGTGATTATACTACACCTTGTGTTGATACCAATAAAGAGTGTGCTTATGTAACATGGGAAAATGGTATTACCAAGTGCGCTATTGAAAAGGCTTACGAAGAAGGTGCAGTTGATTGGAAGAAGCCTATATCATGTCATTTATATCCTATTCGTATAACTAAATACCCTGAATTTGATGTGCTGAACTATGACCGCTGGAGTATTTGCAGCCCCGCATGTAGTTTTGGCGACGAACTCAAAGTAAGTGTTCATCAATTTTTAAAAGGTCCGCTTATTAGAAAGTACGGTGAAGAATGGTACACTGAATTGGACGAAGCCGCTGAGTATTTAAAATCTTCGGGATTATAGTTTAATTTTTAACTCAAACTCAAATAGCTATTTCTTGTTATAGGTGCGTGTGGTTACACTCAATTTAACAACGGCGGCACAACGCTTTTACAATTAAATTGAATAATATTGCATTTATTACTTCACAACAATGAAAATAGCTTTAATCACGGGTATCACCGGTCAAGACGGTGCTTATCTGGCTGAATTTCTTTTAAAAAAAGGATATTTTGTCCACGGGGTTAAAAGAAGGTCTTCATTGTTTAATACTGATCGTATAGATCACTTATACCATGATCAGCATGAATTAGGTGCAAAATTCAAGCTGCATTACGGCGATCTTACCGACTCAACTAATCTCATTCGAATAATACAGGAAACTCAACCCGACGAGATCTATAACCTGGCTGCGCAAAGCCATGTTAAGGTTAGTTTTGATACACCTGAATATACAGCCAATGCAGACGGAATTGGCACTTTGCGTATTCTTGAAGCAGTGCGTTTGCTCGGCTTAACAAAAAAAACACGCATTTATCAGGCGTCAACGTCTGAGTTATATGGTTTGGTACAGGCTGTACCACAAAGTGAAACCACTCCATTTTATCCACGCTCTCCCTATGCTGTTGCTAAAATGTATGGCTATTGGATAATAGTCAACTATCGCGAAGCATATAATATGTATGCCTGCAATGGCATATTATTTAACCATGAAAGCCCCATCAGAGGCGAAACATTCGTCACCCGTAAAATTACCAGAGCTGCCGCTAAAATTGCCTTGGGCCTTCAAAACTGTCTTTATGTGGGTAACCTGTCAGCACAGCGTGATTGGGGGCATGCTAAAGATTACGTTGAAGCCATGTGGCTGATGTTACAACAGGAAAAGGCAGAAGACTTCGTAGTAGCAACCGGTATTACCACAACAGTAAGAGATTTTATAAAAATGAGTTTTGCTGAGTTGGGTGTAGAAGTAGAATTTAGCGGCAAGGACGAGTATGAACGAGGCGTTATTATTGATGTGGACAGAGACAGGGCCGCAGAACTCGGCCTTAACCAGGAGGCGTTGCCAATGGGGCAAACTATCGTTAAAGTTGATCCAAGGTATTTCAGGCCAACAGACGTTGATCTGTTAATTGGCGATGCCACTAAAGCCAAACAAAAGTTAGGTTGGACACCTAAATATGATCTGCCTGCATTGGTGAAGGATATGGTAATATCTGACCTACACTTAGTCGAAAAAGACGATTACCTGCAAAAAGGTGGTTTTAAAACTTTAAATTATTTTGAATAGCATATAACAACATCAACCTGCATGAAAAGAATTTACCTGAGCATAATTTTACTGACCTTAATAGTAACCGTAACTAAAGCGCAGGTGCAATACCAGCCTTATTCTTACCAGTTCTATCAAAAATTTAACGCAGATGCTTATTCTACAAAAACGCGTTTTCATACTTCGTTAAAGCCCTTTTTAATAGATGATAGCGTTTTACAGCGCAGGTATCAGGAGTTGATCAACTACGGGAAAGATACAACGGTTAAACATAGTTGGGTGCACAGAAAAATTTTTAATGAGCATTTAATAGAAGTAAACGATAAGGAGTACACTTTTTTTGCAGATTACCTTACTGATATTACTGCCGGCAGAGACATATCCGGCAAAAAGAGCGTTTGGCGTAATACACGCGGCTTTCAGTTAGGCGGGACTATAGGTAAAAACTTTTATTTCTACTCTGCCGGTTATGAAAACCAGGCTGTATTTCCTGATTACTATCGTCAGTATATTGACCAGGTTGGCGTAGTTCCAGGCCAGGCATTTGATCGTTCGTTTTCAGAGAAAGATGAGAAAGATTGGTCTAACGTAATAGCATTAGTATCATACACGCCGGCAAAATTTTTGAATGTTACGCTGGGTCATGACAGAAACTTTATTGGTGATGGCTATCGTTCGCAATTGTTGTCAGATAACGCTTCTCCTTATCCTTTTTTGAAGCTTACGGGAAGTTTGGGTAATGTTAAGTACATGACCATGTGGGCTTATATGACCGATCCGGCTTCGCCACAGGTATCATATGTGAATGGCTACCGTAAAAAGTGGGGTGCGTTTCACTACCTGGATTGGAGCGTGACCAATCGCTTATCCTTAGGATTTTTTGAATCTATTATATGGGCTGAACGCGATGGTGATGGCAATTACAGAGGTTTTGATTTTAACTACGCTAATCCTATTATTTTCCTGCGCCCTGCAGAGGCATCTATTGGTTCGCCTGATAATGCTTTGATCGGTTTTACAGGTAAATATAAATTAACAGACGGTATAGCAGCTTACGGGCAATTTATATTAGACGAATTTGAAAGTAAAAGCTTTTTTTCCAATCCCGGAAGTTCGCGTAACAAGTATGCATTTCAAATAGGCGTACGAGGCGCTAATCTTTTCAAAGTAAAGAACCTGAACTATCTGGTTGAATATAATTCTGCACGACCATATACTTATTCTGAACAAACATCACTTACCAATTACAGCCAGCAAGGCGAATCTTTAGCGCATCCGTTTGGAGCCAATTACCGGGAAACAGTAGGGCTTTTAAACTACAGCTATAAACGATTTGACTTTAGTGGCCAGGTAAATTATGCCCGATACGGACTTGATGTAGATGCTACTAATTATGGTAAAGACATATTTAAAAGCTATGTATATCCTGCTAAAGCTAATGGTAATTTCATCGGTCAGGGTTTAGCTACTGATATGATCTATCTGAATGGCAGAGTAGCCTATATACTAAACCCTAAGTATAACCTACGCTTAGAGGCAGGGCTTACTTTTAGAAGTGAAAAGAATACGCTGTTCAATGATAAAACTACAATGGTGGTGTTTGCACTGCGTAGCTCTTTCCGCCATTTATATGAAGACATATCGCGATACAGAGCTTATTGATAAATAATAAAAAAGCTGCAAATGAAAATTTGCAGCTTTTTTATTACTCGTATATGCTTATCTACGATACAAGCTTTTGCTCTCGATAAATTTCAACACCGCATCCGGAACAAAAAATTGGACGTTCTTTTTCTCTGCTATGGACTTACGTATAAATGTAGCAGACAGCTCCATTTGCGGGGTCATGGTGATAGTTACAGATGGGTGAGAGGCCAGTTCTGCATTTTCATATCCGGGACGCGGGTACACATATATTTGATGATCGCGAAGTATAAGCTTATAATTTTTCCATTTGGGCAACGATATCAGATTGTCTGATCCCATAATCAGCGCAAATTCATGTTGTGGATATTTCTCCTTAAGATGAGTGAGTGTATCAATGGTATAGGAGGGCTGCGGAAGCTTTAACTCCACGTCGCTTACCTCAATATTCTCCGCGTTATCCGTGGCTAAACGTGCCATCTCCAGCCTGTCGTAAGTGCTGATGAGGTCGCCATATTTTTTTAGCGGATTTTGCGGAGACACCACCAGCCAAACTTTATCTAAATTGGTATGGTTGGCTAAATAATTAGCAATAATTAAATGCCCGATGTGAATAGGATTAAACGAACCAAATAGCAAGCCTATTTTCATTCTCTTAAGATAGCTCCGACACCCTAACTTGAGCCTTATATTCCCCCTTCAGGGGGTTAGGGGGTTAATAAAATCAGTTACCAGCTTTTCTGCCTCGGCACAAGCCGTATTAAGATCGTAATTTTTGAGTATAATATCAAATTTAGGAGCATAATTCAACTCCTTTTCCGCCTTTACAAAGCGTTCTTGTAGTTTTTCTGCACTATCTGTACCTCTTCCGGTCAAACGTTGTTTTAAAACCTCTAATGATGGCGGCTGCACAAAAATGGCAAGCGCCTGTTCGGCATATTTACGTTTAAGGTGCAATCCGCCTTCAACATCAATATCAAAGATCACGGTTTTGCCGGAATCCCAGATCCGTTCAATCTCTTCTCTGAGCGTACCGTAAAATGTTCCTGTGTATACCTCTTCAAACTCTACAAACTGTTTTTTTGCAATGCGGTGTAAAAACTCTTCTTTGCTAATAAAGTAATAGTCTTTTTTGTCTACCTCATCTCCACGACGCTGGCGCGTAGTAGCAGAAATAGAAAATTCAAGGTTGGGTATCTTTTTTAAAAGATGGTGTACGATGGTTGTTTTACCTGCACCCGATGGAGCTGAAAATATAATGAGTTTACCTTCTTTGGTCATTGGTCATTGATCACTCGTCATTGGTCATTAGTCATTGGTCATTTTGCTTTTCACTAATGACTAATGACCAATAACTAATGACTATAAAACATTAAGTAATTGTTCTTTTATTTTTTCCAGCTCCTCTTTCATGCCTACTACCAGTTTTTGAATATTGGCATCATTAGCTTTTGAGCCGAGTGTGTTTATTTCCCTGCCTATTTCCTGAGAAATAAAACCCAGTTTCTTGCCATTGGCATCCGCATTCTGCAATGTTTCTATGAAGTAATCGCAGTGCGTTTTTAAACGAAGTTTTTCCTCAGTGATATCCAATTTGTCAATGTAGTAGATCAACTCCTGCTCAAAGCGATTTTGATCTACAGCTTCACGGCCAACAGCCTCACCTAAAAATTGATTTAAACGTTCGCGAATAATAGGTATACGTTTGGGCTCTTCTATTTCAACCTGTTTCAGATTATCTAATATGATACCTATACGATATTTAACATCTTTTTCCAGGGTGTCGCCTTCATCCTTACGGAATTGCTGAAATTCAGCCATAGCCTGTTTAAAAGTATTTTCAACAATTTTCCATTCTTCTTCCGAAACAGTTTCCTCGTCGTACTTTACAACCTCCGGCAAGCCCAGTGCTAACTGTAAAAGATTATTAGCAGGCTGCCCTAATTCGGCACTAACTTCCTGCAATTGTGTTAAATAATGTTTAAGAAGAACAGAATTGATACCTGCTGCTTTAACTGTAGCGCTGGCTTGTTCTGTTGTTATAGAAAGATTTACTTTGCCGCGTTCAATTTGCTTGCTGCAATCGTTACGTAACTGAAACTCTTTTTCAGAAAACACTTTGGGTAAGCGCAGACTCAGTTCAAGAAACTTACTGTTAAGCGACTTAATTTCGACGGTATATTTTGTGTTGCCTGTGTCAAAACTGGCAATGCCATACCCGGTCATTGATTTTATCATGCGCAAAGATAGTGTTTTTGCTAAAAACCATTGCGGTATGGTAATAATCTGTTAAGCCACGGTTCCCCATTGCTGACTTACACGCTTTAACAAAATTTAACGTTAAATAATTTAAAGTTTAATTAATTTAGCATTGTGTTGTTAAAGCCTTTTTTATTGCGTGCCGGATTTTTTTTCGCGCTGTTATTTGTTTTTTTCTGCGGAAGCGCTAACGCGCAGAAGTTATTATCTGTAACTGGTGTTACCTTTCAGGGAGCGTCACAGCAGCGTGTATCGGGTGTAACTGTTGGCAACTTTAATAAGCGTACAATCTCAATCAGCGATGAATTTGGTGTTTTTAGAATAGAAGCTGCAGTTGGTGATACACTTATTTTCAGTAAAACGCAGTATACAAGCCAAACCCTCATTGTGTTGAATGACAATATGCTATCTATTTATATGCAGCCTATTGTTACGCTTGATGAAGTAACCATTAATGATATGAGCACCAGGCAGGAGCTTGATGCAACCATGTTAAACTATAAACGCACGGGGCAATACTCGCGTCCGGGAGTGTTAGGGTCTATCTTATCTCCGGTTACCGGTATATATTCATTGTTAGGTAAAGGACCTGCAAGGGCACGAAGGTTTGAAGCCTTTTCAAAACGTGAGCTTGAAGATATAGAGATAGAGAAGAAATACAACCGTGATATTATTAAGGAGATCATACCAGCTATATCCAATGAAGACCTGGACGCGTTTATGGTATTATTCAAGCCATCATACGACCAGGTAAAGGTGTGGGCTCATTATGATATTATTAAGTACGTACAAACATCATACGATTACTATTCCAAAAACAAAGAAAGCCTGAAACCGCAAAAGTTATATTAAATACCCAGAGCTTCACAAGCTTTTTCCGCTGCAAGCTTTTCGGCGTTCTTTTTACTGAATTCTTTGCCGAGCCCTAATATTTGCCCGTCTATACTTGCCTGTACAGTAAACAGTTTCAAGCTTTCGCCAACCTGATTTTCAACCAGATCAAATGATATATCCTTACCGTGCCTCTGGCACCACTCAATTAACTTACTTTTAAAGTTGGTTTCGGTTTGCTCAAGCGTATGTATATCAATATGCGTTTTGATGATGTGGTTAACCAAAAAATCGCGCGTAAAGTTATAGCCTTTGTCAAGGTAAATGGCACCTACCAGTGCCTCAAAGGCATCACCCAATAATGAACCCTGGCGGGAGGGGCCAAGCATTCGTGAATCATATTCTATCAGTTGCTCAAAGCCCAGTTTACGGGCCAGCTGGTTCAAATTTTGACGGTTTACTATTTTTGAACGAAGCTCTGTTAAAAAGCCTTCGTCTTCATAAGGGTAAAGTTTAAATAGCACTTCGGCCACCACGCTGCCTAAAACAGCGTCACCTAAAAACTCAAGCCGCTCATTGCTGTTTTTAACCCCCTTTTTTACGTTTTGGGCAACAGATTTGTGCCTGAAAGCTAACCTGTATAACAGCAAATTGCCCGGCACAAAGCCGAGCAAATTTCTTAAAACTTTAACATATTTTTTATGAGGCGATAAATAGAGCTTATATAAACGGCTAACGGGCATTAACGTTACTATTAACCTTCATATTTTTTAAATATCACAGATGCATTGTGACCACCAAAGCCAAAGCCGTTGCTCTGAACTATCTTCACATCACGCTTTTGGGCCTGATTAAAAGTAAAGTTTATTTTAGGATCAAATGATGGGTCATCTGTAAAGTGGTTGATAGTTGGCGGTATCATGCCATGGTTTAGCGCTAAAATAGAAGCTATGGCTTCAACCGCACCGGCAGCACCCAAAAGGTGACCTGTCATTGATTTGGTTGAGCTGATGTTTATACGGTAAATATCTTCACCGAAAACATCAGTAATAGCTTTTATTTCCTGCGGGTCGCCAATTGGAGTTGACGTTCCGTGCACGTTTACGTAATCAATATCTGCAGGTGTTAATCCGGCATCGTTTAAAGCGGCCTTCATAACCAATGCAGCACCGGCGCCTTCCGGATGCGGAGCTGTCATGTGGTACGCGTCGGCACTCATGCCACCACCAACCATTTCGGCATAAATTTTCGCACCGCGGGCTTTTGCATGCTCCAGTTCTTCCAGAATAATGGTACCTGCACCTTCGCCGGCAACAAAGCCGTCGCGGTCAAGGTCAAACGGACGAGAAGCCGTAGCCGGATCATCGTTACGTACAGACAGGGCATGCATAGCATTAAAACCACCTATACCTGCCTCGTTTATAATAGCCTCAGACCCGCCGGTAATAAACATATTGGCGCGGCCAAGGCGAATGTAATTGAATGAATCAATTAACGAGTTGTTTGAAGAAGCGCAAGCCGATACTGTTGTGAAGTTTGGCCCACGTAATCCGTATTTAATAGAGATATGGCCGGGAGCAATATCCGCTATCATTTTAGGGATAAAGAAAGGATTAAACCTTGGTGTTCCATCACCTTTTGCAAAGGCAACAACCTCATCTAAAAAGGTTTTTAAACCACCAATACCCGATCCCCAAATAACACCAATACGGTTGGTATCTAATTTTTCAAAGTCTACTCCGGCATCTTTAACAGCTTCTTCTGTTGAGTAAAGCGCGTACTGTACAAACGGATCAAGCTTGCGAGCATCTTTTCTGCCTAAAAAACCATCGGCATCAAAGTTTTTTACCTCACATGCAAACTTGGTTTTGAACTTTTCGGTATCAAAACTTTTGATCATAGCAGCGCCACTCACTCCATTGATCAAAGCGTTCCAATAATCTGGAACACTATTGCCAATTGGAGTGAGTGCCCCAAGCCCGGTTACAACTACTCTTTTAAACCCCATTTAATTTGATTAAAATAAGGAGAGCTTATTTAACGTTTTTTTCAAGGTAAGCAATGGCCTGACCTACAGTACCAATAGTTTCTGCCTGATCATCAGGAATAGCCACATTAAATTCTTTTTCAAACTCCATGATGAGTTCAACGGTGTCTAAAGAGTCAGCACCAAGATCATTGGTGAAGCTAGCCTCAGGTGTTACTTCACTTTCGTCAACACCCAATTTTTCAACGATAATAGCCTTTACTCTTGAAGCGATATCAGACATAGTTTTTTAGTTTAATGATTAAATAAAATTCTGTGCAAAGAAAAATAAATTCTGTTAAATATCAAATCTAAAACTTTTTAGTTTCTGTTTAATCAAATTTAGCCTCAGCCTTGCGCTTTTAATTATCTTTGCAGGGCTAAAGATAGTATAATTGAACAGGAAATTTTTAAAGTTCGAGTTAGATCTGGATTTTGTTTTGATAGCCGTAACTGCCTCATTAAAAGACTACCGAGCGTGCTATCTCATCAATAAACACCTGAATTTTAATTTTGTTCGGGTTGATGACCTCGTTGTTGATAATTTAAATGGCGGCAATACACGTGCGTATTTTTCGTTATTTACCTGTTGTTGGGAAGCAAGTGAGACCGACTTTTATTTTATAGCTAACAGAGGTAACGAGGGTTACCTCGTACCCGAGATGCGCAAGGTTGATTTTTTTGTGTTGATCAAAAATTATATTGATGACGCTGATCTTGACAACATGATTTCGGCGCTAAATAAAATACCCGAAATTGTTACCGCATTAAAGATCGACCCAAAAAAGATAAAATCACGTGAAAATCTTCTATTTTAGCGCAAATTTATATCGTGTTACAATTACACAAACCAGGATACTGATAAATCATGAAATTACCGTATAACCGCACCAAGATAGTTGCCACCATGGGGCCGGCATCTTCCCCTAAAGATGTTTTGTTGTCTATGATCAAAGCCGGCGTAAATGTTTGCCGTCTTAACTTCTCGCATGGAAAAATATCCGACCACAAAAAGGTGATTGATACCATTAGAGAGATAAATGATGAATATAAAACCAATGTTGCCATACTGGCCGATTTGCAAGGCCCTAAAATTCGCATCGGTCTTGTAAAAGATGGCGGTATAAACCTTATTAATGGTACACACATTAATATAACTACCAAAGAGTGCATTGGAGACGATAACCAGATCTATATTACTTACCCGGAGTTTCCTCAGGACGTACAGGCAAACGAAATAATTTTGCTTGACGATGGTAAGTTACAAATGCGCGTTTTAGAAACTAATAAAGTTGATACCGTTGTTTGCGAGGTTGTGCATGGCGGTATACTTACCTCGCGCAAGGGCGTTAACCTGCCTAATACAAAAGTTTCTATCCCGAGCTTAACCGAAGATGACCTGGAACACCTGCACTTTGTATTGGATTGTGATGTTGACTGGATAGGTCTTTCGTTCGTACGTAATGCGCAGGATATAGTTGAACTGAAAAAGATCATAGCTGAAAGAGGTAAAGCTGCCGGCGTTATTGCCAAGGTTGAGAAACCGGAAGCCATTGATAATATCGATGCTATAATTGAGGTTACAGATGGAGTAATGGTTGCGCGTGGCGACCTTGGTGTTGAGATGCCTTTGGAAGAAGTGCCTCTGTTACAAAAAATGATAGCCCGTAAATGCCGTGCCGCATCAAAACCGGTTATAGTTGCTACGCAAATGTTAGAATCAATGATCACTACGCCACGCCCAACCCGTGCTGAGGTGAATGACGTAGCTAACTCTGTGCTTGATGGTGCAGATGCGGTGATGCTGAGCGGGGAAACATCAGTTGGTGAGTTTCCGTTGATCGTTATCGAAACCATGTCAAAGATCATCCGTAACGTTGAAGAGACCGGTTATCCGTTTAACACAGGTAAAGCTGACGTTGATAAAGCTGACGCAACTTACCTGGCCGATGCTATTTGCGGCTCAGCAGTTTACTTAGCAGAGCACACCAATGCTAAAGGTATTGTGGCCATGACCTCATCGGGTTTTACTGCTTATGAGATTGCCAGCTACCGCCCTGAAGCACCAACATTTACTTTTACCGCTAACAAAAACTTGTTAACCGCACTGAGTTTAGTGTGGGGGGTACGCACTTTCTATTATGATAAAGTTGAAAGCACTGATCAAACTATTAAAGATTGTAACGATCTGTTAATTGCTGAGAAGTTATTGGAAAGTGGTGATGTTATTGTTAATACAGTATCTGCGCCAATATCTCGCCAAGGCCGTACCAATACGGTTAAGGTGTCGGTTATTGACTAATAACTTATACCATAATAAAAAAGAGCCTGGCGAATTCGTCAGGCTCTTTTGCTTTGCGGTAAATTATCCGCAGTTAAAAAATCTGAGCTGAACATACTTTATTTAAAAGCTTATCAGTTTTTGTAAAGCAATAGTCCCAGCACACTCTAATCATTCCCATATCAATTACCTCCGTTTTGTTTGATGCATTTATTATTGGTTGGTTTAAAGCCAACATGAATTTCATTGTGTAATAAACAAATAACGTTCCAACAAAAAACCTCTGTCGTCTTGAAAATTTTGATTTTCGAACAAAATTCGATTTGAACGAATTTTAGGCTTAAGTATTACCCTCAGTTGTAAATAATAAATTAAAAATTTTAATATTTTACAGTTGTGTGACTATATTGCAGCTATTAATAACCTCCTAAAATAATGAGAAGAATAGTGTGGCGGCTAACATTGTTGGTTGGCGTTTTATTTACTGTAACTGGGAATGCTTTTGCACAGGAGAAACAGGATCCACCTGAGGTACTGGAAAAACAAACTGATGGAAAAGAAGTAATAGGTAGTTTGTTTGGCAAGAAAAAAGACAGTAGCGATACCACAAAAAAAAAACCTTCACTTGTATCAACGTTACCGTCTGCCGGCTTTAACCCAAGTGTTGGCTTTTCTGTAGGTGTAACGTCAACAGCCGGTTTGGTTTTTGGCGATCCGAAAATTACCACTATGTCTGTTCTGAATGCTAACGCATACATTTCAACCAAGGGCCTTATTCAGTTTGAAACAAAGAATAATATTTTTACTAATGATGACCTGTACAACATTCAAGGCAATGTGCAGATTGGTAAAACCGTTGCCTTAGATTATGGTGTAGGTACAGGCAGTCGCGCACATGGCGAACAAGGTTTTACTTTTGACGGTTTGCCTTTACGAAGCAACAGTGAGGTAATGCCTTTAAATTATTCCTATATAAAAATTTCGCAAAGGGTGTATCGTCGCATTGCTAAAAATTTGTTGTTTGGTGCCGGGGTGATTTTTAATATCTACAATGATATTGATGACGAAAAAAAGAAAGGACCTAAACCTGATGCTCACAATCATAGATATAGTATCAATCATGGCTTTCCAACATCAGAATATACCAACAATGGCCTTTTACTCAATTTAGAGTATAATTCAAGAGATCATATTAATCGCCCTTATGAGGGGATGTTTATTGACCTTATATTACGCACCAATGCAACCTGGATGGGTAGTAACAAGCCCGCCACTCAATTGCGTGCAGAACTGCGCAAATACTGGGGCCTGTCAAAAGTAAACCGAGAGCATATTTTGGCTTACTGGTTTTGGAGCAGTTTTCTGCTCAAGGGCGATCTGCCTTATCTGGAATTACCCGGTACCGGCAGTGATCAAACCAGCCGCTTGGGCAGGGGCTACACAATAGGCCGTTTTAAGGGGCAATCGTTTATGTATAGTGAACTGGAATACCGCTTCCCTATTACTACCAACAAACTTTTTAGTGGGGTAGTTTTTGCAAACGCTCAAACCGGAAGTGCACAAAGACGTATCAGCGATATTAACCTCGGCGAGTTTGTAGAGCCTGGAGGTGGTGTAGGTCTGCGTATATTGTTCAATAAGTATACCCGTTCAAACTTGTGTATAGACTATGGGATAGGTACTTACGGAGCAAAAGGTATATTTGTAGGCTTGAATGAAGTGTTTTAAGTTGTATCTACAGCAATACAGTTAGCTCTTTCAAATGATTGATCTGCACAGGTACATCATTAGGTTTTTCAGCATTGAACGGATTAAAGTAGATAGCATCCATACCGAAATTAAGCGCACCATAAACATCAGCTTCCAAACTATCGCCTATCATGATGCTTTCGTGCTTTTGCGCGCAGGCAAGGTCAAGTGCGTGTTGAAAAATGGCTTGATCTGGTTTGTTTACGCCAATTAATTCTGATACTACAATGTGCTGAAAGTATCGGCCAATGCCGGTATTACTTATCTTAATATCTTGCGACTCTTTAAATCCATTCGAGATGAGATGCAGCGTGTATTTGTTTTGCAGGTAGGCCAGTGTTTCGTGAGCGTGAGGAAATAAGTTGGTTTTGGTTGGACAAAGCTGTACATACGCATCCTCAAACCCAATGGGAATAACATCAGGATGTAAGCCCAGATCTAAAAAAGTTTGGTTAAAGCGAGCCTGGCGCAATTGTTCTTTAGTGATTACTCCAAGGTGATAATCTCGCCAAAGTCGGTGATTATTTACTGTATAGGTTTCAATAAAAACATCTGCGGAAGATAGACCGAGATCGGCAAGTTTATGCAAAACGAAAAGTTCATGCAACGTCTCTTCGGCATTCTTGTCAAAATCCCAAATAGTGTGGTCAAGGTCAAAGTAGATGTGCTTGTATTGCTTACCCATGAATGGTTTCGTGCTTCCCATAGTTTTGTATCACCTGCGCTTCGTAAGCTAAAAATTCATTCCAACGCTTATCAACATCTATCTTATCTGCATATTTACGCGCAAGACTTATAAACATGGTGTAGTGCGTAGCCTCGCTAATCATGAGTTCATAATAGAATTCTGATAGCTGCTTGTCGTTAATGTTTTCATACAATACCTTGAACCGCTCGCAGCTCCGGGCTTCTATCATAGCGGAAAACAGCAGACGGTCAATTAACTGGGCTTCTCGGCCACCGCCAATTATAATAAATTTGCGTAGTTCGTTAACGTAATTATCCTTGCGTTCTTTACCTAAAGTAAAGCCTCTGCTAATGATAATTTGATGTACCCTTTTAAAATGATCCATTTCTTCGCGCACCAGATCAGCCATTTGCTGTACCAGGTCGCCCAGGTTCGGGTTTTGTACAATAAGTGTTATGGCATTGCTGGCAGCTTTTTGCTCGCAAAAAGCATGGTCGGTAAGTAGTTCCTCAATGTTACTTTCCACCACATTCTTTACCCACACCGGATCGGTAGGTAAGTGTAGTTTTAGAATAGTTTTCTCGCTCACGAGGCAAAGATAATGCTAAAAAATGCTCAAGGCAACTAATCACTAATCTTCAATTAACCAGTCACTAACTGGCAATTGTATGCGCTTTTATTATAGTAGAAAGCGTTTTAACACTAATTACTATGCTCGCTGCATCGTAACCGCATTCGGCCCAAAGTTCGGGTTGTTCACCGTGCTCAATAAATTTATCGGGGATGCCTAAACGCACTACCTGTGCTTTGTAATTGTTATCGGCCATAAATTCTAATACCGCCGAACCCATACCGCCTTCAATACAGCCATCTTCAACAGTAACTACTTTATCGAATTTCTTAAATACCTCATGCAACAAAGCTTCGTCAATAGGCTTAGCGAAGCGCATATCATAATGCGCAGGGAAATAGCCTTCTGTATTTAACACATTAATAGCTTTAACTGCCTCATTACCTATAGCACCAATGGTTAAAATAACCACTTCTTCACCCTCACAAATTATGCGGCCTTTGCCTACCGGGATAGCTTTGAAAGGGCGCTGCCAATCTACCATAACACCGTTTCCACGCGGATAGCGTATTACAAACGGTCCCATGTTTTCCTGCTGTGCAGTATACATCAGGTTGCGCAGTTCTTCCTCGTTCATTGGTGATGAAACGGCCATGTTAGGTATACAGCGCATAAAAGCCAGGTCATAAGCACCATGATGGGTAGCGCCATCAGCACCGGCAATGCCTGCCCTGTCTAAGCAAAATACCACGTTAAGGTTTTGTATTGCTACGTCATGCACCACCTGGTCGTACGCGCGCTGCATAAAACTGGAGTAAATATTACAGAATGGTACCAAGCCCTGTGTTGCCAATCCGGCTGAGAATGTTACAGCATGCTGTTCCGCAATACCTACGTCAAACGCGCGATCAGGCATAGCTTTCATCATCAGGTTTAATGAGCAACCTGATGGCATTGCCGGCGTTATACCCATTATTTTAGGGTTTTGCTCAGCCAGTTCAATTATACTATGACCAAAAACATCCTGATATTTTGGAGGCTGTGGTTTATCATATTTAGCTTTTTTGATCTCGCCTGTTATCTTGTCGAACAAGCCGGGAGCGTGCCACTTGGTTTGATCCTTTTCAGCGAGTGCGTAGCCTTTTCCTTTTACGGTGATGCAATGTAATAACTTAGGTCCCGGTATCTCGCTCAGATCGCGTAATACTTTAGCCAGGTTTTTAACATCGTGCCCATCAACCGGACCGAAATATCTGAATTTTAGCGCCTCAAAAAAGTTGCTGCGTTTTAACAAAGTGCCTTTTATGCTTTTTTCAATTTTAAGCGCTAAGTTATACGCATCAGGGCCTATTGATGATATTTTAGCCAACACACCCGCAATGTCATCTCTAAAACGGTTGTAAGGTTTAGAGGTGGTAATGCTGGTTAAATATTCTTTCAATGCGCCTACATTTGGATCTATCGACATGTTGTTGTCGTTTAAAATTACCAATATGTTGGCATTCGCAATACCTGCATGGTTAAGTGCCTCAAAAGCCATACCGGCCGTCATCGAGCCATCACCAATTACGGCGACATGCTGGCGGTCGTTCTCTCCCTTATACTTAGATGCAACGGCCATGCCTAAGGCAGCAGAAATTGAAGTTGATGAGTGGCCGACGCCAAAAGTATCATATTCGCTTTCTGACCGTTTGGGAAAACCGCTCAAGCCGCCATATACACGATTGGTATGAAAATCATCCCGGCGGCCGGTTAATATTTTGTGACCATAAGCCTGGTGACCTACATCCCATACCAACTGATCATATGGTGTATTAAGAATATAGTGTAGTGCAACCGTCAGTTCCACAACGCCCAAACTTGCGGCAAAGTGTCCGCCATTAACCGAAACTTCATCAATAATATACTGTCGCAGCTCCTGGCAAACCTGCTCTAATTGGTCTTCAGAAAGTTGTTTTAGATCAGAAGGCGAGTTGATACGCTTCAGTAGTTCACCAGCGGGTACCTGCATTTGTAATTTTATGGATATACTAACTTACAAATTAAGCTAATAAATACCACAACTTATAATCAAAAAAATAGTTTGCAGCGCTCACCATTATATTTAATGTTGATAATGATAGATTGGTATATTTGAGTAGCCATGACCGAAGAAAACTTCGAAATAAAGCTGCCGCAGTTTGAGGGGCCATTTGATTTGTTGCTGTTCTTTATTGAACGCGATGAACTGGATATACATGAGATTTCCATCACCCGCATAGCTAACGATTTCCTGGACTACATTCACCACATGAGTAGCCTCAATATAGAACTGGCCAGTGAGTTTATTTTTGTTGCAGCCACCCTGATGCGCATTAAAGCCAAGATGTTGCTGCCACGCTACGATACTGGAGAGGGAGGAACGGAGATTGACCAAAAAGAGGAACTGGTTAGGAGGCTCATTGAATATAAAAAGTTTAAGCAAGTTTGTGAAGAACTGCGGCCCATGGAAGACGAACGCTTTAAACAGGAACGGCGTGGCAACATTAAATTCGATATTGACCAAACCGAAGCGGTAAAAGTGCCAGGTGAAGAACTGGCCGACCTGAGTTTATATAAATTGATGATGGTTTACAGCCGCCTGATGCGGAACTACCAGAGCCGCGCGCAGGAAGTGAAACACACCGTGGTACAATACCCATATACCATTGAGGCGCAAAAAAAAGCTATTGACAACTTACTGCGCATAAACAGTCGCCTGGATTTTAAAACCATTGCAGGCAACTCGGATAACAAAGTGCATTTTGTTTACAATTTTTTGGCTGTTTTAGAGATGCTGCAGCAAGAGCTGCTGGATATACAAGTAGGGTTGGGGTATAATAATTTCTGGGTTTCACCCAGGCAGACAGCCGGCTAAGGTTCGGTTTAAGCCTATACTCCAAACTGCTGTAAATGATGATCCAGGTGCTTGTAAAACATTACATTCCATTCCTCACTTGTCAGTTTGCCGAATGACAGAGATTCCTTCCCCTCAAAATGCTGTTTGCCCAATTGCAAAGTATAGTCAATAAAATCTAACAAACGCTTTTTTTCTGTTTCAAAATCCTTTTGTTCACTCATTAAAAATGCCTTTGCGGTTGGTAAACTCCGTTTATATGGTTGGGGGCCAACTACCATGTCCTTAGCAAACATTTTCAGCATTAAACGCAAAAAAGCGTTAGGCCTGGGGTGCTTATTGGTATAAGCCATTTCATAACTTACGTTAGCATGAGCGAGCATTTGGCCAACATTCATTTTGCCCCACAAAGGGGTTGACTGCGGAGTTAACTTACTAATACGCTCTTTAAGTTCGGCAACATCCGACGGGGTGAAAACACTTTTAATCATGATGGAGAGGTTTGCTCAAAAATACTGTTTACGCAGATAAACAACTACATTTGGTTTATTGATTGAGCGTATACTCATCAAGTTTGCGGTATAAAGTTGTTAAACCTATTCCCAGTAAACGCGCAGTCTCGGTTTTATTACCGCCTGTGTATGCCAGTATTTTTTTGATGTGCTGCTTTTCAACAGTAGCCAGATCAATTGGGTTGCTATCTGTTATATCAGTATTAAATTCAGGCGGAAGAAGTGAGTTTGAAAGTGATGCGGAATCTGCAAGTATCACCACCCGCTCCATCAGGTTTTTAAGTTCGCGTATGTTGCCTTTCCATGGGTGCTGTTCAAGGGCTTCAATAAAACCTTTATCCATCTGCATTTTTTGCACGCCCATTTTGGCCGAAAACATGGCTAAATAATGATCAGCTAATGAACGTATATCCGGTTTTCGTTCACGCAACGGAGGTAGTTGTATGTTAAATACCGAAAGCCGATAATAAAGGTCCATTCTGAATGTACCTGTTTCTGCTGCTTTTTGCAGATCACGGTTGGTAGCAGCTATGATCCTTACGTTCACCTTAGTTGTCTCGGTACTGCCAATTTTAATAAAACTTTGATTTTCGAGCAAACGCAATAATCTGGCCTGCATATCGGGCATAATTTCGCCTACTTCATCTAAAAACAGTGTACCACCGTTAGCTTCTTCAACCAAGCCTTTTTTATCTTTCAAAGCCCCGGTAAAGGCTCCGGCTTTGTAACCAAATAGTTCGCTTTCCAACAGGTCGCCAGTAAAGCTGCTGCAATTAATAGCCACGAAAGGTTTGCCGGAACGCCCGCCTGCCTGGTGTATGGCTGATGCAAAAACCTCTTTGCCTGTTCCGGTTTCTCCTAATAACAGTACTGTGGTATCTGTACTCGCAACTTTTTTAGCCAGTGTTAAGGCATTAGTTATTGATGGCGATGTGCCAATAATGTTGTCAAACCCAACTATTGTATTGCTTTTATTTTTTAGACTTTCAGCTTCCAATTGGTGCATGGCTTTATTAAAAGCCTGACTTACCAACGGGATGATCCTGTCATTATCATCGCCCTTGGTAATGTAGTTGAACGCGCCGTTTTGTATAGCCTGCACACCGTCGGCAATGGTGCCGTAAGCTGTCAAATTAATTACTTCAACAAAGGGCTTTATTTGTTTAATAGCTTTTACCAGTTCAACGCCGTTAGCATCCGGTAACTTCACATCGCTTATCACCAAAACCACTTGTTCCTGATGGAGTATCCTCAAGCCTTCTTTTGCAGTATAAGCTTGCACAACCTTGTAGCCTTCCAGACTCAAGATGCGTGACAAAAGATCATTTAGCTTTTTCTCGTCATCAATAACTAAAATTGACGCCGAAGGCGGTGTTTTGGTTCCCACTTTTTCTATCAATAACAATTTTGGAATAACAGCCGGCTTTTAATGCATCGGTTATCCCAGTGCAGCAGCAAAATCGGCAATCAGATCGTCTTTATCTTCAATTCCAATTGAAAGGCGGATCATATTATCTGATATACCCATTTCGGCCCTTTTCTCTTTACCTAACTCATTAAATATGGTGTGTGCAACAGGTATAGAAAGCGTGCGCGTATCACCAAGGTTACTTGATTTTACAACAAGCTGCAGCGCGTTTAAAAACGCGAAGCAATCCATACTTTCCACCAGTTCAATACTCAGTAAAGTTCCAAAACCTTTAAAAAGCTTTTTAGCTCTATTATGCTGCGAATGGTTTTCCAATCCCGGATAAAATACCTTTTTAATGTTAGGATGCGCTTCAAAGTAAGTTGCCAGTGCCATAGCATTAGCCGTTGAACGGTCCATACGCAGAGCCAGCGTCTCGGCACCTATTGATATATAATGCGCAGCCTCAGGAGCCATAGTGCCGCCCGCATCCCGCAAGCCTTTTTTCCTGATCTGGGTGATGCCCCATTTCTTAACATCGCCTTTCTTATAAACGTCGTAAATATTAGGATAGCTGCCCCAGTCAAATAAGCCTGTATCGGTTATACAACCACCCAAAGCATTGCCATGGCCTCCTATATTTTTGGTCAACGAGTTGGCTACCAGGCTCGCTTTAACATCAGCAGGATTAAACAGGTAAGGGGTGGTCATGGTGTTGTCTACCATATATAATATACGCTTTTGCTCGCAAAGTTTACCAATGGCTTCCAAATCTGCTATTTGAGTGGCGGGGTTGGCAATGGTTTCAACAAACACCATGCGGGTATTTGGTTTTAAAGCGCTTTCAACATTGGCAACATCTGTAGCGTCAACAAAAGTTACATCCAGGCCCATATCCATGTACGATTGGAAAACGCTGCGCGTATTGCCAAACAGGTATGAACTGGCCACAATATGATCGCCTTGTTTTATTAAAGCTAATATTGTTGATGCTATACCTGCCATGCCGGTTGCAAAACAGACGGAAGCAAAGCCTTTTTCCATTTGTGTTACCTTATACTCAAGGGCGTTAACAGTTGGGCTGCCCTGCCGGGAGTAAGCGTAACCGCTTGTTTTGTTTTGAAATACATCAACCAGATCCTGAACATCATCGTAACCAAAAGTTACTGATGTATGTATAGGTTTATGCAAAGCACCATGCTCTGGTTTTTGTAAACGGTCTGAATGGAGTAGGGTAGTAGTGAAGCCTCTTTTCGTTGTCATTATCTTATTCGTTATCACGGTATGAGAACTGCGAACTTACCAATTTTTTAAGGCAAATTTTAACGGATAGGAGGATTAGGCTTTAACCACCGAAAAATATTGATTACTGTGATGGGTTAAGAAAAAAGCCCGCCATAAAATTTAAAGTAGAGGTAAATTTTATGGCAGGCGTTTTTTTAATTTTAAGACGTGTATTGGATGCCTTGGTAAAAGAATAATCCCAATGCGAATACAACGGATAAAAACAGGAAGAACTGTTTTTTATTTTCAGTACTAATGATGTTGGGTATTTTACCCGACCCTTGCAATTTGCGATTTTGAACTGAAAAGAAATAAGACATGATGATACAAGCTACCGGAATGCAGTACATTGTAAATAGAATAATTGTTTTCATAGCTAATATAAATTCTCATAGGTTAATAGTAGTGAAGGAATAAACCAATAGTTATTGTTTTGGTTTTAAAATATTGTAAATACAATGTAAACAGCTTGAAATTTGGGTTAATTAAGTATGAATTACAGATCAAATTCAGTTCAAAATTTTGCGTATTTTAGTACCCATGTCTGTCTATACAATACCACTCAAGTACCGCAAAATGGAAAACCTTCACATCGTTTTTTGGCTGTTGAAGGATATAGGTTGGTGTCTTCTTTGGAAGCCCTTAGGCATAGTGATGATCTTTCCAACACTCATTGTAGCTATAGTTATTGCCTGGCGTACCCGGCATATGATGGCCGAACTGACCCATAACCTGGCCATTACCTTTTGGATATTTGCCAACTCATACTGGATGTTGACCGAGTTTTTAGAAGTTGATGGCAATAAGGTTTTTGGCGATATAACTTTCAGACATTTAACACTGATCCCATTTTTGTTAGGTGTGTTTAGTCTGGCCTATTATTATGCACTATGGAAGCCAAAACACCCGGATGAAGTTGAAGTTTACGATGTGGTTAATGAGATAGCTATAACCAATCCGCCGTTAGTAATTGAAGAAGAAAAATAAATCGATTATGAACCGGTTTATGAAGTTTAACTCGGTGTTCATAATTCATTTATGTGTTAGTCACCTAAAAGAGCCTTCAGGTTTTCAAGGGTGTCGGCTTCTTCCTTAGGCTTGTCATGCCGCCAGCGCAGAATGCGCGGAAATCTCAACGCTATGCCTGATTTGTGACGCGTAGAACGATTGATACCCTCAAAGCCTATCTCGAATACCAACTCGGGTTTTACTGTGCGTACAGGGCCAAATTTTTCGAGCGTGTTGCGTTTTACAAAGTAATCAACCTTGTTTATTTCAGCGTCTGTCAGTCCGGAATACGCTTTAGCGAATGGCACTAATTTGTCGCCATCCCAAACAGCAAAAGTATAATCGGTATACAGGTCGGCCCTGCGGCCGTGCCCCTTTTGCGCGTAAATCATTACCGCATCAACAGATAGCGGATCTATTTTCCACTTCCACCAGTCGCCTCTTCGCCGGCCTACCTGGTAGGTGGCGCTTTTGCGCTTCAGCATAATACCTTCAGCAATTTTAGCGCGCGATTGCTCTCTTATTTTAGCCAGCTCGTCCCAACTATTGAAATCAATTAACGCGGAGATCCGGAATATCTCCGGGTGATCGGTATACCGCTGTAATCCTTCTAATAAAACACGCCGCTCACTTTGTGTTTTATACCGGATGTCTTCTCCGTTATACTCCAGGCAATCATAAGCTATCAAAGCCACCGGACTTTCCTCCAGTATTTTCTTACTCAGATTTTTTCTGCCGATGCGCGTTTGAAGTACATTGAATGGCAACGGCAGCCCCTCACGGAAACTGAGTATCTCACCATCCAACACAGTGCCGTCAGGCAAGTCATTCAAAAAGGGATGCAACTCCGGGAATTTCTCTGTCGCCAGTTCTTCTCCACGACTCCATATAAATATCTGGCCGTCGCGCTTAATTAGCTGCGCGCGTATACCATCCCACTTCCATTCGGCCTGCCACTCTGCAGCATTGCCTAAGGTTACTTTTAACTCATCAGCCGAGCGTTGTTTATCTGACGTTTCCTGTATGGGGTAAGCCAGAAAGAAAGGGTAGGGGCGCGATATGTCATCCGATGCCCCCTCTTTTTGCGTTAGCTGTTCGTAAGAGTAGGTCTCGGGCATCCAGTTGCCCATTATGCGGTGGGTAAGCGTGGCCGCGTCCAAACCAGAAATATCTGCCAACGCCTTAATTACCAGGTTTTGCGATACACCCACCCGGAAGCTTCCGGTAAGCAACTTGTTAAAAACAAAGCGCTCCTGCGTATCTAATATTGCCCACGAGTCGGTTAGCCATAGTTTGCGTTCTTCCTCGGTTTTACTGGCTAAGCTGTTTAGTTCCGCCATCCAGTCGGTTAGGGTTTTATCAGTGCTGCTCACGGTGTCCTGAGGTAGCAAAAGCGCCATCGTTTCGGCAAGGTCGCCTACTATATGGTAACTTTCTTCAAACAACCAAACAGGTATTCCGGTAACAGCATTAGCCCAGGTACGTATCTGTGTGGCGTTGATAACGCGCTTTGGCTTACGCCCGGTGAACAATGCCAGCATGTGCATCTTGTCAGAGTCGGGCACGCAGTTAAGGTAATCTTTCAAAACCTGCACCTTTTGGTTGGTTTTGTTGGTCTCATCTAAGGAGAGAAAGAGTTGCGCAAATGCCTTCATATGTTGGCCTCCTGTGGATTTATACCTATGGCATCTTCGCTATTGTCGGAAGGCGCAACAGCTTCATCATCGCCAAATAATGTATGCACTTCATGCGCGTCAAAACCAATTTCTGATAAATACCTGGCGAAGGAGGCTGTATAGCCGTGGGTGAGGTAAACTTTTTCACAGCCCGTTGCATCAATAGCGCTCACAAGGCCGTTCCAGTCGGCATGGTCTGATAATATAAAACCGCGATCGGCAGCGCGGCGGCGCTTCGCACCACGCAATGCCATCCAGCCCGAGCAATAGCCAAAACTGTAGGGCCCGAACTTTCGCATCCAAGGCGTGCCAACTGCTGATGGGGGCGCTAATATTATTCCTTTGCGGGCGTCTTCCTTTGGTGTTTCGGGTGTGATGCGGTGGGTCTCATTTAGTATGATACCGTTTCGACGCAGCGCCTCATTGGTGTTTTCTATAACGCCGTGTGTATACACCTTACCAATAGAAAGGTCAAGGTTTTGCAGAATGCGTTGGGCTTTCCCTAACGAGTAGCCTACTATTACTGTAGCTAAATTATTTGCGGCGTTGTGCCTCCACCAGTTATTCACATCCTCAAACAGTTGTTGCTGGGGCTTCCATTGAAAAACCGGCATGCCAAAGGTACATTCAGATATAAAGTGATGGCACTTTACCGGCTCGAAGGGCGCGCAAACGCCGTCGTCTTCAGTTTTGTAGTCGCCGGATATTACCCAAACTTCTCCTTTATATTCAACCCTAATTTGTGCGGAGCCAATAACATGCCCTGCGGGATACATGCTTATTTCCACACCGTTCATTAACACCTTCTCGCCATACTCAATGGTTTGTAAACTAATGTCGCCAAGGCGGTAGAGCAATACCTCTTTTGACAGGTGATGAGCCAGATAACGCTTGCTCCCCCAACGCGCGTGGTCGCTGTGGGCGTGGGTTATTACGGCATCATCAACGGGTTTCCAGGGGTCAATGTAAAACTTACCTTGGGGGCAATAAATGCCGTTATCAGTAAATTCTATCAACGGTTTTTTACTCATAATAAAACAACCATGTTTTAAGCAATTGGTTTCAAATGAGAGCGGGGAGTGGTAAAATTGATATAGGCGCCAATCCCCCTAAAGTGTTACTGATCAGCTATCGTTTTTCAAAAAAAAAGCCTTTCCCGGTTAAGGAAAGGCTTAATATCATTATTATTTGTTTTTAAAAAGATGATGATGTTTTGTTAACCCTGGCAACTTTATCAGCAACACCAATATAATCAACCAAAATTTGACCTGCTTCAACTTTCAACGCATCCAGATCTTCTTTCTTTGGTTTGGCATCGCCTTTTTTCAACGCCGGGTAACCCATAGCAACACGCAGGGCATTGGTCCTGTCTAATGATTGCTGCTCCTGCTCATCGCGTTGTGCTTTTAACTTTTGCAGGTTCAAAACTACCGTTTTTTCTGCATCGGCTTTTTTGTAATCAGCAATGTCAGCTAATATGTTTTTATACACAGCGCTGTTTTTCATGCGTGCATCATGCATTTGTTTTAACTGAGGAACCACAGTGCTAACATCACTTACCTTGTTGTACTGGCTTTTAGCAATTACATCGAATGGTAACGCTGAAGGGTCGGTGTCTTCGCCATATTTGTCAAGCGGAATAATTGAAGGAAAAGTAATATCAGGCAAAACGCCACGGTGCTGGGTTGAGCTACCGCTTATACGGTAAAACTTAGCTATGGTAAGATTGAGCTGACCGTAACCACCTTCGTTACCTGTGGTACCTGCCTTACCCGTTACAGAACGTGCCATAGAAGCAATGCGACTGCCTAATGATGAGGCTATATACCTGTCAAGATCAATTTGAGTTTGTACAGTACCTTTACCAAACGTTTGCGTGCCTACTATTACACCGCGGCCATAATCCTGAATAGCTCCGGCAAAGATCTCAGATGCTGAAGCGCTGAAGCGGTCAACCATAACGGCTAACGGTCCAGCATAGGTAATATCTGGATCTTCATCTTTATCAACTTCTATTTTATTCTCGGTATCGCGTACCTGCACAACCGGACCGGTTTTAATAAACAAGCCCGTAAGTGAAATAGCTTCGGTTAATGAGCCACCACCGTTTTGGCGAAGATCAATCACCACACCATCAACTTTTTGGGTTTGTAATGAGTCTAATATCTTTTTCACATCGCGGGTAGTGCTTTGGTAATTGGTAGCACCTGCTTTTGCCGCGTCAAAATCAACATAAAAAGCAGGAATATTTATGATGCCAATTTTATAGCTTTTGCCGTTTTGTTGATAGGTGCGTACTTCACTTTTAGCCAACTGGTCTTTCAGAACGATCTTCTCCCTGATGATCTCCACAATTTTTGTCGGATCAGAAGCTGCTTTCCCCTGAGGCAATAACTTTAAGCGAACAAGTGTGCCTTTATCGCCTCTAATCAATTTGATAGCGTTATCTGTACGCCAGCCTACAATGTCCTGAAACTCGCCTGTTTTGCCTTGTGCCACTGCCACAATACGATCGCCCACATTAACCTGGCGACTTTTATCTGCAGGGCCGCCGGGAACCAGGCTGGCTATGCTGATGTATTCGTTTTTAGATTCAAGCGTAGCACCTATACCCTCTAATGACCGCGACATTTCCATTTTGAACTGCGCCTTGTTGAATGGGTTAAAGTAATTGGTGTGTGGGTCAATAGCTTCGGTAAAATCATCCATAAAAAGTTGGAAAACATCGTCGCTTTCTAACTTCTTATTTTGAGCCAGTTGTGTTTCATACCGTTTCTTTAAGGTTTCTTTGTTTTTAGCTACATCAGCCTTAGCTAATTGCAGGTTAACCAAGTCATACTTAACGCGTTTGCTCCAATAGGTGTCTAATTCGGCTTGCGAAGCCCATGGCAGTTTCTCACGGTCATAAGCAAAAGAGTCGTCTTTGTTAAAATCAAAGTCTTTGCTTAGTTGTGCTATTGAATAATCCATGCGCTCATTATATCTTTTTTGATATACATTGAACATGTAAAATACACTGGCAAGATTGCCGCTTTTTATATCATCATCCAATTTGGTTTTAAACTTGTTAAAGTCGGCAATATCCGAAGCCAGTAAATAATTACGGTTATCGTCAAGGCTCTTTAAAAATCTATCATATATAATAGCCGACAGCGAATCATTTAAAGGCACTTTTTTATAATTATATCCGGATATGAGTGATGCCACTGCTTTAACTGCCGTGCTTTGTTGCTCGGTAGGCTCCAGGTTGAGCGAACCATCTACCTTAACAGGTTTTGAAGGAGCAGCGTTACAAGCCAGCGCGGCGCCCAGTACCAAAACAAAATAAAATCTCTTAAACATATCCTTTGTAGTCTTAAAATCAGGAACTAAACGAAACATCAATACAATACTTATGCCGTATAATGGGCTATTAATTTATAAACAAAAAGAGACAGTAGATATTGCCCTGTCTCTTTTTGAGAAATAACAATATTACAATAATGTTTTACTATTTCAGCATAACAACATGTTTTTTACTTTATGGTTATATAGAGCTAAAACACACAACACATGTTACACTAAACCGTTAAATTGCACGCTGTAATGAAACAGATAATAGAATGTGTGCCAAATTTTAGCGAGGGCATAGATCAGGATAAAATAGATAGGATAGCTGCAGGGATCACTGAAGTATTTGGTGTTAAACTATTAAATATTGACCCTGGCCATGATGCCAACAGAACGGTTATAACTTTTGCCGGCGAACCGCACGCCGTTGTTGAAGCTGCCTTTAACGCTATAAAAATAGCGGGAGAGGTGATAGATATGCGTTCACAAAAGGGGGAGCACCCGCGAATGGGGGCAACAGATGTTTGCCCGCTTATACCGGTTAGTAATATTACTTTAACTGAAGTAGATGCGTATGCTAAACAACTTGCTGCAAGGGTGGGCCAGGAGTTAGGTATACCTGTTTATCTGTATGAACATTCGCAGGCGGATAAAAAGCGAAGTAATTTATCAATTATCCGCTCGGGAGAGTATGAGGGTTTTTTTGAAAAAATAAAGCAAGCCGGCTGGCAGCCCGATTACGGTCCGCTGCAAATGGATGCCAAAAGAGGGGCTACTGTAATAGGCGCACGCAATTTTTTAATAGCGTATAACGTTAACCTGAGCACCGTTTCAGTTGACGTAGCGGCAGAAATAGCTGCAGATGTGAGAGAGTCGGGACGGTTAGTTTTGGATGGCAATGGCGCAAAGCAACGTGTTCCGGGTTTGTTGAAAGGCGTTAAGGCAATTGGCTGGTACATGAAGGAATACAGTTGCGCCCAGGTATCAACTAATATTACAGATATGGAACTTGCACCCATACACAAGGTTTTTGAAACTGTAGTGAAATGTGCGGAAGCACATGGAATTAAAGTTACAGGTAGCGAATTGATTGGACTGATCCCGCTTAGCGCAGTGTTAGCTGCCGGAAGATATTATGCCGATAAAGGTGGTCTCACCATAATGAATGAAGATCAGCTGGTTGATGCGGCGGTTGACGGCCTTGGTTTAGCCGCTTTAAAACGTTTTGAACCCCAAAAGCGTATATTGGATTATCTGCTTTCAGAATTGAATAAGTAACAATTTTATATCAATCCGACTATCATTTTAGTTTAAAATTATTCGTATTATTTAATTTTTATATTTATACTAAATATTACATTTAATAATTAATGGAATATCCGCACAACCTGATACTTTTGCGGTGTAACCGATGAACAAAACCCTGTTTAAAACTATAAGTTTTATTATTTTGATGGCATTAACGTGCACCGCCGCCTGCGTTTTTGCACAAGGAACCAGTTTAGATAATGGTAATCAGTATAAAGCTTTTCAAAAAACACTTAACAAGGTTGGCATTTCATTTATTTTTCCGGAAGGTTTTAAAGAGATAAAGGCGGTTAACACCCGAAATCTAAAGTTCAATTATGCAATGGAATTGCCAGGCAAGGACTTTGAGATATGGTTCAGGGTAAACTCCGTTAAAGACAACAAGCAGCTTTTGAATGAGAACCGCTTGCGTGTAAATCCTGATTCGGCTTATGCCTATATTATAAAACAGCAGGCTGGTGTTTTCACTAATGATAATGAATGGCTCACCCGCCAAATACCCGAAACGCTGTTGAACCGTTACAACGCCAATGTTGGAAAAACCTATCTGGTTAACCTGAGTGACTCGCCGGTAACCAAACATTACAAATACGCTTTGTTAATAACCATGGCAAAATTTAATGCCGGTAGCATTTTAGCGGTTTGTTTAAGTAACGATAGAGGCCCTGAGTTTTTTAAAAACATGTTTGAAGCCAGTGACTGCATGAAATTCAAAGCTCAGGAAAAGGCTGAAAAATAATGTTGAAAAGTTAGCTTTTTTAACGCCCGCGTTCATCCTCTAAATTTTATTTTTGCTTTGCGCGCATTGCGTGCCTTTATTTTTATATCTGCATATGGCTGAGGTTAATTATAGTGAAGATAGTATACGGTCGCTTGATTGGAAAGAGCACATTCGCCTGCGACCGGGCATGTACATTGGTAAACTGGGCGACGGCTCTGCTTACGACGATGGTATTTATGTATTGCTGAAGGAAATAGTTGACAACTCAATAGATGAGTTTGTAATGGGAGCGGGTAAAACGATAGATATTACCATAAGCGACCATAAAGTTGCCGTGCGAGACTACGGCAGAGGTATACCACTGGGTAAGGTAATTGATTGCGTATCGAAAATTAACACAGGTGGTAAATATGATAGCAAGGCCTTTCAAAAATCAGTAGGGTTAAACGGTGTGGGTACCAAGGCGGTAAATGCTTTGTCAACCTCGTTCACTGTTCAATCCTATCGTGATGGCCGCACAAAAATTGCTGAGTTTGCTAAAGGCGAATTGGTGCGTGATGAAGCAGAAAAGGAAACTTCCCAGCGTAACGGCACCGCTATAAACTTTTATCCAGACGATTCCATCTTCAGGCATTACCGTTTTATACCGGAGTTTATTGAGAACATGATATGGAACTATGTTTACCTTAACTCTGGTCTGACCATCAACTTTAATAACCAAAAATATTTTTCAGAACGAGGGTTATTTGACCTTTTAACCAAAAAAACCAACAACTCCGAGACCTTGCGCTATCCTGTTATTCATCTTAAAGGAGATGATATTGAAATAGCCATGACGCACGGGCAGCAGTACGGAGAAGAATACTATTCGTTTGTTAACGGGCAACACACTACGCAGGGTGGCACGCATCAGGCCGCCTTCCGCGAGGCGGTAGTAAAAACCATACGCGAGTTTTATGATAAAGATTATGATGCAGCCGATATACGCGCGTCAATTGTAGCTGCAATAGCCGTTAAGGTGCAGGAGCCTGTGTTTGAATCGCAAACAAAAACCAAGCTGGGCTCACAGAATGTTGGTCCCGAAGGCCCGTCTGTACGCACATTTGTGGGCGACTTTGTTAAGAAGGAACTTGATAACTACCTGCACAGAAACCCCGCTACGGCAGATGCCTTAAAGGCCCGTATTTTACAATCTGAACGCGAGCGTAAGGATATAGCCGGTATTAAAAAACTGGCTAACGAGCGCGCCAAAAAAGCATCATTACATAACCGTAAACTGCGCGACTGCAAGGTGCATTTTGACGATACCCATGAACGCAAGCAGGATACCACTTTATTCATCACCGAGGGTGATTCTGCATCCGGCTCTATCACCAAATCGCGCGATGTAATGACGCAGGCGGTATTTAGCTTAAAAGGTAAGCCACTTAACTGCTTTGGTTTAACCAAAAAAGTGGTTTATGAGAATGAAGAGTTTAACCTGCTGCAACACGCCCTCAATATTGAAGACGGCGTTGATAATTTGCGCTACAATAACATTGTAATAGCTACTGATGCCGATGTAGACGGTATGCACATCAGGCTACTTTTAATGACCTTTTTTTTGCAGTTCTTTCCTGACCTGGTGAAGGCCGGACACGTATCTATCTTGCAAACACCATTGTTCCGTGTGCGTAATAAAAAGGAAACTATTTATTGCTACAGCGATGAAGAGCGCCGCAACGCCATTGCCAAATTGGGTAACAAGCCGGAGATAACCCGCTTTAAGGGTTTGGGAGAGATATCTCCTGAAGAGTTTGGTCTTTTTATAGGCAAGGATATGCGTCTTGACCCGGTTATTCTGAAAGATGCCAATATAAAAGGCTTGCTGGAATACTTTATGGGCAAAAATACACCGGCCCGTCAACAACACATTATTGGAAACTTAAGGGTTGAGAAAGATGATGAAACGGTTAACCCGTTAGTCGCTGCTAAAGAAGAGGAATTACCGATAGCGGTATAAAGGGAATAATGAATATCGGATTTCGAACACCGAATATAGAAGTAGTAAAACTAACCCTTCATCATTCGATGTTCGAAATTCGGTGTTCGATATTCTTACCCTCTCGCCATACGCTCCAAAGCGTCAATGAACACGGGCGAATCGTTAAGGCTTTCTACCAATTGCACATGCTCGCCGCCAAGGGCTTTAAATTCAGCACCGTATTCTTCAGTTACTTCATAAACTGTTTCAAGGCAATCGGCCACAAAGGCAGGGCAAAGCACTAACAGACGTTTTTTGCCCTCTTTAGCCAAATGTTCAATTACCTGGCTGGTGTAAGGCTGTACCCATGGATCGTTACCCAGGCGCGATTGAAAACAAACTGTATAATTCTCTCTTGCTAAATTCATTTGCGCGGCTATTAGCCTTGCAGTATCATAGCTTTGAGCCGAATAGCAAAACTTATTAGTATCATTTAGCGTGTTGCAGCAACCATCAACCTTTAGGCAATAGCTGCCGGTATGGTCGCATTTCATTAACTGGCGCTGCGGAAGGCCGTGAAAGCTGAATAATATATGATCATACGTTTCGGGCTGATATTTTAAGGCATTTTGAGCAAAAACAGAGATCATCAGGTCATCATCATGAAACGAGTTGATAAAGCTGATGTTCGGGATAGTTTGCCATTCGCTTACTATTTTCATTACCTTATCATGTACAGACCCCGTACTTGCAGAGGCATATTGCGGGAATAATGGAATAACCTTAATGTCCGACACCAAATTCTTCTTGAATTTTTCTAATGCCGAATCAATTGACGGGCTTTGGTAACGCATAGCCAGTTCAACCTGGTATTCATCTCCCAAACGCTCAGACAAAGCTTTGTGCTGCAAAATGCTGTAGTGCAACAAAGGAGAGCCTGTTTCTTTGTCCCAGATCTCTTTATACAATTTGGCAGATTTTGGCGCGCGGAAAGGAACAATGATACCCCTAACCAAAATATTGCGCAGAACAGGATTAACGTCTATCACCCGTCCATCCATCAAAAATTCATCTAAATATTTGCGTACATCGGCAGTTGAGGGACTGTCGGGTGTGCCAAGATTAACCAGTAATATGCCTTTTTTTGCCATGGGCGCAAAAATAGTAAAAAAAGGCCCTTCCTTGTAAAGCCCTGGTTTTATTACACAATAATTAAAAACTAAAAGCAGCTGCAATTACAAATTTGTGTAACAATATTTAAGGCCCATAGTCTTACCGTTAGTTTTTCTATATTTATACCATGCCGGTAAAAACCACTTTCCGAGAAAATGTTTCTATTGCCCTGCAATCCATTGCCGGTAACCGTTTGCGTACATCGCTCACTGCTTTAATTATAGCTATTGGTATAATGGCGTTGGTTGGTATATTAACCGCGGTTGAAGGTATAAAGCAATATACTACCGATGCGTTTTCCAGCTTGGGTGCTAACTCGTTCACTATACAGAATCGTGGTTCGGGTATACGTTTTGGTGGTGGTCGGCGTAAGGTTTACCCTGCTATCAGGTATGATCAGGCGGCGCGTTTCAGAGATAAGTTTAAACTGCCTTCAACAATAGCCATTAACCTGAATGTATCCAGCCAGGCCGTGGCCAAATACGCCAGTAACAAAACCAATCCTAATGTTAGCATAACAGGTTCTAATGAGAACTATGTGCAAACAAATGGTTACAAAATTGCACTTGGCCGTAATTTCTCTGATGCCGAATTAGAACATGGTGCTAACGTGGTTATTATTGGCGAAGAAGTAAAAGATAAACTTTTCAAAAAAGAAGATCCTATTAACAAATCAATCTTTGTAGGTAGCAATAAATTCAGGGTGATAGGTGTTTTTGCGCCAAAGGGTTCAAGCGCTGGCTTTGGCGGCGACCGTTTATGCCTTATCCCAATTTTGAAAGCAAAACAAATAACAACGGTTGCCAATCCTTCTTTCTCCATAGCGGTTATGGTGAATGGGCCGGGCAGTTTAGATTTAACCACCGGCGAGGCAACCTCTTTGTTTAGGAACATACGCAGCTTAAACGTAGCAGCACCAGACAATTTTGAAATTGTACGAAGTGATTCTATTCAACAACAATTATCCGGGCAAATAACCGGTATGACCATTGCAGGCTTTGGTATAGGAATAATTACACTGCTTGGCGCTGCTATTGGTTTAATGAATATTATGCTGGTGTCTGTTACCGAGCGCACGCGCGAGATAGGCGTAAGAAAAGCCATTGGCGCTACACCGGGTGTGATACGCAAGCAGTTCTTGATCGAAGCTGTTGTTATCTGTATAATAGGCGGCATTGGCGGTATGATATTGGGTATGGCCATAGGCAATCTGATAGCAGTAAGCATCAGCGGAAAGTTTGTTATTCCGTGGTTGTGGTTATTCTCTGCTTTTGCGTTATGTACCTTTATCGGCTTAGCATCAGGGTTTTACCCAGCCAAAAAAGCTTCTAACCTTGATCCGGTTGAAGCGTTGAGGTACGAGTAGGTTAGGTGATCCGAAAGTCGGGACTTCCATAAGTCCGAGGACTAACAGAATCAACTAATATTCTTTAGCGAATAACGAAAAGGAAATCTTCCGGACTTTCCGACTTGCGGACTACAAGAGCGTAATATTCTTCAGCGGATAATCATTAAACATCACCTTTTCGATATAGGTTGTTCTCAGTGAATCGCCGAAAGCTGCGGCGTGTTTGGGGTGGTGCATATCGCTTGAAATGAAGTCGATCAGTTTAAGATCTATCATTTCTTCGGCGCGCTTTTTGGTTTCACGGCCGTAGTAACCGGTTAATGATATGGTGTTTAATTGCATATTACATCCCCAGCCACGCATCATCGTCATGGTGTCGGTAGTTAAATAGGGATATCTTTCCGGGTGCGCCAATATAGGTTTATAACCCGCGCTTAACATTTTTTGCATAGCCGAAAACCAGTTGTTTGGCTGACTGATGAATGGATATTCATATAACACATATTGATCACCAAATGATACCAGTTTGCCTTCGTCTATACGAGGTTCAAATGTTTCATCAAAGTAATGTTCGGCACCGGCTTCAACCTGTACTTCAATTCCTTGATTTTTAAGCTCCGCTCTTAACAGTTCCAACGCGCCGTTAATGGTTTCGGGCGTGTTGCGATAAAAATCTATCATGATGTGGGGCGTGGCAATAATTTTTTTTATGCCAAGCTCCACCATGCGTTTTACTAAAAAAACAGATTCCTCCACATTTTGCGCACCATCATCAATGCCTGGTAGTACATGCGAATGCATGTCTACAGCTATTGATTCGTAGTTAAACGTAATTTCTTTATTTTGAGGTTTCTCTTTCTTCTTAAAAAAACTGAACATTATCTGTTATTATATTGATCGGCGTAATATTGCTGGTAGTGGCCTGATGTAATATCGTTCAACCATCCCTCATTTTCAAGGTACCAGTCAACGGTTTTTTCCAGGCCTTCTTCAAACGTTATGCCCGGTACCCAACCTAACTCGTTTTTAAGTTTGGTGGCATCAATGGCATATCTAAGATCGTGGCCGGCCCTGTCTGTTACAAAAGTGATCAATTTTGCTGATGTTCCCGGCTCTCTGCCTAATTTTTTATCCATTATGCTGCAAAGCAGCTTTATCAGATCAATGTTTTTCCATTCGTTGTGCCCGCCAACGTTGTAGGTGGTGCCTGGTTTTGCGTTATGGAAAATAACATCAATGGCGCGTGCATGATCTTCAACCCATAGCCAGTCGCGTATGTTCTCGCCTTTACCGTAAACAGGTACGGGTTTACTGTTCTTAATATTATTAATAGCCAGCGGGATCAGTTTCTCAGGGAAATGATAAGAACCATAATTGTTAGAGCAGTTAGATATTACAGTATCAATGCCATAAGTATCATGGTAAGCACGAACAAAGTGGTCAGAGCCTGCTTTTGACGCCGAATAAGGCGAATGCGGATCATAAGCTGTTTCTTCGGTAAACATACCATCTTCACCTAACGAACCATAAACCTCGTCTGTTGATACGTGGTAGAACCTTGTTTTATCATAGTTACCTTTCCAGGTTTCGCGGGCAGCCGTAAGCAGGTTAACTGTACCCACCACGTTGGTCATTACAAATTCTGCCGGATTAGCAATCGAGCGGTCAACGTGCGATTCGGCAGCTAAATGTATAACTGCATCCGGCTTTTCGGTTTCAAAAAGCTCATTTATAAAGGCAATATCTACAATGTCGCCCTTAACAAATTTATAGTTGGGTTCATTCTCAATATCTTTAAGGTTGGCCAGGTTACCGGCATACGTTAATTTATCAAGATTGATAATGCTGTATTGCGGATAGTTTTTTACAAACCTGCGCACTACGTGCGATCCTATAAAGCCGGCACCGCCGGTAATGATTATTTTTTTCATCAATTTAGCATTATGTCTATAATGGATTTTCGGCAATATACTTTTCCCAATCCCATGCCGACTTCATCATTACATCAAGGCCTAATTCTGTTTGCCATTGCAGGCCGTTTTTTGATTTGGTAACATCACCCCAAACCTGTTCAACGTCTCCGCCACGGCGTGGCCCAATTTGATAGTTAAGTTTAACGCCGGTCGACTCTTCAAAAGCTTTGATCACTTCAAGTACGGTGCTGCCTTTGCCTGTGCCCAGATTGTAAACATCGTATCCGGAGAAGCTTTCTTTTTCCATCAGCTGTAACGCTGCAACGTGTGCTTTAGCCAAATCTACAACGTGAATATAATCGCGTACGCAACTGCCGTCTGATGTATTATAGTCGTTGCCAAATACTGTGATCTTTTCGCGTTTGCCAATAGCTGTTTGGGTTATAAATGGCACCAGGTTTTGAGGCACGCCAATTGGCAGCTCGCCAATTAAAGCGGATGGATGCGCGCCTACAGGATTAAAATATCTTAATGAAATAACCTTGTACTTGCTTCCGCCGGAAGCTATCATATCTTTTAAAATTTCTTCGGCTATTTGCTTGGTGTTGCCGTAAGGAGATTCGGCTGCTTTTACAGGCGCATTCTCTGTAACCGGAAGTTGCTCGGGTTGTCCATAAACTGTACAGCTTGAAGAAAAAACAAAGTTGAGCGGTTTTTCCCAGTAAGCGGTCAGAATATTGATAAGCGAGTAAAAGTTGTTCCGATAATATTTCATCGGAAAATTTACCGATTCGCCCACAGCTTTAAATGCTGCAAAATGGATAATACCGGCTATTTCGGGCTCATCAGCAGCCAGTTGTTTAACAGCATGTTCGTCGCAAAGGTCTAATTTGTAAAATTGGGGTACATGGCCTATAATTTTAGCCAGTTGGTCCAACATTTTAGGGTGCGAGTTAGACAGGTCGTCAACTATAATAGGTTCATAACCTGCATTTACCAGTTCAACAACCGTGTGCGACCCGATGAATCCTAAACCTCCTGTTACCAGTATTTTCTTCATATTATCGTGTATAATGCTTAAAGTCTTTATGTTCAACCTTTTCAACCAGGTCTTGTGGCAGCGATTTGAAATACTCGTAAGTTATTTTCAAACCTTCGCTGCGCGATACCTTGGGTTCCCATCCTAATAAGGCTTTTGCCTTGGTAATATCAGGGCGGCGTTGTTTGGGGTCATCGGTTGGTAAAGGCAGGCTTATCATTTGCTGGTCTGTACCGGTGAGCTTAATTATCTCTTCACCAAACTGCCGGATGGTGATCTCATCAGGATTACCAATATTAACCGGGTGAGGGTAATCACTGAAAAGTAAACGGTATATACCTTCAATCAAATCGTCAACATAACAGAATGAACGTGTTTGCGATCCGTCACCAAACATGGTTAATGATTCGCCGCGCAGGGCCTGACCTATAAACGCAGGTAAAACACGTCCGTCATTTAAACGCATACGCGGGCCATAAGTATTAAATATGCGCACAATGCGTGTTTCAAGCCCATGGTAGGTATGGTAAGCCATGGTCATGGCTTCCTGAAAACGTTTAGCTTCATCGTAAACGCCGCGTGGCCCAACAGGGTTTACGTTACCCCAATACTCTTCGGGCTGAGGGTTAACGCTTGGGTCGCCGTATACTTCTGAAGTTGATGCAATAAGCATGCGCGCTCCCTTTGCCAGTGCCAGGCCAAGCAGGTTATGTGTACCTAATGAGCCAACCTTTAGGGTTTGAATAGGTATTTTTAGATAGTCAATAGGGCTGGCCGGTGATGCAAAGTGAAGTATGTAGTGCAGTTCGCCCGGCACGTGTACAAAGTTGGATACGTCATGATGGTAAAACTCAAAGTTATCCAGTTTGAACAGATGTTCAATATTACGCAGGTCGCCGGTAATGAGGTTATCCATGCCAATTACATGGTAATCTTCCTTTATGAATCTGTCGCAGAGGTGCGAACCTAAAAAACCGGCGGCACCGGTAATCAATATACGTTTTCTGGGCATATGCTTATTTAAAAGTGCTTTTTTTAACCGCTTTAATGTACAGGGTACAGCTGCTAATATACTTGATTTGGCTTAAAGAGTTAATGTTAAATAATTGTTTAGTTTATAATTTATACGTTATTGAAAAGAGATGGTTCTATAAAAAAGTGACTTATTAATTATTTAGATTACTATTGCAACTAAGATAGTAATTTTGCCGTGATGCTACTCATTTACAGTATAGGCGTGCGTTTTTATTACGCCCTTGTTTATATAGTCTCTTTTTTTAATAAAAAGGCGGCATTATGGATATCAGGACGACGGGAACAAGTAGTTAAACCTCAAAAAAATAGCCTTTGGTTTCATTTTGCATCACTCGGTGAGTTTGAGCAGGGGCGGCCTGTGCTGGAAGAACTGAAAAAGCAATATCCTTATCATCCGGTAATTATAACTTTCTTTTCACCATCAGGCTACGAGGTACGCAAGAATACTCCTTTTGCCGAAGCGGTGTATTATTTGCCGCTGGATACGTCGGCTAATGCGCAGCATTTCATTGAACGCATTGATCCCTTAGTAGCTGTTTTTACTAAGTATGAATATTGGTATTACTTTTTTAGTGAACTGAAAAAGAGAGAAGTGCCCCTGTATATCATCTCCGGGATATTCAGGCCCAATCAGATTTTTTTTAAATGGTATGGCGCGCTTCACCGTAAAATATTAAGCTTTGTTACTTACTTTTTTGTGCAGGATGAACGCTCTGTGCAATTGCTGAACGATATTAGTGTGAACCACACCACCATTAGTGGCGATACCCGTTTTGACCGTGTTTGGGCCAATGCGCAACAGCCGAAGGCTATTCCATATATTGAAGAATTTAAAAACGGACAACAGTTGTTTATTGGCGGCAGTACATGGCCGGTTGATGAGGCTTTGCTTGCAGTTTTATTTAGACAATATCCGGAATGGAGGTTTATTTTTGCTCCTCATGAGATCAGTGAAGACAAGATCAATGGTTTATTAAAGCTTTTCCCCCAAAACACTGCCATCAGATATTCACAACTCATCGCTCAACGCGTGCAACCGGTGGCTCAACGAGTGCTGGTAATAGACAATATAGGTATGTTATCGGCTTTATACCAGTATGCTGATATTGCTTACATTGGCGGTGGTTTTGGCGTAGGCATTCATAACACGCTTGAAGCAGCGGCCTTTGGCTTGCCCGTAATATTTGGCCCGGAATATAAACGTTTTAAAGAAGCAAGGGATCTGGTAGCTGAAGGAGCAGGCTTCAGCATTGCCAACGAAGCAGAACTTACAGGAATTGCAGGCAAGTTGATGAATAATGCCCAAGACCTGGCTGCTGCCGCTCAAAAAGCGCAAACTTACGTACAACAAAATGTAGGCGCTACGCCAAAAATAGTGGCGCATATCCAACAACACCTCTCAGTTTAGCCTGCCCACCGCCAGCTACTATTTATTCAAATGTTCGGCAGCATTCAATAAGTGTTCGGTATCGAACAGTTTTAAAACTGATTTAAAATTTATCTATTTGATAATCAATATTTTGTAAAATGGGTTCTGTTTTGGCATAGGTGGTTACGAACAATTGAAAATGTACGTAATCATGACCACCTCAAATACCAACAGCCGTTTAGAACAGTTATGGAAAGGCTGCCTTCAGAACAACCGCAAAGATCAGGAAGTATTTTACAAAATGCTCGCTCCTAAAATGCTTGCATTATGTATGCGTTATGCAAAAGACAGGGATACCGCTCAGGATATTTTGCAGGATGGTTTTGTGAAAATTTTTAAAAATGCCAACAACTATCGTGGCGAAGGAAGTTTAGAGGGTTGGGTGCGCAGCATAATGGTGCACAGTGCTATATCGTATTACCGCAAGGCAAAAAAAACTGTTCTGATAGAAGACTTTGCTGAAACCGGCTTAGCTATCGGCACAAGCCATAACGCCAATAAGCTGGAAACTACAGAACTGAATAATTTGATAGACCAGTTACCTGAAAATTACCGTTACGTTTTTAGCATGCATGCTTTAGAGGGTTACTCGCATCGCGAGATAAGTGATAAACTGAATATTTCGGAGCTTTTATCTCGCACAAACTTAAGCCGCGCCCGCAGTATCCTTAAAAACAAACTGAATACTTTAAACAATATTAATCGTTATAGCATGGCAGGTTGATCACTTGTGCTTTGGTCCCATAAAAAATGTGAGATCTCCGCCATTTATTAAATCAGCATGGCTTAAAAACAGAGCGTTTATAGGTTTTCCATTCAGCAAAAGTTTTTGTACGTAGACGTTCTTTTCGCTTTGGTTATTTACCCTGATGGAGAGCTTCTTGTCTTTGCCAAGGTTTATAACCGCTCCATCAACTGCCGGGCTGCCAATTGCATATTGATCTGACCCAGGTGCTACGGGATAAAAGCCTAACGAACTAAAAATATACCATGCGCTCATTTGTCCGGTATCATCATTACCTCCTAAACCATCGGGCGTTGGTTTATACATTTTAGGTAATATCATTCTTATGCGTTCCTGTGTTTTCCAGGGCTTATCGGTCCAGTTGTATAAATAAGCCACATGATGAGATGGCTCGTTACCATGCACATAGTTACCAATAATACCATCGCGCGTAATGTCCTCTGTCTCTTCAAAAAATTTATCAGGCAGGTGCATAGTAAACAGCGAATCCAGGTATCTCACAAAACGTTTATTACCACCCATTAATTTAATTAATCCTGCCGCATCCTGAGGTGCAAATAGCGTATAGTTCCAGGCGTTGCCCTCAATAAACCCTTGACCGATAGTGGTAAGCGCATCAAATTTTTTGCGGAATGAGCCATCTGCAAGTCGCGGGTGCATAAAGCCGGTAGCAGGGTTATAAACGTTTTTATAGTTCAATGCCCGTTTACTAAACTCATCATAAATGGCAGTGTTGCCTAATTTTTTAGCCATTTGCGCAATGCACCAGTCATCAAAGGCATACTCAAGCGTTGATGATACAGAATTGCCATCGCGTTCATCAGGTATATAACCCTTATCCATGTATAAGCCAATGTTCATGTATTGCCTTCCGCGTGCGGTGGTAACGCATGCTTCTAAAGCAGCGTTAACGTCAAAAGGAGCGTTGCCTTTTACAACAGCATCGGCAATAACCGATACGCTGTGATAACCACTCATGCACCAGTTCTCGTTAGCCGAGTTTGACCATACAGGCAAGAAATGTTCAGGACTCTGCTGATAATGGGCTAGCATAGAACGCACCATATCGGCATTTCGCTCTGGTTCTATTATATTGAACAGCGGATGCAAGGCCCGGTAGGTGTCCCACAGGCTAAAAGTAGTGTAATTGGTAAAGCCATCGGCGTGGTGCACGTTGTGGTCAAGGCCTTTATACTGACCGTCTACATCCATATAAACAGTAGGGTTGATGAGCGTGTGATATAAAGCCGTGTAGAAATTTTCTTTGGTTTCGTTTGATCCCTGTATCTCAATTTTGTGCAACTCTTTTTCCCACTGTTGTTGCCCATCGGCTTTTACCTTGTTGAAATCCCAGCCGGAGATCTCGGCACACATATTATTCAACGCGCCCTCCATGCTTACCGGTGACAGCGCTACCTTTAGTTTGATTTTCTCTCCATCGTATGTTTTAAAGTCGAAGTAAGCCTTGATCTGTTTGCCCGCTATTTCGGGGAAGTTACGGCGTTGGTCAAACCTTCCCCAAAAACCTCCATAGGGCACACGCGACGAGTAGTTAGCAAAGCCATGGGCAATAAAGGGTTTTGAAAAGCTAATGGCAAAGTACTGTGTGCGTGTACGCGCCCATCCGCTGGTTTGCCTGAAACCAATAACAGTAGTGTCATTAACTACCCTTAAGTAGGTCCATACATTTTTATCGGGATAGTTGTAAATACCGGCAACCATATCTAATACCACATGCGCGCTATCAGTTTTAGGGAAGGTATATTGATGGAAGCCAACCCGGGTGCTGGTGGTCATTTCGGCCAGTATATTATACTCGTCCAGTTTTACTTTATAATAGTTGGCCTCGCTTTTTTCGTTTTGATGGCTGAAAGGCGAACGGTACCCGCTGTGGGGCTGGTCGGCACGGCCCGGATTAAGTTTTAATTTGCCAACAGTAGGCATTATCAAAATGTCGCCAAGGTCTGAATGCCCGGTGCCGCTAAAATGAGTATGACTAAAGCCAACTATGGTTTTATCATCATACTGATAGCCTGCACAGTATTTATATACGTCAGCATTGTATTTGCCGTTTTGCTCATAACTTATGGTATCTGTTTCGGGGCTTAGCTGCACCATACCAAAAGGTACCGTAGCTCCAGGGTAGGTATGCCCCATGCGTTGTGTTCCAACAATAGGCTTAACATATTGAATAAGGTTTTGCGCCTTTGCGGAAAAAAAGGCAATGCTTAGCAAACCAATGAATAGTTTCTTCATAGGATGTAGTATCAGTTAATGTGCTGTAAATATAAACTAAGATTTGGAGGATAATATGGGAGAATGTAACCTGCGAATAGTTAATATCCATTCATCGTCAAAAGACAAATTACAGTTCATACTATAAAGAAGATGTTAACAGATTTAAATTTTTTGTAATGTAAAGTTAAAACCACGTTTACACCGCGTTTACTTGCCTCGGATAGCTTTGCGCTAACTAAAATTCAACTTATGAAAGAAAATTTACGCGCAAAGCTCAACATGGCTTTAACCATTTCGGCCATAGCTTCTGTTACTTTTGTTGCTTGTAAAAAAAACAACAACGGGGAGCAGACCGAGAACCCAACCTTAACCGAAATTAAAGACTACTCTGTTACCCCATCATTGGTAAAAACTCTTGCAGGTTTTGAAAATGTAAAGGTAACTACCTTGATCAGCAGCGACGACAAATTATCAGGCTCTCCTGATTTTGTTTTTGGCGCGCAGCCTGATGGCGCCGGCATGATGAAGGATCCTAACAGTGATGGTTACATTATGATCAATAACCATGAGATATTGTTTTCAGTATCAAGGGTGTATCTTGATAAGAACTTGAAACCTGTAAAAGGCGAATACATTGTTGATTCAGAAGGCGGTAGAATGCGTTTATGCTCTGCTACTTTGGTTGACCCGGCTACTTACGGTTTCGGTCCGGTTTTCTTAACTGCAGGCGAAACTGACGGCGAATCAATGATCCACGCTATTGACCCGCTTGGCCCTGTTTACAATAAAAAAGCTAACAGAACCCTTACCGCTTTAGGTAAATGTAGCGCAGAGAATGCAGTGCCACTACCTAAAGACGCTTACGCAGGCAAAACGGCCATTTTTATTGGCGAGGACGAAAGCAGCCGTCAGGGTTTAGGCCAGGTTAACTTATACCTAAGCTCAACCGGCGATTTGAATAACGGTAAGTTATACATGCTGCGTCGTAAAGACCTGGACGTTGTTGAAACTGATATGGCAGTAAACTCCGCTTATGATGTTGAGTTTGTTGAGTACGAAAATGTTAAAACCAGCACAGGCGCGCAGCTTGCGGCTCAAACTGTAACTAAGAGTGCAATCCAGTTTGCACGTGTTGAAGACCTTGACCACGGTAAAGGTGGTGGCAATGCCAGCAGAACCCTTTACTTTACTGCAACAGGTGTTAGTCCTGACAAGGTGAATGCGGCTCCGGGCTTAACTATGTGGGGTAGAGTTTACAAACTGGAATTAGATGCTGCTGATCCGCTTAAAGGTAAATTAACACCGCTTATTGATGGTGTAGTTGATCCGGGCAACAGCCTTGTAAATCCAGATAACATTTGTGTAACCAAGAACTTTGTTTACATACAGGAAGACGGCGACTCGTTCTATACCAATAACAAACATGATGGCCGCATCTGGCAGTATAACATTGCTACAAAAGTGCTTAAGCCAATGCTGGAAATGAATCACCGCCGTACAGATGCTACTTTTAACGCGAAATACAACCCTGCAAACGATACCCGTTTAAGCACCTGGGAATATGGCGCTATGTATGACATCTCTGACTTAACAGGTCGCCCTAATACATTTGCGGTAAATATACACCCACACACCTGGACAGATAACAAATTCTTGAATGCTGATGGCGGTGGTTTAACTACCAACAAAGAAGGCGGTCAGGTAGTTATCCTTACCGGTTTAGAAAAATAATTATAATCACAATCCCTCTTTAGCAGGTCCCACTTAACTGTGGGGCCTCTATTTTTTTTATAGCGATGTTCAAAAAAACAATTCCCTTTCTACTATTCTCGTTTGTTCTGGTTCTTTCCTATTGCACGCTTCGAAAGGCTGATGTAAAAACGTCTGTTAAGGAGCACCTGCAAAAAAGTGTAGACACCCTTGACCAGCAAGCCGCTCATTTACTAAACAGTGCCAACAAAGGCGAAGCAGAGTTGCGTAACGCTTTTTTAAGCACGCGCGTGGCTTATAAAAAGCTGGAGTGGTTTAGCGAATATTACGCGCCAACCACCTCCAAAGAGTTGAACGGGGCGCCCTTGCCCGAGATAGAAATAGAAGAGACCAAAGTTTTTGAACCATCAGGCCTGCAGGTTATTGAGGAGTATGTTTACCCATACAATCCTGCTACCAAGGCTGACCTTTTAAGAGAGATAGCTTCTTTCCGCTCAAGTTTGAAACGTTTGCGGATGATATTGAACGATACCGAATTTACGGAGGCCCACATACTGGATGCCTGTAAATTGGAGGTGTTCCGTGTCATCGGATTAGGCATATCCGGCTTTGACACACCGCTGAGTAAAACCGGTATTGAAGAGTCGGCAGTAGCTTTAGCCGCTGTTGCAAATGTTTTAAAGCTATTTGGCGAGAACGAGCAATTGCAGGAGCAGATCAACGCGGCTATAAAGTATATAGGCAAGTCGCCGGACTTTGACAGATTTAACCGTGCTGAATTTATTACCCAATATGCCGATCCCATAAGTGAAGGCATACTGGCATGGCAAAATCAGTTAGGTATTCAACCACTCAACACCGAAATGGCTTTAAGGAATAAGGCCGCCACGCTGTTTGATAAAGACGCTTTCAATATCAATCACTTTGTAAATACTGCCGAAGCTATGCCCGATGCTAAAAAGATAGCGTTGGGTAAAGCATTGTTTTTTGACCCGGTTATATCTGGCGCTACGCGCAGCTGTTCACATTGCCACCAGCCGCAACTAGCCTTTACAGATGGCATGGCAAAAAGCGCAGCATTGGCCGAAGGGCGGTTTGTTAAGCGCAACTCACCAACGCTGATGTATGCCGGTTTGCAGGATGCACAGTTTTATGATATGCGCGCCAAGACCTTAGAGGGACAAGCTACCGACGTTATTGCTAATAAGGATGAGATGCACGCTTCGGTTGAAGAGGCGGCACGCAGGCTGGAAGGCAACTCACAATACTTTAAACAGTTCAAGGCAGCTTTTTCTACCATGGACAATACCATACGCCCACGTTATGTAATGATAGCGCTGGCCAGTTATGTACGCTCGCTGGCGCCCTTCAACTCGCGGTTTGACCAATACATGCGTGGTAATAAAAGCAAGCTTACTGCTAACGAGGTTAATGGCTTTAACCTTTTTATGGGCAAGGCCAAATGTGGCACCTGCCATTTTACACCGCTGTTTAACGGCACCGCGCCGCCCACTTTTGCCAATACCGAGGCAGAAGTTTTAGGGGTGCCTGCCGATCCGCGTGCCAAGCACCCGGTGGTTGATCCGGACGAGGGCCGCTCATTCCACAGCAAAATTGAGGAGATCAAATATGCCTTTAAAACGCCAACGCTTCGTAACATAGCTTTAACCGCTCCTTATATGCACAACGGCGCTTTTAAAACGTTAGAAGAAGTGATGGATTTTTACGAGAAAGGCGGCGGCGCAGGCATTGGTATAAAACTGGACAACCAAACCCTGGCTACCGACAAGCTAAACCTGACTGAACAAGAGAAGAAAGATATCATTGCATTTTTAAAGGCTCTGACCGACGAGTAGCTAATGTAGGTCGTTTCATCGTCTCACTGAATATGTGAGACGATGTGAAACGATATTTTTTGTAAGATATTGATTGTTAATTTATTATCGTTTTTGAGTGAAACGAAAATGAAACGGGTGAAACGATTTTTTGCTTGACTCGTCCTGAAAAGGTTTACAATTTTGTTTGTTGATGCTGTTATTAGTTTACGTTTTCATTTTTTCTAATGCAGGTGTAGCCCATCACCATTAAAAATAACCCTTATCACAACCTATCAACCTTAAACTTGTTATATTTACCAAACATGCCGAACTGACAGTGTTAAACACTATTTGTAACAACGGTATGTAGTTTGCTATCTAAAACCCAAAAACTTAAGCTAAATAAAAATGAAAAAATTATTCGCAGCAATATTGTTTATAGTAGGTGCCATGTCATTAAGCTCATGCAGCTACAACAGCATGGTAAAATTAGATGAGAACGTTAAAGGCAAATGGGGGGCTGTACAAACCCAGTATCAGCGCCGTGCCGACTTAATACCTAACCTGGTTGCTACCGTAAAAGGCGCCGCTAATTTTGAACAAAATACTTTAACAGCGGTAATTGAAGCACGTGCCAAAGCTACTTCTGTACAGGTTGATCCAACTAAATTAACGCCCGAGGCTATTCAGCAGTTCCAGGCAGCGCAAGGGCAGTTAAGTTCTGCTTTGGGCAGGTTACTGGCTGTGTCAGAAAACTATCCGCAGTTAAAAGCTAACGAAGCATTTATGGGTTTGCAGGCACAATTGGAAGGTACAGAAAACCGTATAACTGTTGCCCGTAAAGATTTTAATGATGCCGTGCAGGAGTTTAATACCAAGGTACGCAGCTTCCCGGCCAACATCACTGCAAAAATGTTTGGCTTTAGCGAAAAAGGATATTTCCAGGCCGAAGCCGGAACAGACAAAGCTCCTAAAGTACAGTTCTAAGTTAGAGAATAGAGATTAGTGATCAGAGATTAGTTTTTTTACGCTCTTGTTACTAATCTCTGATCACACTAATCACTAATCAACTAACTATGACCCTCTTCAACGACGCTGAACAGCAGCAGATCACGGATGCGATAGCCAAAGCCGAGAAAAACACTTCGGGCGAGATACGTATTTGTGTGGAGAAGAACTGTAAGGAAGAAGTGCTTGACCGCGCTGCTAAATATTTTTACCAGTTGAGTATGGAAAAAACAAAGCTCCGCAATGGGGTTTTGATCTACCTGGCAACTGTTGACCGTAAGTTTGCCATAATTGGCGATGCCGGTATTAACAAAGTGGTGCCTGCAGACTTTTGGGATTGCACAAAAGATGAGATGCTGGAGCAATTTAAGCACGGCAATTTAGTTGAAGGAATTATTGCAGGTATAACCCGCGCCGGCGAAAAGCTGGGCACGTTTTTCCCTGGCCAGCCTGATGATGTAAATGAAATATCAAATGATGTTGCATTTATGGATGGCGATTAAACGCATAAACATGTTTAAAAAACTATTGATATTTTCCAGTCTGCTTTTGCTGGGCCTGTTCTCATTCGCTCAGGATTTCCCGGCAAAATCAAACACCCTGGTAACTGATTATACCAACACGCTTTCGGCCGAAGAAAAGCAGCGTTTGGAAGACAAACTGGTTGCCTTTGATGACTCTACCGGCATACAAATAGCGGTGGTTATGATGCGCTCCATCGGTGATTACGATGTGAACGAGTATGCTACCGAATTGGGCAGGCGCTGGGGCGTAGGGTATAAGGATAAAAACACGGGTATAGTTATACTGGTTGCTAAGGATGATCGCAAACTATCTATCCAAACCGGTTACGGTATGGAGGGCCAACTACCCGATGTTATTACTCAGCAGATTCGTGTTAATGAAATAAACCCTCGCTTTAAGGCGGATGATTTTTATGGCGGACTTGATGCCGGTACAGATGCCATAATAAAATACAATAAGGGCGAATACAAGGCAGATGCGCGAGAAGTTAAACGCAGTGAAAAACGTGACGGCGGCGGTTCTATTGGCTTTGTGGTTATCATTGTTGTGTTTATTCTCATCATGATCTTCCGCAGAGGCGGTGGTGGCGGCGGCGGACAGGTTATTGGCAGGCGTGGTAGCGCAAGCCCGTTCTGGTGGATGCTGGCAGGCTCACTAATGAACAGCGGTAATCGCGGTGGCGGTGGTAGCGGCTGGGGCGGCGGTGGCAGTTCAGGCGGCGGCGGTGGTTTTGGCGGCTTTGGCGGTGGCAGCTTCGGCGGCGGCGGGTCGGGCGGTAGCTGGTAGGGCTTAATTACTGATTTGCGGAGTTATTGAATTGTTGATTTGTCTGTCAGAATAAATAGTTCAATATTCTTTAGTTCTACCTATACGGCCACTTTATTCAATAAATCAATAATTCAGTAATTCAACAATCGGCAAGATGTATCGCGATATGATCATAGATGAGACGCGTAAAATAGCGCTTATCATCGCCAAACTAATGGGCATTAAAGAGCAGGGTACCAAGCAGGAATTCGCTGATGAGTTCGAAAAAGTCCTTAAAGAAGAATACGAGGCTGAACTGGAAGCGCTCATCAATTTAAATGAAGATGAGTTTAAAAGCCTTGTTAATTCGGGCCGGTATAATGCAGAAAAATTAAACGCTTTAAGTCAGCTTTTATATGTTTTTGCTGAACCTTTTTACAATGACGCGGATACGAAACTGCTGTTAAAAAAGGTGATGATCATTTTTGATGTTTTAGAACAAAAACATCGCTTTCAATCTTTCGATAACATTAGTAAACGAAATGCCATTTACAGGTATTTCGAAAATAACCATGAGTGAAAATTTAAAGTGGAAGCTGCTTAGCTCATCCTATATACATAAAGGCCCATGGGCCACTTTACGTACCGACAAGTGTGAAATGCCTGATGGCCGGATTGTTGACGAGTACTATGTGTTAGAATATCCCAACTGGGTAAATGGCGTAGCTTTTACTAATGAAGGAAAAGTCCTTATGGTACGCCAATATCGACACGCTGCAGGAATTGTTTCGCTGGAGATTCCGGGTGGGGTAATTGATGGTGATGAAAAACCCGAAGATGCCATGCGCCGTGAATTATTGGAAGAAACAGGTTATCAGTTTGATAAAATAGAGTTGCTGTCTACCGTGTATGCAAATCCGTCAACTGCAAATAACAAAACCTTTTGTTACCTGGCCACAGGCGGCGTTAAGGTACAGGAGCAGGCGCTTGATGAGCACGAAGAAGTAGTGGTAGAGCAATATACTATTGAGGAAGTAAAGCAGCTATTGGCTGATAATAAAATAGCCCAGGCTTTACATTGCACCGGGCTGTTTTACGCTTTAAGTAAGTTGAATAAGCTTTAATGCTTACTAATCTTCCGCAAAGGTTTGCATATCGATCAGCTTACGGTAAACGCCATTGTGCGCCATAAGTTGCTGATGATTGCCTTGTTCAATTATTTTTCCGTTTTCCAACACCACTATTTCATCCGCATTTTGAATGGTGCTTAACCTGTGTGCTATAATAAGCGAGGTGCGGTTCTTCATCAGGTTATTCAACGCATCCTGTACCAGTTTTTCTGATTCGGTATCTAATGCCGAAGTAGCTTCATCCAGCAACATAATAGGCGGATTATTCAATACTGCTCTTGCTATACAAATACGTTGACGCTGACCGCCGGATAGTTTAGAGCCCCTGTCGCCAATATTGGTTTGATAGCCGTTCTCGGTTTCCGTAATAAAATTGTGGGCATTGGCAATGCGCGCGGCTTCTTCCACCTGCTCGGGTCTGGCATCGGGTTTACCAAAAGCTATGTTATTAAAAATGGTATCGTTAAACAAAATAGATTCCTGGTTAACAATGCCCATTAGTGCTCTCAATGAGGTTGTGCTCGCTTCCTTAATGTTAATACCATCCACAGCGATGCTGCCGCTTTGCGGATCCATAAAACGAGGGATCAGATCCATTAAAGTAGACTTTCCACCGCCCGACGGACCTACCAACGCTACTGTTTTGCCCTTAGGGATATTTAAGTTGATGCCCGACAGTACCGTTTTATCACCATAAGCAAATGATACATCTTTAAAAGCGATATGCTCTTCAAAGCCCGGCAACGCTACAGCATTTGGCGCATCAACTACCAGTGGTTTTTCATCAATCAGCTCCAAAACGCGTCCGCCTGCCGCAATACCCGCGTGGATATTGCTGAATGAGTCTGTAATAGATTTGATGGGGCGCATTAACTGCGAAAAAATAGCGATGTAAGAAATAAATTGACCACCATCCAGCGTGGATCTGTGTTCTAATATCAGCGTGCCTCCATATAACACAATAAACGCGATCATGGTAACGCCAAGTGTTTCAGAAACAGGAGAGGCTGACTGCTGTTTTCTTGACATGCTGCGCATTATTTTCGAATATTTTTTGTTCTCGTCGTCAAACCGCTCTTTTATAAACCACGAAGCATTAAATGCCTTAATTATTTTGATGCCCTGTAATGATTCGTCCAGGTAGCTGATCATGCGTCCGTAGCTTTGTTGAGCTTCAACCGCCTGGTGTTTAAGGCGCTTAACAATTCGCGATATGATAAAGCCCGAAACCGGCACTACCAATAAAGAGAACAAAGTAAGTTCAACCGAGTAAGAGAAAAGCATGATCAGGAATACGATGATCTGCAATGGCTCTTTAAAAATTACCTGTAAAGTGCCGGTAACCGAGTATTGTACCACCTGAACGTCGGAAGCTATTTTTGATATGATATCGCCTTTGCGCTCATTGTTAAAATAGCCCATGTGCAGATCCATCACATTATTAAAAACTGCTCTACGAAGGTTAAGCAGGGTATGCAAACGCAAATTTTCCATTACCCTGGCAGAAAGGTACCTGAATAAGTTACCCAAAAAAATAGTAATAATGATAGTACCGCAAACAAACTTTAATGCGCCTACAGCACCGTGATTGGTAATGAAGTATTGCATGTAATGGTTATACATTGCACTCAGGTTAAAAAAACCTGTGTTTTTGGCCGCCTTAGCTGTTGCCGCAACAGTATTACATTCATCCGCCGAGAAAAGTGTGTTTAACAGCGGTGTTAGCAAAGCAAAAACCAGCGAACTTAAAACAACATATAAAAGTGTATATATTATGTAGGGGATGGCAAATTTTTCAATTGGTTTGGCAAATGAGAGTAGCCGGAAATAAGTCTTCATTAAAAGTATATAAAGTGTGCAAAGTTAACTTTATTTACCAATAACGCTAAAAGCCACTTAACCGTATTATGCCGGCATGGGTAATATACCCAGTTGTTTCCGGGTGGCGCGCCAGGCATCGGCCAGCGTTACCTTATCAATACATGGGAAAGGTTGCCCGGGTGCGGTATCATAAATGCAAAGCCAGTTGCAGTTATAGCAGGGCATTTTTTCGTAAACAAAAATAGTGCGGTTGTAAACGTGCTCAGGGTAGGGGGCGAACCGCTCAAAATGCCCGCCGCCTAAAATACATACGGCTTTTGTGCCGCAGGCAGCAGCCATATGCACCGCGCTTGTTTCGTTACAGATAACCAGCGATGTACGCATTATATGGTCTATCACCTTGGGCAATGATGTTTTCCCAACCATATTGATCACGCTTTCGGGCGGAAGCAAGGCTTCTATTTGTTGGGCGGTTTCTTCCATTTCGGGGCCGCCAACCAGGTTGACGGGGCGAGCTGTTTCAGCCATTATCAGTTCCATCAATTGCGAGAAGTTCTCGGTACGCCAGCCACGTTTGGGGTTGCCCGCTCCTAAAAACACAGTTACGCCTTGCTTACCGGCATCTTTTGAAGGAAAATGCGGCCCTGTTAGGTCTATGCTTTGTTTTAAAACCTGTTCAAAGAAAAAGCGGCTGCGGTCAAACTCAAAATACAGCACTTTAGGCAACTTAAGTAGTTCGCTGTAATATTTATCGGTTTTAATTTTATACCTCGGCGCAATACCTTCAGTGTCGCTCTCAAAGCCAATAATATTTGTTGCTCCCGTTAAAGCAGCCAGGCCATCACCAATAAATGTGCGTGTATAAGCAGGTTGGAGCACTATTTCATAACGTGAATTGAACAGCGATAGCGCCAGCCCCAAAACCTTTCGCGGGCTTTCATATAACTCATCGGGCTTTATAAACCTGAACCTTGAAATAAAAGGCTTATCATACCATAGCGCTATATCTTTCCAGGCAATATTGCCTATCAGGTCTATTTCATAATCTTTAAACTTTTGCGATGTGCGCACAACTTCCAGATAATTGCGGAAAAGTACATAATCACCAATGGCATCTATTTTTATAATAAGCAGGCGCTTTCTGGGTTTGAAAAGTTTGTTGATAAGCCGCAGCAAGTAGGGCAGTTTCAACAATATAAACCGTGTTAACCTGAACGAATTTCTCTTTTTTATTACCATCGGCCTTCTTAAAGTAGATTTAAATAAACTACAGCGGTGCTTAAAAAACGCTAAAATAGCAATTATAGTTTAACGCGTTAACCGTCCTTTATTAACAGAAAAAGCCACCCGGTCAGAGGTGGCAGTAGTAATTATTGAATCAGTTAATAAGAAGGAAAATTAAAATTTAAAACCAAAGGCCAGTTGTAAAGCCTGGTTGCGGTATTCGGGTACGTAAACATTTCCGTTTGCATTGGTGCCTTTAAAGTCTATGGCGTAACGCACATTTACATTTACAGTTGAGTTAACATCAAAGCCTGCACCAACTACTCCGGCAAAAAAAGCCCTTACGCCATTGTATTGGTAGTATTGCCTTGCGCCCTCGTTAAACCCTTCGTTATATGAGTTGTTGGCAGTTAGCATGTAAGAAAATTGTGGTCCTGCAAACAAACTCACTCTGTGTCCCGTTTTAAATTTTGCGAAAACGGGTATGTCTAAAAATTGCGAACGCTGGCTAAAACGGCCCGACTGCGTAGTTGCTTCGTATCCTTTTTGAGAATATAATGCTTCGGCTCCAACAGATAATTGATAAGTGACAGGATAATTATAAGTAAAGCCAAAACTAAAACCAGCCAAGCCACCGGTTGCGTAATTACTTTTAACTGCGGGTACCGCGTTTGAAAGTGCCGCACCCATGGTAAAGCCAAAACGTGGACGGAATGCATCGTCATAATCCTGACGGGCGCCAAAAAATTGTTGCGCGTTGGCGCTTGATGTAATCAATAATCCAATAATAATAGGGAGAATTTTTTTCATAGCACAATAACTTTTTAGGTATGTTAACTATAGGTTTTAAAAATTCTCTCTGCGCAGAAAGTAAGGTTGTATACGACGCTTGTTTTAAATAGTTACAGCGTTGTGAAATTTTTTAAATTATTTTTGAGGCATATATGATATTAACTATAAAAAACCGCGGCTTACTGGTCTTAGCTGCTATTTTACTTTCGGCGAATAATACGTTTGCTCAACAGCAAAGCTTTATTCAGTCGCTTGGTCAGCAAAATAAATGGGTCGATTCGGTATATAATAAATTAACCAAAAAGGAGCGCATTGCACAGTTGTTCTTTGTGCGTGCCCATACCAATAAAGGCAAACGTTATGAAGATTCGGTAGCTAAAGTTGTTCATAATCAGCATGTGGGTGGTTTGGTTTTCTTTCAGGGCGGACCGGGCCGGCAAGCGGCTTTGATCAACAGGTATCAGCGTGAAAGCCGCGTGCCGCTGCTGATAGCGCAGGATGGCGAATGGGGGGTAGGCATGCGACTGGATTCTACACAATCATACCCTTACCAAATGACTTTAGGGGCTGTGCAGAACGAACAGTTGATCTATAAAATGGGTCAGCAAATTGCCTATGACTTTAAGCGCCTGGGCATGCACATGAATTTTGCTCCGGATATGGACGTTAATAATAACCCTGATAATCCGGTTATTAATTACCGGTCATTTGGTGATAACAAATATAATGTTGCCCGTAAAGGTATAGCTTATTTTAAAGGTATGCAGGATGCAGGTTTGCTTACTACAACCAAACACTTCCCCGGCCATGGCGATACCAATGTTGATTCGCATTATGATTTACCGCTGTTGCCATTTACCCGCCAGCGTTTAGATTCATTGGAGCTTTATCCATTTAAACAAGCCATTGATCAGGGTGTGAGTGGCGTGATGATCGCGCATATGGCAATTCCCGCTTTAGATAATACAAAGAATTTACCATCAACGCTGTCACGAAAAATTGTGACCAACCTGCTAAAAGACAGCCTTGGTTTCAAAGGATTGGTAGTTTGCGATGCCATGGAGATGCAGGGCGTAGTTAAATACTTTCCGCACGGCGAGGCTGAATTGCGCGCTTTTATGGCGGGTAATGATATTATTGAGCTTTCAATGGATTCAAAGGAATCCATCCATAAAATATTAAAGGCCATGCGCCACCACCAGTTACCCATAGAGGAGTTTGAAGCTAAGGTGAAAAAGGTATTGGCAGCCAAATACTGGGCCGGGTTGAGCAAGCCGCAGCCTGTAAACATGAATAATGTTCTGGCAGATTTAAACCGACCTGAAACTAAGGAGCTGATACAGCAATTAAGTAATGAAGCTGTAACTCAATTACGCGGTGGCCCGCGCGACCTGCAGATGAATCCAACGTTACGCACGGCAATAATTGGTGTAGGCATTACCAATCCAACGGCTTATCAAACCGAGCTTAGGCAATGGTACCCAAACAGCACTTTGTTTTTAGTAAATAAAAGTACACCGGTTGACGAGTTGAATAGAATTATCAAAAATCTGGAGCAATACAGCCAGGTTTTTGTAGGTGTGCATGATACCCGCCTGCGCCCGCAGAGCAAATTGGATTACAGCAGTGGTGTAAAGCAGTTTATTGCGGCGTTAACAGCGCACCCTAATACGGTAATTAGCTGTTTCACCAACCCATACGCCATGTCGGGCATACCGGGGATTGAACGCGCTCAGGCTTTATTAGCTTGCTACCAAAACAGCGAGGACATGCAGCAAGCTGCCGTTAGAGCTATCACCCAACAAATAAAACCGCGTGGCCGTTTACCTGTGGGCATCAATGTGTTTTTCCCTACCGGAAGCGGGCAGGTAGGGTTGTAGGGTGTACCCAATCTTTTTGTCATTCTGAACGGAGTGAAGAATCTTATGCGCTTTATTAACTAATCGCTCGGTTAGTACGGCTTATAAGATTCTTCACTTCGTTCAGAATGACAATTTTGTTAATGATTGTCTATCTCTTATCCTTATCTTTATCTTCCTATGCAATCCAATCCCAATAAATACAACATCAAATTTCAGGAAGCGCTGGCCGGGCTTAACCCCGAGCAGTTAGCGGCCGTTAATAAAATGGATGGCCCTGTGCTGGTTATTGCCGGTCCGGGCACAGGCAAAACGCAGATATTAGCTGCCCGCATTGGTAAGATTTTAACGGATACCGATGCCCTGCCAAGCGAGATATTGTGTTTAACCTATACCGATGCCGGCGCTGTTGCCATGCGCAAAAGGCTGTTTGAGTTTATTGGTCCTGATGCTTATCGTATTAACATCTACACGTTTCACGCTTTTTGTAATGAGGTAATTCAGGAGAACCTGGAGTATTTTGGTAAGTTGAATCTGGAACCTTTGTCTGATCTGGAATCAGCCATGCTGTTTAGGGAACTGGTGGATGAGTTCCCGAACGATCATGATTTAAAGCGCTTCACCGGCGACGTTTACTATGATGTAACGCGACTGAAGGACCTCTTCTCTACCATGAAGCGGGAAAACTGGGATGAGGCATTCATTAAAAAGGCCATTGACGAATACATAGACGACCTGCCTAACCGCGATGAGTTTATTTATAAACGTGCTAATGCGGCAAAAGGCATTAAAATAGGCGACCCGAAGCAAAAAGATATTGATGCCGCCCGCGAAACCATGAAAAAGCTGCTGGCCGCCGTTGGTGAGTATCAAAAATACAGTGCTAAAATGAAGGATCGCGGTCGTTACGATTATGACGACATGATCATCTGGGTGCTTAAGGCTTTCCGCGAGAACCCGGAGATTCTGCGCCGTTACCAGGAGCGCTACCATTACATTTTAGTAGATGAGTTTCAGGATACCAGCGGATCGCAAAACGAACTTTTGAAATTTTTGCTTAACTATTGGGAAACGCCCAATGTTTTTGTGGTGGGAGATGATGACCAGTCGATATTCAAATTCCAGGGCGCTAACATGAAAAACATCCTTGATTTTGCAAATGATTACGTATCTACGCTATCCACTGTTGTTTTAAAGCACAACTACCGTTCTAATCAGCATATTCTGGATATTTCAAAAGCCTTAATAGCTAATAACAATGAGCGACTAACGCGGCAGCTATCATTAGATAAAGATATCCGCGCGGCGCACAACCGTTTTGAGAAAAATGCTATCCATCCGGTTATACGCGAGTATGAAAATCCTAACAAGGAGCTGGTTGATGTGGCGTTGAGTATTGAAAAATTAATTGCTGATGGCACTCCGCCGGGAGAAATTGCGGTGATCTACCGCAACCATAATCAGGTGGAAGATCTGATACATTTCCTCGACGTTAAAAACATAGCCGTAAACACCCGTCGTAAAATTGATATTCTGGCTGTACCTTTTGGCGAGAAGATCATTACAATACTACGCTATCTGGCTATGGAACTGGATTCGCCTTATAGCGGAGACAACTTGCTCTTTGAGATACTGCATTATGATTTCTTTAACATTCCGCCTATTGAGATAGCCAAGGCCAGCATAGCGGTATCTAAGGAGAATTTTAGTACGGCAGCCAATAACCAGTCTAAAACCTCGCTACGCAGGTATATTACCGAACTGCGGGCGCCCGCGCAGCGTGGCTTGTTTGATACGGTGCAGCAGGATGAGATGAAATACCTCATCAATAATATTGAATACCTGTTAAAAGAAGCGGTAAGCACTACACTGCAACAATTGTTTCAGAGTGTTATTTCTAAAATGGGTATTTTAAAGTTCATTATGCACCAGCCGGACAAGGGCTCGTACATGCAGATGCTTACCAACTTTTTTGATTTCCTGAAAGACGAAAGCCGCAAGTCGCCTGAGATAAAACTATCTCAACTATTGGAGACCATTGACCTGATGAAGAAGAATGGTATCCGTTTAGCGCTCAACCGGGTAATATATTCAGATAACGGTGTAAACTTCCTAACCGCGCACGGTTCAAAAGGACTGGAGTTTGAGCATGTGTTTTTAATAGGATGCGATAAAAAAACATGGGACAGCAAAGGACGTAACCGTGGCTTTAGCTATCCTGATACCTTAACGCAAGCCGTTGCTGATGATTCATCACAAAAAGAAGAATCGCGCAGGTTGTTTTATGTAGCACTTACCCGCGCTAAGCAACACTTATCTATTTCATACGCCGGTGCCGACAGGAATGAGAAACCGCAGGAGGCCTCGCAATTTGTAGGCGAGATAGTTGCCGAAACCAATATGCTGATAGAGCATCCGCAGGTGAGCGATGTTGACATGATGGAGTTTTATGCCACACAGTTTAGCGAAGCTGAAAAACCCAAGGTTGAATTGCTTGATACCAACTATATCAACCAACTGCTGCAAAACTACACGCTGTCTGTAACGCATTTAAACAATTACCTGGATTGCCCGCTTCGTTTTTATTTTCAGTGTTTAATAAGGGTGCCATCGGGTAAAAGTCCTTCGGCTACGTTTGGGCAGGCGGTGCATTGGGCGTTGAATAAAGCTTTCAGGTGGTTGAAAGATGATGAGGATAATTTCCCGTCTACCGAGCAGTTTATGAAAGAGTTCAGGTGGTATATGTACCGCAACCGCGACTCGTTTACCAAAGAAGAATTCAAGCTGCGCAATGATTATGGTGAGAAAATATTACCATCTTATTATGAGCAGAACATACCAACCTGGAACAAAGTTGCCGTAACCGAGCGCCCAATTAAAAATATTGAGGTTAAAGGTGTGCCCATAAAAGGTAACCTTGATAAAATTGAGTTTGTTAGCAAACACGCTACCATTGTTGATTACAAAACCGGCAAGGTTAAAAATGCCTTCAAAAAGTTGAAAGGTCCCGATGACGACTTGCCTAACGGCGGTGATTATTGGCGGCAGGCTGTTTTTTATAAGATATTGATTGATAACGATCGCAGTAACGACTGGGACGTAACTACCACTATTTTTGACTTTGTTGAACCTGATGGGGATGACTATCGCAAAGAAAAGGTGGTGATCAGCGATGACGATATTAAGATAGTTACCGATCAGATCACTGACGTTTATTCAAAAATACTGGCGCATGATTTTAACACCGGCTGCGGTAAAAAAGAATGCGATTGGTGCCACTTTGTACGCAGCAACTTCGCCCAGGCCGATGATATTTTAAGTATAGTAGGTGAGGAGTTGGATGAGGAGTAAGTGTTAATTCTTTAAAAAGCATAACGGTAATATGCTTATAAGATTCTTCGCTGCGCTCAGAATGACAGTTCTTTGAGTTGATATATTAAAAATTGTTTTGTCATTCTGAGCGCAGCGAAGAATCTTATAAACAAGGTTAAACCAACGATTGCTACTGCAACATCGCCAGCAACTCCTCATCACTTATAATAGGAATATTAAGCTTGGTTGCTTTCTCTAATTTTGATGGTCCCATGTTATCGCCGGCAACCAGGTAGTTCAGTTTGGCAGAAATGCTGCTGAGAATTTTGCCGCCGTTTTGCTCAATAATGTCTTTCAGCTCATCGCGCGAGTATTTTTCAAACACGCCGGATATGATGAAGCTTTTACCTGCAAACTTGTCGCTGGCAAAGGTTACTTCTTTTTCTTCAACCTCAAATTGCAAACCTGCGGCTCGTAGTTTCTCTATTTCCTCGCGGTGCTTGTCTGTACTGAAATATTCAATCAGGCTGTGGGCTATGCGGTCGCCTATCTCATCAACAGCAATTAATTCATCAAATGAGGCCGCCATCAGCGCGTCAATATTTTTAAAATAAGCCGCCAGCTTTTTAGCTACGGTTTCACCAATAAAGCGGATGCCTAAACCAAACAGCACTTTTTCAAACGGCATCTGTTTTGATTTTTCAATACCCTCCAGCATGTTGGTGATAGACTTTTCACCAAAGCGCTCCATTGTTTTAAGGTTATCCTGCTGGTTGTTTAATGCATATATATCACTGATATGCCTGATAAAACCTCGGGCGAATAAGGTCTCAATGGTTTCATCACCCAAGCCGTCAATATTCATGGCTTTTCGGCCAACATAGTGCTGCATTTTCCCGGTGATCTGTGGGCGACAGCCTTCATCATTAGGGCAGTAAAAGGCAGCCTCGCCTTCCTGCCGTTTTAGCTGCGTGCCGCATTCAGGGCAATGTGTAACGTATTGTATTGCTTCCGCAGAAGCGTCGCGTTTATCCAGATTCACGCTGATGATCTTCGGGATAATCTCGCCGCCTTTTTCCACAAACACCCAATCGCCTTTGTGCAGATCGAGGCGTAAAATCTCGTTGGCATTGTGCAGGGTAGCACGTTTTACTGTGGTGCCTGCCAGTAAAACTGGTTTCAGGTTGGCCACCGGAGTAACAGCCCCGGTGCGCCCTACCTGGTAAGTAACCTCCAATAGCTGGGTTTGTACCTGCTCAGCTTTGTATTTATAAGATATGGCCCAGCGTGGCGATTTGGCGGTGAAGCCCAATTCCTGTTGCTGACCGTAGCTGTTCACTTTAATAACAATTCCGTCAATATCATAGCTTAGTTCAAAGCGGCGTTTATCCCACTCGGTAATAAAAGCAAGCACTTCTTCAATATTATTGCAAAGTCGACTTTCGTTGTTAACATGAAAGCCCCAGTCTTTAACACCCTGCAAACTTTCCCAATGGGTTTTAAATAAGGTCTTTTCTGTATACAAACCATACAAAAAGCAATCCAGCGGACGCTTAGCTACCTCGCTCGAATCTTGGAGTTTGATGGTACCCGAAGCAAAGTTGCGGGGGTTAGCATAAGGTTGCTCTCCGTTGTCTATACGCTCCTGGTTTAGTCGTTCAAATGCCTTGCGGTGCATAAATACTTCGCCGCGGATCTCAAACGTGTCGGGATAGCCAACGCCATGCAGACGTTTAGGTATGGTGTGTATGGTTTTTACGTTGGTGGTAACATCGTCGCCTTGCGAACCATCGCCACGGGTAACCGCTCTTAACAATTTACCATCCTGGTAAGTAAGACTCATAGATAAACCATCAAACTTCAACTCGCATACATATTCAAAATTATCACCAATGGCTTTACGGATGCGTTGGTCAAAGTCTAACAATTCCTGCTCATTATAGGTGTTACCTAATGAGAGCATAGGCCAGCGGTGGCGCACGGTGGTGAACTCCTTGGTAACGAAGCCGCCCACCCTTTGTGTAGGCGAATCGGGGTCCAGAAACTCGGGGAACTGCTTCTCCAGTGCGGCAAGCTGCTCCAGTTTTTTATCAAAATCAAAATCAGATATGGTGGGCATAGCCAGCACATAGTAATTGTAGGTGTGCTGTTTAAGCTCTGCCGATAATGCGTCTATTTGTTGTTTAGCTTCTGAAGGTGACATGCCAACGAAGATAGTTTTTTATCGTATTATTGTGAAGCGCATGAAACGATTATACAGCAACCTTACCTTCCAGGTTTTGGTAGCCATCGCCTTAGGTGTGGTGGTTGGTTTATACTTTCCTCAATTTGCCAAAACGGCGCAGCTCATCGGCAAAATCTTTATTAAATTAATAAATATGCTGATAGCCCCGGTTATATTTTTAACCATAGTGTTGGGTATAGCTGGTATGCAAGATATGAAAAAGGTGGGCAGGGTAGGAGGCAAGGCATTGCTTTATTTTGAGATAGTAACCACCTTCGCGCTGCTAATAGGCGTTGTGGTTTGTAACGTACTTAAGCCGGGTGCCGGCTTTGTAAGTCACGTAAAGGTTAACACCGGGAACATTGCCCAATATGAAAAGGCCGCTTCCGAGATGCATTGGGGCGATTTTCTGGCGAATATTGTTCCAAATAATTTCTTTGACGCTCTTGCCAAAGGGGAGATTCTTCAAGTGCTTTTTTTCGCTGTGCTGTTTGGCATCGCATTGAGTAGGATGGGGGAAAGCGGACATGCTGTAATTAACCTATTCGAAAGAATATCAAAAGCATTGTTTATTATGATGCACATGGTAATGAAGGTAGCGCCCATTGGCGCTTTTGGCGGCATGGCGTATACAGTGGGTACTTATGGTATTGAAACTTTACAGCCGCTGTTGAAGTTGATGGGCTCGGTATACTTAACCATGTTCCTGTTCATATTTGTTGTGCTGAATGTAATTTGTTATATCTACAAATTCAGTTTGTGGCAATATCTCAAATTCATCAGGCAGGAGATATTAATTGTACTCGGCACCTCATCCTCCGAACCTGTTCTACCCGCTATGATGGAGAAGATGGAACGCTTTGGCTGTTCGCGCTCGGTGGTGGGTTTGGTTATACCTGCGGGCTATTCATTTAATCTGGATGGAACCACTATCTACCTGTCTATGTCGGTTATATTTTTGGGGCAGGTATTTAATATACCGTTGAGTTGGGAGCAGCAGCTTACCATTATCGGCATACTCATGGTTACCTCAAAGGGTGCCGCAGGTGTGACGGGCAGCGGCTTTATTGTGCTGGCTTCTACCTTGACCGCTATTAAGGTGATTCCTGTAGAAGGCGTGGCTATATTATTGGGGGTAGATCGCTTTATGTCTGAAGCGCGGGCTATTACCAACATGATAGGCAACGGAATGGCAACCGTGGTAATTGCCAAAAGCGAGAAGGAGTTTGACGAGGAGAAGTATCGCGCGGCAATAGCAACAAACTAATATATCACATACTATGAACAAACTACTACCCGTTCTACTCCTGATGTTAACTGCCAATTTTGCCTTCGCGCAGGATGACGAATACGTAAAACCCGGACAAGTTATTGAAAAGGGCAAAGCCCCCGCTATGAAATACAGGCTGGTTAATACCAATGGTAAAGTCAAAACCTATATCGTTGCTCTATTCCGTGGTGATGATATTCTTTCCGGGGTGACAGAGTTCGCGGAGAAGGAGGGTATCAAGTTCGCGCAGTTTAACGCGGTGGGTGCTATAAGTTCGGGCAGGTTGGGTAGCTATGACAGGGATAAGCAGATGTACCACATCTTCCCTGTTAAGCAACAAGCCGAGATCGTTTCTTTTATTGGTAATATAGCTACCTATAATGGCAAGCCGGTTGTGCATGTACACATGAGCGTAAGCCAAAGCGATGGCACTATGCGCGGCGGTCACTTGTTCCATGGCATTGTTTGGCCAACGTTAGAACTGATGGTTACAGCTTATCCGGAAGGCGTTTATAAAAAGAAAGAAGACGAAACCGGTTTTGTGCTAACTGACCCCGAACTGATGCAATAGTTTTTTAAACACTAAGCCGGTCCATCTAAATGTGCGACTTGCGTGTTTTTTCTATTGGTTTAAAAAATTTAAATAATTGATTAAAAGCGACTTAAGTAAACGCTTGTAATGCTGTTGGACAACTTTTAAGTAAGCAGTACTAGCTTTAATATTTAAATAAAAAATTGATATTCAATGTGTTGAATATTTTAATAAAGTTACGTGATTTTGGTCCACCACATGGGACACCTTTCAATACACTAAGCATAACTGATGATAAAAAAAGAAATACAACCCTGGACGGTTTTAGAAGAAGAGGATATATCGCCAAGTCCGTGGTTCCCGCTAACAAAACAACAGGTGCGACTACGTAATAATAATGTTTACGATTATTACTTTTCGCGCCTGGGCGATGTGGTGCAGGTACTGGCCATTACCAAGCAAAATGAGGTGGTTTTGGTGCGGCAGTATAAGCATGGGCTCGGCCAGATTACTTTAGAAATTCCCGGTGGGTTACAGCAAACCAACAAAACCATCATTCAATCGGCCCTGAACGAACTGGAAGAAGAAACCGGCATAAAAGCTACCGAGCATCAATTAATATCATTAGGAAAAATAGCTATTAATCCTACCAAACTCAAGCAGGAAACCTATGGCTTTATTGTTTTTGATGCAGAAAGTACTGCCGAACAAAAGCTGGATGCCACCGAAGATATCGAAGTGGTGCTAATACCCGCACCGCAGGTTTTGCAAATGGCCTTGAATGGCGAAATATGGGTAACCGACTCACTTAACTTTATTTTGAAGGCTGCCATGTTGTATCCGGGGGTGTTTGGGAGGTAGGTAGTAAAAATACAGGCCGACAAATGTGCCCGCCTGTATTTAAAAGATAATCATTTATTTCATCGCATAAGTAAGATATCCGCCATCGGCAACTATCTCAGTACCGGTGATGTAACTTGCCGCGTCGGAAGCAAGGAACAATACTGTTTTAGCAATTTCGTCTGCATGGCCTAACCTGTTCAGCGCGGTTAGCGCAGCAAAGTTGGGTCTTGCTTCAGCCGGAACTACGCCTTCAAAACCAGGGGTGAGGATAGGACCGGGACTAACAATATTAACCCGGATCTTTCTTTCTGCCAGTTCATTCGCGGCAATTTTCGCTACTTTGTTTAACGCGCTTTTGGTTGATGAGTAAACACTCGTTCCGGCGTTTGATGCGGTCGCCACTATTGACGACGTGAAAATTACCGACGCTCCGTCCGCCAGGTAGGGGATGAATTTTTGCAACGTAAAATAAGGCCCTTTTACGTTAGTGTTGAACTGTGCATCAAAATCAGCTTCAGTAGCATGCTCAATGGGCGCAAAGGTTGCTATCCCTGCGTTTAGAAAAAGCACATCCAGTTTTTGGCCGCTTTTTGCAAACTCGTTCTGCAATACTTCAATGTCTGTTAGTTTTGACGTATCAGACAGAACGGTTTTTAGTTTATCACTGTTAATTTCTTCGCTTGCCGCTTTGAGGTTATCAGCTTTTCTGCCGGTTATCCATACTTGAGCACCTGCATTAATAAAAGCTTTGGCAGTGGCCAGCCCAATGCCGGTAGTGCCACCTGTTATAACTACGTTTTTACCTGTGAAGTTCATTTTTATATTTGTTTATATGTTTACCCTGCAAAGTTACTGCTGTGTTATTTATTTTGGTAACTTTGTAACTAAAAGTAACAGTAACATTTGAGTAACCAGGTAACTTATTATGGAAAGTATATGTCATAAAGCTGAGATAATGGCCATTCATGATGCAATGGACGTGCTGAACGGAAAGTGGAAAATTTCTATCATCTCTTCCATTTGCTATTATAACAAAAGGCGTTTCTCTGATATACTTAACGACCTGAAGGGCATATCTAACAAAATGCTGAGTAAAGAGCTAAAAGAGCTGGAAATGAATAAGCTGATCACGCGTACCGTAATGAATACGCAGCCGGTAACGGTTGAATATAATCTTACCCAATACGGAAAATCTTTACAGGTAATTATTGATGATCTGGCAAGATGGGGAGCAGAGCACAGGAAAGTAATAACAGGGAAAGGATAATAATGCGGGATGCTGGAATCATACACAGAGTCGTACCATTGGCTACGAATAAACAGATCATAACAAAAAAGCGATGGGTTTTGCCCATCGCTTTTTTGTTAATTAAATTCCTAATTCGGCTTCGCGTAAAAGGCAATTCCTAAGTAAGCATATCCATTAGCTTCATATGGATAATCATACTTGTTTATAGTGTACACGTGGTTTTTCTGACTATTGCTAAAATAGCAGTGTACGGCTACAGAGCCGGCCACCTGGGTTGGATAAGCATAAAAGTTTACCCCCATATAGGTAAATCCATTTTGCTCATACGGATAATCAAACCTGTTAATGGTGTATAAGTGATTTTTTTGCGTTGGGTGAAAAAATACATGCACCGGCTGCGTACCATCAATTTGCGAAGCATATGCTTTGAATGCCTCACCTAAGTAAACAAATCCGTTTTGTGTGTAAGGGTAGTCATTGTAGTTAGCTGTGTAAACATGATTTACCTGCGAGGTTTGAAAGAACATATGGATAGGTACCGGCGTAACATTAACCTGGTTAGCTGCTAAATACTGATTAACGTAGGTCATTACAGCGGCTTTTTTTGCCGGGTCATCAATTAATTCATAAATTGGAATTAATCCCCCCTGGTTTATATCAACCAACTGTGAATTTTGTGGTGTAGCACTACCCTGCCAGTCAGCTATGTTTATGCCGGATACAGGTTGTCCAATTGTTATGCTACCTACCAAACTTTTTGTAGGGTCTCCACCATAAGTTTTATAGTTTAAGGTCTGAGAATAATTGTCATACGTATCATTGGCGCTGTAATTATAGCCGGTATTGATACTGAATATGGCTTTTATACCAACATCAACTCCTGCTTTTGCAGCCGTGGTACGATCAAATTTTTTAGTTTCAGATCTATATAACGCCTCTAATTTTGCACCCAGTACAAAGTCTGATAAAACGTGTGTGCCATAACTGGCAACTATAGCTTCAGGCGTATTATGTTGTATATCATATTCAAAGGTTGGCTGAAGGTATTGCTTTAATATGCTATAACTCGCATTTAATCTGAGTATTTTCTGATGAATGATCAGATTGAAACTGCTGTACACATATTTTGACGAGAAAGACTCGTTGTCACTAAAAGAGCCGGAGATGCTTCCTTTGAATATACCAAGTGTGAGTGAGCTTGATACATTGGTGGCAAGATTTTTCAGGTATGATTGCGCGTTTTCTCCTGCTACCAGTCTCAAATCTTGCAACGTTGATGCTTGAGATTCAACCCGGGTTGGAAAGTCTGCCTTTAATCTGGCTACATCAATAACAGAGAATTTAGACGATATTGGATTGGCATAAACGCCTGTTACATCGTAACCATAACCCAGTAAGTCGTGCACTCCGTCGCCTGATGACATGGTAGCGAGTTTTGGTGGCTTAGAAGCACTGTCAAGCTTAGGTGTAGGTGAGTTTTCAATAGATGTTTTTTTGCAGCTCGCAAAAATTGTAAACAGTAATAAGAAAGGAATAAATAGTTTTTTCATAAATATTGTTATATGTTAATAAAGTTTTAGGTTAAAGTAGAGGGTATTATAATGCTTGCGCGGATGCGGTATCAGTAAAATCCGTCAGAATAAAATTTGAATTTTTTTAACGTTAGAGTAACACAGATTAACTGGTAGCTTTTCATTGGATAAGATTAGGTAGAGGTTGAACAAAAATAGCATTAATTTTCTCCTAATGAAATTTTTAATCAATGGTTAATTTTATTTGTGCTAACTGCTTTATAATCAAGAGTATTTTTTACTCTTGATGCCATTGCATAACATTACTAAATGTAATTTTGGCTTAAGAAAAATGAAGAAAAAAGCCAACATCACTCCATCCGCAATACTGGGATATATAGTAGTAGGATCATTGCTGCTGTGGCTTGGCTCAATGTTTATATTCAGTATGTGGGTATCAGCAGTTATTGCTTTAATTGGAGTTATTGTACTGTTCAGCGCACTTTCTTACGTAGGTTTGTATGTTACTCGGGTACTTAGGCGTAAACTATAAGCATAACTCCACTATTTAATATGATGACCCATTCACATCAAGTGACCTTTTTATTATGAGCAGCTTACTCATTTTTGCGCTGCTGCTAATGCTGATTGCATGGGCAATTAAGTTTAAAAACAAGTTAGTTTTATTGCCGGTTATGATGAAAATACTTGTAAGGATAAAAATGGCTTAGCCAATTATGTTGGTGGAACCATTTTTATAACTGGCATTATTTGTCTGGCTTTTGCCATTGCCGTATTCCTTATACCCGCTTATATAAAAGCGTTAATGGGTAGTTACTTTATATCATTAGCGCTGGGTACCGTTGTTGCAGCCATAGGCGGAGGCAGATATATTAAAAGAAATAGAAAAGCGGTTGTTATCACTTAATTGAAATAGATTAGCTTTATTGATATCGTTACTTATAAATGCATGTCACGCTCCCAACGTAAAACACCTTTTTTCGGGATAACTACAGCCTCATCTGAAAAGCAAGACAAAAGGCGATGGAACAGAACTTTTAGAAGGATAGCTAAGCTTAAAACCGCAAAGCATAATGATGCACCTGTTAAGATAGAAGCTGTTACCGATGTTTGGGACGGTGCAAAGGACGGTAAAAGGTATTATAAGCAGTTTAAGGATAGAGATATGCGTAAATAATAGTAGTGCAATTTGTTGACGGATTACAAGTATTTACTAAATAACGCAAACAAAAAAAGCGATGGGCTATGCGGCCCATCGCTTTAATTTTAACAGCTTAAAGCAAATTATCTCATGTCGCTTTTAACCTTGTTGGCAGTACTACGGCCCGGCAGGTAAACCTGTAAACCTAATGACAGTGTAAGCGTGCTTTGGTATGCTGCATTGCCAAAACCGGCAACGCCTTTGTATTTCAACAAAGTTTCTAAACCAACGTTTGGCGTAATAAAGTAGGCAAAACCAGGGCCGAATCCTAAGGCAAGGCCGTTTGTATTGCCCGTGCCGTTGCTTGTGTTAATTCCGCCAAAACCAGCATTTACTTCACCGAAGAAACGTCCGTGACGTAAAATCTCTACATCATTACCGGCATAGTAGCGGCCTAATGCGCCTACACCATAACGAGTAATAGTAGGAGAGTTTTTTGCAGTTGTTACACCAAAGTCGATGTAACCACCCAATGCCAGGTTGTCTTCAATAAACCAGGCTGCGGTTGGTGTAAGGTCAAAGCTAAACTGTTTACTGTTATCTAAGCCAAGGCTCAGGTTAGCAATGTTACCGCCCATTAACACGTTACCGCGTTGAATTTGTGCTTGTGCTGCAAAGCCGGTGAAGGCTAAAGCTGCTGCGATTAAAACTTTTTTCATGATTTTTTTGGATTGATGTTATTAGTTTAACGAAAATTCAACCCTACGGTTTTGCTGACGACCAGCTGCAGTTTTATTTGTTGCAATTGGTTGGTTTGGTCCGTAACCTGTAGCTTCAATTAATGACGCATTTGCACCTTGAGCTACCAAGTATGATTTAACCGCTTCGGCACGTGCTTTTGATAAAGCCATGTTAGTAGCCATTGAACCTGTATTATCTGTATGACCGGCAAGTTTCAAGCTAAAGCTTTTCTCTTTTAACAGATCAGCAACACGGTTAAGTGTTGGGTATGACTTTTCTTTGATAGTAGCTTTACCTAATTCAAACTCAAGGTTTTTAATAGCCTCACCAACTACACGGCGGTCAGATTCTGTTACAATAACACGTTCTCTAACAACCGGAGCAGGAGTTTTTAACGGGCAACCGGCACCATCAACTTGTGTACCTGCAGCTGTACCTGCGCATTTGTCAAATTTGTTCGCTACACCATCGGCATCATCATCAGCCATGTCTTTAGCATATTGTTGCTCTAAAGCAATACGTGCCTGCTCATCAGCCATACGTTTTTGTTCAGCTTCAGCTAAACGGCCTCTTAAGTAAGCACTTTCGGCAGCAGCAGCTTCACGTAGTGCAGCAGCAGCGCTGTAGTTTTGCAATTGCGGAGATGATTTTTTACCCAAGGCAATCTCAATACCTGCGTGAGCGTATGAGAAACGATCGCTCATGGCGCCTGCAACACCGTCAAAACGGTTTGACTTAACAAAGTTTACATTGTAACCTAAATCAAGGTTAATGCCTCTTGATAAACCTAATTTAAAACCAGCACCTACCGGAATGAAGATCGATTCGTCATAAGTAGTGTTTCCGCTACCCGGTACATTACGCACGTTAGCGCTTGATGACATTACACCAGCACCTGCAGTAAAATAAGGCTGCAATACGCTTCTTTTTTGATTTAAGCTAAGGTTAGCCAAAGTAATGTTCATGCTTAAAGCTCCAGACCATTGTATGGTGCTTTTAAAGCTGCTCACATCCTGCGCGTTTGAACCAGCTGGCAAAATGTTAGCTCTTGAACCTTGTACGGTACCCGCAAGGAAATCTGCCTGGATACCAAAGCCCGGTAGAATTTGCTTTTTGATGTAACCACCGTAGCCCCATGTTTCCTGTGGCGTTAAAAAGTCGCCATTGTTTTGGCTATTAAAAGGGGTAAAGTGTGTTAACATGCCTCCGTGTAAACCGATAGACCATGTACGGAAGTTCTTTTTGTCGAAACGGCTGGTAGTGTCTGAATACGTTTGTGCAAATACTGCTGTTGATGAGCTTAATGCGGCAAGCACCATCAACGATTTTGTAAAATTGAGTTTCATAATAATAGAAAATTTTTATTTCTGAACATATGTTCGTTGCATCGGAGTAGTCAATAAGTAAGCCCCTTTTGGGTTCACTTAAACTTAAACGTGTTAAAACACTGTTTTTCAATATAAAAATTGTTTACCGCTAATAGGTGTTGCCACATTTAATACCTAAATATGGATGTATTCAAATTAGGTCACATAATATATTGCCAAGGTCATATTAATCGATTAGTGTAGTATTTCAACAAATTTGATAAAACGCAGGGATAGATCAGCTTTTTTTAAAAAGTTGTAGTTTAACTTCAACATCATCAGCATGTTAAGTAAGCATTTGGTTTTTTTTATAAAAATGTGCTTTCAAGGCAAAAAAGGCAATAAAAATTCCCTAACATTGCGGCTCGAAACCGCTAATATTTTTTTTAATAAAAAATTTTGAACGGGAGTAAAAATGTGTAAATTTGCAATCCCTTTCGGAGAGGTATTAATCACCACTTCGGATAATAAGGGAAGGTTCTTTAAAATAAAAAATATACCTGTATAAATTGACCGAAAGGTTTTCGTGGTAACTCCCGATAGTTTGCTCAGGCAAAACAAATAAAAGGTAAATAAGCCTCCTTAGCTCAGCTGGTAGAGCAACTGACTTGTAATCAGTAGGTCATTGGTTCGATCCCGATAGGAGGCTCAGTTTGATATCGGATATCGGTTTTCAATTTCGGAGTATAAATCCGGAATCGTAAATCTAAAATCCGAAATCAGCTTTGGGGGGATACCAGAGCGGTCAAATGGGACGGACTGTAAATCCGTTGCTTCGGCTACGAAGGTTCGAATCCTTCTCCCCCCACATGTGAGTAAGCAGTTTGCAGTAGGCAGCTGGCAGTTTAACTGCTACCTGGAAACTGTGAACTGCAAACTTGTTTAAGCGGAAGTAGCTCAGTTGGTAGAGCGATAGCCTTCCAAGCTATAGGTCGCGAGTTCGAACCTCGTCTTCCGCTCAGTTGCAGTTGGCAATGGGCCGTTAGCAGTAGGCAGTTATACTGCTAACTGTAAACTGAATACTGCTGACTGAACAAATAAGCCGACGTAGCTCAGGGGTAGAGCACTTCCTTGGTAAGGAAGAGGTCATGGGTTCAAATCCCATTGTTGGCTCAGCTTATATATTAATAAGTAATAGTTTTAAAATATAAATTAACCTACAAACAAAAATAAATCATGGCAAAAGAAAAGTTTGACCGCAGTAAGCCGCACTTAAACATCGGCACTATCGGTCACGTTGACCACGGCAAAACTACCTTAACTGCAGCTATCACTAAAGTATTAGCTGATGCAGGTTTATCAGAAGCTCGTTCATTTGATTCAATTGACTCTGCTCCTGAAGAAAAAGAACGCGGTATCACTATCAACACTGCACACGTTGAGTATTCAACTGCTAACCGTCACTACGCTCACGTAGACTGTCCAGGTCACGCTGACTACGTTAAAAACATGGTTACCGGTGCTGCTCAGATGGACGGTGCAATCATTGTTGTTGCTGCTACTGATGGTCCGATGCCACAAACTCGTGAGCACATCCTGTTAGCTCGTCAGGTAGGTGTACCTGCACTTGTTGTTTTCATGAACAAAGTTGACATGGTTGATGATCCGGAATTGTTAGAACTTGTTGAGATGGAAGTTCGTGAATTATTATCATTCTACGAATTCCCTGGCGACGATATCCCTGTTATCCAAGGTTCTGCTTTGGGTGGCTTGAACGGCGATCCAAAATGGGTTGGTAAAATTATGGAGCTAATGGATGCTGTAGATAGCTACATCCCAATCCCTCCACGTTTGACAGATCTTCCATTCTTGATGCCTGTTGAAGACGTATTCTCAATTACTGGTCGTGGTACTGTTGCTACAGGTCGTATTGAGCGTGGTGTTATTAACTCAGGTGAGCAAGTTGACATCTTAGGTATGGGTGCTGAGAACTTAAAATCAACCGTAACTGGTGTTGAGATGTTCCGCAAGATCCTTGACCGTGGTGAAGCTGGTGACAACGTAGGTTTATTGTTACGTGGTATTGAGAAAACTGATATCCGTCGTGGTATGGTTATCTGCAAACCAGGTTCAGTAACTCCTCACACTGATTTCAAAGCAGAAGTTTACGTATTATCAAAAGCAGAAGGTGGCCGTCACACTCCATTCTTCAACAAATACCGTCCGCAATTCTATTTCCGTACTACTGACGTAACCGGTGAGATCTCATTGGAGCCAGGAGTAGAAATGGTTATGCCTGGTGATAACGTTACCATCACTGTAAAGTTGATCAACGCTATCGCGATGGAAAAAGGCTTACGTTTCGCTATCCGTGAGGGTGGTAGAACAGTAGGTGCCGGTCAGGTAACTGAAATATTAAATTAAGACCCCCTAAGCCCTGCAAAGGGAATAAGGAATGGGTTAATTTATTCAAAGTACTTAGCTTTAAAAGAGCTAAGTACTTTGTTACATAAAAAACAAAAGTTACCCTTTTGTTCCCCCTTCAAGGGGGTAGGGGGTTAATACACGGGAATAGTTCAACGGTAGAATAGAGGTCTCCAAAACCTTTGATCAGGGTTCGAATCCTTGTTCCCGTGCACATTAGCAAGTAGAATAAATGGCTGGCGTATCAGAATATATTAAAGAGTCGTACATTGAGTTGACCCAGAAAGTTACCTGGCCAACCTGGAAAGAACTTCAAAGCAGCGCTATATTAGTGCTTATTGCAGCGGTTATTATTGCATTGCTGATTTTTGGTATGGACCAGATTATTGGTACCCTGCTTAATAAGTTTTATAGTTCACTTGCTTAATAATATATAATAAGAATGAGTGATCAGTTAAAGTGGTATGTAGTTAGGGCCATTAGTGGTAAAGAAAAAAAGGTAAAGCAATATATTGATGCCGAGATAAACCGTTTAGGTATATCGCACCTTGTACCACAGGTTTTAATTCCAACCGAAAAATATTATCAGATGCGCGATGGCAAGAAGATTGCCAAAGAGCGTAATTACTTCCCGGGATATGTGTTGATGGAAGCTGCTCTGGATGGTGAGTTAGAACACATCATTAAAAATATAAACAGTGTAATTGGCTTTTTGGGTGATAAGGCAGGTAATGCTATCCCTTTACGCCAGGCCGAAGTTAACCGTATTTTAGGTAAGGTTGATGAGATGACCGCACAGGGCGAAACCATGAACGTACCTTACTACGTAGGTGAGAACGTTAAAGTAATGGATGGCCCTTTCAACGGTTTCAGCGGTGTGATAGAAGAGGTGAACGAAGAGAAAAAGAAACTGAAAGTAATGGTAAAGATATTTGGGCGCCGTACGCCGCTTGAATTGAATTACATGCAGGTAGAGAAAGAATAGATTTGAGATATGAGATTTTAGATGTGAGACATCAAAATCAAATAAATCGAATTGAATAATGAAATATATAGATTAAGATATACGGTAAGAGTCTCAAATCTCAAATCTAATATCTCAAATCTAAAAATCTTAAATGTTACATGCTTCCACTTATAACATTGAGTACTACTAATTAAAAAAAGCAAAAGATGGCAAAAGAAGTCGGTGCGATGGTAAAGCTGCAAGTAAAGGGCGGCGCTGCAAACCCATCTCCTCCAATTGGCCCTGCATTGGGTGCAAAAGGTGTGAACATTATGGAGTTTTGCAAGCAGTTCAATGCACGTACCCAGGATCGTCCTGGTAAAGTGTTACCTGTAGTGATTACTGTTTACGTTGACAAGTCATTTGATTTTATCATTAAAACCCCACCGGTAGCTATCCAGTTAATGGAAGCAACAGGTTTAAAAAGCGGGTCGGCAGAACCTAACCGTAAAAAAGTTGCCAGTGTAAACTGGGAGCAGGTTGAGACCATTGCCAAAGATAAAATGACCGATTTGAACGCGTTCACAGTAGAGTCAGCCATGAAAATGGTAGCAGGTACTGCACGCAGCATGGGGATAACCGTTAGCGGTACAGCTCCCTGGAACAACAATTAATTATTAAAATCAGTTAAAGACAGTGGCTAGATTAACAAAAAATCAAAAAGTGGCACTCTCCAAAATTGAGGCTAACAAAGCGTATTCTTTACAGGATGCATCTGCTTTGGTAAAAGAACTTACTTTAACCAAGTTTGATTCGTCAGTTGATATTGATGTACGTTTAGGTGTTGACCCACGTAAAGCCAATCAAATGGTGCGTGGTATAGCAACCTTACCTCATGGAACCGGTAAAACTGTACGTGTACTGGCTTTAGTTACTCCTGACAAGGAACAAGAAGCTAAAGACGCAGGTGCAGATTTTGTAGGTTTGGACGAGTTTATTGCCAAAATTGAAGGCGGATGGACTGATGTAGATATTATCATTACAATGCCAAGTGTTATGGCGAAAGTTGGACGTTTGGGCCGTATTTTAGGTCCGCGTAACTTAATGCCAAACCCTAAATCAGGAACAGTAACTACCGAGGTTGGTAAAGCTGTAACTGATGTAAAAGGCGGTAAGATAGATTTCAAGGTTGATAAAACCGGTATCATTCACACCTCAATAGGTAAATCATCTTTCCCTGCTGAAAAAATTTATGAGAATGCATTAGAAGTATTGCAAACCATCTCAAAATTGAAACCATCAGCAGCTAAAGGAACATATTTCAAGAGCATACACCTCTCTTCAACTATGTCTCCGGGGATAGAAATTGAAACAAAAACAGTAACGGGGATATAAAATCATGACTAAAGAAGAAAAATACGACTTGGTTCTTGCCCTGACTGAAACAATGAAGGAATACGGTAATTTTTATATTACTGATACTTCAGACTTAACGGTTGCAAAAGTAAACGATATACGCAGAAAATGTTTTGATGCCGACATCAAAATGCAGGTTACCAAAAACAGCTTGATCAAAAAAGCTATGGAAGCTGCCGGCGGAGACTTTGGCGATATATATGATGTATTAAAAGGTTCATCATCTATTCTTTTCTCAAAATCAGCAACTGCTCCGGCAAAGTTGATCAAACAATTGAGAAAAGCTGGCGACAAACCGGTTTTAAAAGCAGCATATATTGATTCATCAGTATTTATTGGCGATAACCAGCTGGATACTTTGATCAAGCTGAAATCAAAAGAACAACTGATTGGCGAGATCATTGGATTACTGCAATCACCAGCAAAAAATGTTGTATCTGCTCTACAATCAGGCGGAAACACATTGGCAGGATTAGTAAAAACATTACAAGAAAGAGAAGGTTAATCCAAACACCTATAAGTTTGGTAATTAAAAACAAAGCATTACAATAAAACACAAAATAAAATGGCGGATTTAAAAGCGTTTGCTGAACAGTTGGTAAACTTAACAGTAAAAGAAGTAAACGAATTAGCTCAGATATTGAAAGATGAGTATGGCATTGAGCCTGCTGCTGCTGCTGTTGCAGTTGCTGCTGCTCCTGCTGGTGGCGATGACGCTCCTGCAGCTGCTGCTGAGCAAACAGCATTTGACGTTATCCTGAAAGAAGCAGGTGGCCAAAAATTAGCTGTAGTTAAATTAGTAAAAGACCTTACCGGCCTTGGCTTGAAAGAAGCTAAAGATCTTGTTGACGGTGCACCTAAAGAATTAAAAACTGGTGTATCTAAAGAAGAAGCTCAAACTTTGAAAGCTCAATTAGAAGAAGCCGGAGCGGTAGTTGAGGTTAAGTAATTTAACCCATACAAAAAAGCACAGAGACTCCGACCTGTTTTGGTCGGGGTCTATTGCTGTTTATATACTTTAGATAGGAGACGTGAGATTTGAGATTTTAGCCAATTTGGCCTAAAATTTGCTAATCTCATATCTCACATCTCAAATCTCACATCTAACAGTTAACTAAATTTATAATACCTTGGCAAACCAAATTAATCAAAGAGTTAACTTTGCAACCAGCCGGAAGGTACTTGAATACCCCGATTTTCTGGATGTTCAGTTGCAATCTTTCCAGGAATTTTTTCAATTAGAAACTACTTCAGACAACCGCCACAAAGAAGGTTTGTTTAAAGTATTTGCTGAAAATTTTCCGATTTCCGATTCAAGGAACATATTCGTTCTTGAATTTTTGGATTACTTTATTGACCCGCCACGTTATGATATACGCGAGTGTATTGAGCGCGGCTTAACTTACAGCGTGCCTTTAAAGGCAAAGCTGCGCCTGTCATGTAACGATGCCGAGCACGAAGATTTCGAAACCATAGTTCAGGACGTGTATCTGGGTACCATCCCTTACATGACCCCTAAAGGTACTTTCGTTATCAACGGTGCCGAGCGTGTTATTGTATCGCAGTTACACCGTTCGCCTGGTGTATTCTTTGGTCAAAGCCGCCACACTAACGGTACCAAATTATACTCTGCCCGTGTTATTCCTTTCAAAGGTTCATGGATTGAGTTTGCTACCGACGTTAACAACGTAATGTACGCTTATATTGACCGTAAGAAAAAATTCCCGGTTACTACCTTACTACGTGCCATTGGTTACGATTCTGATAAAGATATATTAGAGTTATTTGAACTGGCCGACGAAGTTAAAGTGAGCAAATCTGGCCTGAAGAAATTTATTGGCCGTAAGCTTGCTGCAAGGGTGCTGAAAAAATGGGTGGAAGATTTTGTGGATGAGGATACCGGTGAAGTAGTTTCTATTGACCGTAACGAAATCATTCTTGAGCGTGAAACCGTGTTAGAAGATGATCACATTGATATGATCATTGACGCGGGCGTTAAAACCATTATCCTTAACAAGGAGGATAGCGCATCAAGCGGTGATTACACCATTATATATAATACATTACAAAAAGATACTTCAAACTCAGAGAAAGAGGCGGTTGAGCACATTTACCGTCAATTGCGTAATGCTGAACCACCTGATGAAGAAACCGCACGCGGTATTATTGACAGGTTGTTCTTCTCTGACAAACGTTATGACCTGGGTGATGTGGGCCGCTACCGCATTAACCGCAAGTTGAAACTGGATACTTCAGAAGAGATCAAAGTTTTAACCAAGCAGGACATTATTGCGATTGTTAAGTACCTTATCAAGTTGATCAACTCAAAAGCTGAGGTGGATGATATTGATCACTTGTCAAACCGTCGTGTTCGTACAGTAGGTGAGCAGTTATATGCTCAGTTTGGCGTTGGTTTGGCCCGTATGGCCCGTACCATCCGCGAGCGTATGAACATCCGCGACAATGAGGTATTTACACCAACCGACCTGATCAACGCACGTACACTATCATCTGTGATCAACTCGTTCTTCGGAACCAACCAGTTATCACAGTTCATGGACCAAACCAATCCACTGGCAGAGATCACGCACAAGCGTCGTCTGTCAGCCTTAGGTCCCGGTGGTCTTTCTCGTGAGCGTGCAGGTTTCGAGGTTCGTGACGTTCACTATACCCACTACGGTAGGTTGTGTACTATTGAAACACCGGAGGGTCCAAACATTGGTTTGATCTCTTCATTGTGTGTTCACGCTAAGATCAACAACTTAGGTTTCATTGAAACACCATACAAACGCGTTATTGATGGTAAAGTACAGGTTCAGGAACCGGTAATTTACTTATCAGCTGAAGACGAAGATGGTAAAACTATCGGTCAGGCTAACGCAGTATATGATGATAAAGGCGAGTTTGCTACGCCAAGGGTAAAAGCTCGTTTTGAAGGTGACTTCCCTATTATTGAGCCTGAGCGTTTGGATTTGATGGACGTTGCGCCGAACCAGATCACATCAATTGCAGCTTCATTAATTCCGTTCCTGGAGCATGATGATGCTAACCGTGCGTTGATGGGTTCAAACATGCAACGCCAGGCCGTACCACTATTGCGCCCTGAGGCGCCAATTGTGGGTACCGGTTTGGAAGGCCGTGTAGCAAAAGACTCTCGTACCCTTATCAATGCTGAAGGCAATGGTGTGGTTGAGTATGTTGATGCTAACCAGATAGTAATTAAATATGATCGTAACGAAGATGACCGTTTGGTTTCTTTCGATGGCGATTCAAAAAGCTATATTTTAACCAAGTTCAAAAAAACCAACCAAAGTACTACCATCAACCTTAAGCCAATTGTTAAAAAAGGCCAGCGCGTTGAAAAAGGACAGGTGCTTTGCGAAGGCTACGCTACGCAAGATGGCGAGTTAGCCTTGGGTCGTAACCTTAAAGTGGCGTTCATGCCTTGGCAGGGTTATAACTTTGAGGATGCGATTGTAATTTCTGAGCGCGTTGTATCTCAGGATATCTTTACATCGCTTCACGTTGAAGAGTTTGAACTGGAGGTGCGTGATACCAAACGTGGGGAAGAGGAGTTAACTGCCGACATCCCTAACGTATCAGAAGAAGCTACTAAAGACCTTGACGAAGACGGTATCATCCGTGTAGGCGCTGAGGTTAAAGAAGGCGATATCCTAATTGGTAAGATCACCCCTAAAGGTGAGTCTGATCCTTCACCGGAAGAGAAACTTTTACGTGCGATATTTGGTGATAAAGCAGGCGACGTTAAAGACGCTTCTTTGAAAACTCCGCCTTCAATTGCAGGTGTGGTTATTGATACCAAATTATTCTCTCGCGCTAAAAAGACTACTAAAGCTGAAGAGAAAGCACAAATAGATAAGTTGGATACCAAGCACGAAAAAGCCGTACGCGACTTAAGAAGTGCTTTGGTTGAGAAGCTTTTTGAGATAGTAAACGGTAAAACATCACAAGGTGTACAAAACGTTTACAAAGAGTTGCTGATTGCTAAAGGTGTTAAGTTTACTCAGAAAATTTTAACTGAGCTGAACTATGAGAACATTAATCCAACTAAATGGACAACTGATGAGGATAAGAACGAGCAGATCAAAATGCTTCTTCACAACTTCAACATCAAGTTGAACGAAGAATTGGGCGCTTACCGTCGTGATAAATTTGCTATCAGCGTAGGTGATGAACTTCCATCAGGTATTGTTCAAATGGCTAAGGTTTACATCGCTAAGAAACGTAAGCTTAAAGTAGGTGATAAAATGGCGGGCCGTCACGGTAACAAGGGTATTGTTGCCCGTATTGTTCGTGATGAGGATATGCCATTCCTTGAAGACGGAACTCCGGTTGATATTGTGTTGAACCCACTGGGTGTACCTTCACGTATGAACTTGGGCCAGATCTACGAGACCGTATTAGGTTGGGCAGGTAAAGAGCTGGGTGTTAAATTCGCTACTCCTATTTTTGATGGTGCAAGCCATGATGAGGTAGAAGAGTGGGTTAAAAAAGCAGGTATACCTGAATCTGGCCGTACTTACTTATACAACGGCTTAACCGGCGATCGTTTTGACCAGCAAACAACTGTGGGTATTATCTACATGCTGAAACTGGGCCACATGGTTGACGACAAGATGCACGCACGTTCAATAGGACCATACTCATTAATTACACAACAACCTTTGGGTGGTAAAGCCCAGTTTGGTGGTCAGCGTTTTGGTGAGATGGAGGTTTGGGCATTGGAGGCATTCGGTGCAGCAAACATCCTTCAGGAAATATTGACAGTTAAGTCTGACGACGTTGTTGGCCGTGCCAAAACTTACGAGGCTATTGTTAAAGGCGAGAACCTGCCAACCCCATCAGTTCCGGAATCATTCAACGTATTGGTTCATGAGTTGAGAGGTTTAGGTTTAGATATCACGCTTGATTAATTATTGAATTATTGAAGGATTGAATTATTGATTTAATTCAATCCTTGTTAGATAAAACCAATTCAATAATTCAATAATTCATCCTTCAATAATTAAAAACAAGGAGACTATGTCTTACAAAAAGGATAATAAAATCAAAAGTAACTTTACCACCATCACCATTAGCCTGGCATCGCCTGAGGCTATTTTGGAGCGTTCTAGTGGTGAGGTTTTAAAACCAGAAACCATTAACTACAGGACCTATAAGCCTGAGCGTGATGGTTTATTTTGCGAGCGTATTTTTGGTCCGGTAAAAGACTATGAATGCCATTGCGGTAAATACAAACGTATACGTTACAAAGGTATCGTGTGCGACCGTTGCGGTGTTGAAGTTACCGAGAAAAAAGTACGTCGTGAGCGTATGGGCCACATCAATTTGGTGGTTCCTGTTGCGCACATCTGGTATTTCCGCTCGTTACCTAATAAAATTGGTTACCTGCTGGGTTTACCAACCAAAAAGCTTGACCTGATTATTTACTACGAACGTTATGTAGTAATTCAGCCGGGTATTAAAGAGGGCGACGGTATATCTGCAATGGACTTCCTTACTGAGGAAGAATACCTGGATATATTGGATACCTTACCAAAAGAGAACCAGTATCTTGATGATAAAGACCCTCAAAAATTTGTGGCCAAAATGGGCGCAGAGGCTTTAGAGGAATTATTGAAACGTATTGACCTGGATGATCTTTCATTCAAATTACGTCACCAGGCTGCTACCGAAACTTCTCAGCAACGTAAAAACGAAGCGTTAAAACGTCTTCAGGTTGTTGAAGCTTTCCGGGGTTCAAAAACACGCATTGAAAATAACCCTGAGTGGATGATCGTTAAGATCGTTCCGGTTATACCTCCTGAACTGCGTCCGTTAGTACCACTGGAAGGTGGCCGTTTTGCTACCTCGGATTTGAACGACCTTTACCGTCGTGTTATCATCCGTAACAACCGTTTAAAACGTTTGATCGAGATCAAAGCTCCAGAGGTAATTTTACGTAATGAGAAACGTATGTTGCAGGAAGCTGTTGACTCGTTATTTGATAACTCACGTAAAGTTAACGCGGTAAAAACTGAAGGTAACCGTGCTTTGAAGTCACTTTCAGACATACTGAAAGGTAAACAAGGCCGTTTCCGTCAAAACTTATTGGGTAAACGTGTTGACTACTCTGCACGTTCAGTAATTGTTGTAGGGCCTAATCTTAAACTGCATGAGTGTGGTTTACCGAAGGATATGGCTGCCGAGCTGTTCAAACCGTTTATCATTCGTAAAATGATTGAGCGTGGTGTGGTTAAAACGGTAAAATCTGCTAAGAAGATTGTTGACCGTAAAGACCCACTGGTTTGGGATATATTGGAGAACGTACTTAAAGGACACCCGGTATTATTAAACCGTGCACCTACGCTACACCGTTTGGGTATACAGGCATTCCAGCCTAAATTGGTTGAAGGCAAAGCTATCCAGTTGCACCCGTTAACCTGTACCGCATTCAACGCCGACTTTGACGGTGACCAGATGGCCGTTCACGTGCCGCTTGGTAACGCCGCAATTTTGGAAGCACAGGTGTTGATGCTTGCATCACACAATATTTTGAACCCTGCTAATGGTACGCCAATTACAGTACCTTCTCAGGACATGGTTTTGGGTCTTTACTACATTACTAAAGGCCGTAAAACAGATGCTACCCGCGTTGTAAAAGGCGAAGGTTTAGCTTTCTACTCTGCAGAAGAAGTTATCATCGCTTATAACGAGAAAAAAATTGACTTGCACGCTTTTATAAAAGTTAAAGCCAATGTTAAAGAACGCGATGGAAGCATTGTAAACAAATTGATTGATACTACTGTAGGCCGTGTGTTGTTTAACCAACATGTACCTGCCGAAGTTGGTTATATAAATGAGCTGTTGACCAAAAAATCACTTCGTGATATTATTGGTGATGTAGTAAAAAACACCGGTATGGCGCGCGCTGCCCAATTCCTTGATGATATTAAGGAATTAGGATTTAAGATGGCTTTTCAGGGTGGTTTGTCATTTAACCTTAAAGACATCAATATCCCTGCTGAGAAGGTAACCTTGATCGATACTGCTTCTAAGCAAGTAGAAGAGGTAATGAATAACTATAACATGGGTTTCATTACCAACAACGAACGTTACAACCAAATCATTGATATCTGGACACGTATCAACAATCGCTTAACCGCGAATGTGATGGATATTTTGAGTAATGATAACCAGGGCTTTAACTCTGTTTATATGATGCTTGACTCAGGTGCACGTGGTTCTAAAGAGCAGATTCGTCAGCTTGCAGGTATGCGTGGTTTGATGGCTAAGCCTCAAAAATCAGGTTCAGGTGGCGAGATCATTGAAAACCCTATCCTTTCTAACTTTAAAGAAGGCCTATCAGTATTAGAGTACTTTATCTCTACTCACGGTGCGCGTAAAGGTTTGGCGGATACGGCGTTGAAAACGGCCGATGCGGGTTACTTAACCCGTCGTTTACATGACGTTGCTCAAGACATGATTGTAGGTATGGTTGATTGCGGTACATTAAGAGGTATATTCACTACCGCGTTGAAAGACAACGAGGATATTGTTGAGCCACTATACGATCGTATTTTAGGCCGTACATCTTTACATGATGTTCATGACCCTATTACTAATGAATTATTAGTTTCTGCAGGTCAGGATATTACTGAAGAGATTGGCAAGAAAATAGAAAACTCTCCGCTTGAAGGCATCGAAATACGCTCAGTATTAACCTGCGAAAGCAAGCGTGGAGTGTGTGCATTGTGCTACGGCCGTAACCTTGCAAGCGGTAAACGCGTTCAAAAAGGCGAGGCTGTTGGTGTAATTGCTGCACAGTCAATTGGTGAGCCGGGTACACAGTTAACACTTCGTACCTTCCACGTGGGTGGTACCGCCTCAAACATTGCTGCTGAGTCTCAGTTGAACGCTAAATTTGATGGTATCATTGAGTTTGAAAACGTTCGTACCGTGGAGTACGTAGGTGAAGAAGGTGCTGTTGATGTAGTATTAGGCCGCTCAGGCGAGTTCCGGATTGTTGAAGAAGGAAGTAACAAAGTAATTGTTACCAACAACATTCCATACGGTTCATACCTGTACGTAAAAGATGGCAGCAAAGTAAAACGTGGCGACCGTATCTGTTCATGGGATCCGTACAATGCGGTTATTATCTCTGAATTTGCGGGTAAGGCGCAGTTTGAAGCTGTTATTGAAGGTGTAACTTTCCGTGAGGAGTCTGACGAGCAAACAGGTCACCGTGAAAAAGTTATTATTGATACACGCGATAAAACCAAGAACCCGTCTATCCAGGTTGTTGATAACAAAGGCGGTTTGGTTAAAGGTTATAACATTCCGGTAGGCGCGCACATAGCTGTTGACGAAGGTGAAAAACTACAAACCGGACAGATCATTGCTAAAATACCTCGTTCAACCGGTAAAACCCGAGATATTACAGGTGGTTTACCACGTGTAACCGAGTTGTTTGAAGCACGTAACCCGTCAAACCCTGCGGTAGTAACCGAAATTGATGGTGTGGTAACATTAGGTGGTGTGAAACGTGGTAACCGCGAGATCACTATCGAATCTCGTGATGGCCAGATTAAAAAATACCTGGTACCGCTTTCAAAACACATCCTTGTACAGGATAATGACTTTGTTAAAGCCGGTATGCCATTGTCTGACGGTTCAATATCTCCATCAGACATCCTTGCTATTAAAGGCCCTGCTGCCGTACAGGAATATCTTGTAAATGGTATTCAGGAAGTTTATCGCTTGCAGGGTGTGAAGATCAATGATAAGCACTTTGAGGTTATCGTTCACCAGATGATGCAGAAAGTTATGATCGAAGATGCGGGTGATACCCGTTTCTTAGAGAAAGAAGCTGTTGATAGCTGGGATTTCATGCACGAAAATGACGAGATATTTGACAAAAAGGTAGTAGTTGATCCGGGTGATTCAAATACACTTAAAGCTGGTCAGATAGTATCATTAAGAAGATTACGTGATGAGAACTCTCAATTAAAACGTAAAGATCTTAAACTTGTTGAGGTGCGTGATGCAATCGCTGCAACTTCAAGCCCTATTCTGCAAGGTATCACCAGAGCTTCGTTAGGTACCAAGTCATTCATCTCGGCTGCATCGTTCCAGGAAACTACAAAAGTACTGAACGAGGCTGCAATTGCCGGCAAACGAGACATGATGCTTGGCTTGAAAGAGAACGTGATCGTTGGTCACTTAATTCCTTCAGGTACAGGTTTACGCGAATACGAAAATATACGCGTAGGTTCTCAGGAAGAATTTGATCGTTTAATAGCATCAAAAGCCGAAGAAGTAGAAGCTTAATTTACAAGCAAATAATAATAATACACAAAGCCTTCCCAATTGCGGAAGGCTTTGTTATTTTAGCGTTATGGAAGAACAATTTGATAATCAACTTAACATAGAACTTTCAGAAGAAATTGCTGAAGGCGTATACTCAAATCTTGCCATTGTAACGCACTCAAATGCTGAGTTTGTAATGGATTTTATACGGGTTATGCCAGGAATACCTAAGGCGAAAGTTAAATCCAGAATAATTGTAACACCTGAGCATGCCAAGCGTTTATTAATGGCGCTTGAAGACAATATTGCAAAGTATGAGGCTTTAAATGGCCGTATAAAAACGCAATCGGAACCCGAAGGATTTCCAATTAATTTTGGAGGTACAATGGGTCAGGCGTAACTTTTTAAAAACTATTTGTTAACATTTTGGTTGGTTTGATGAATTTATTTCAAAATAACCCTCACTTTTTTGTTAATATTGAATGTTTATGTATCTTTAACCTGCTAAATGAAACACAGAAATCTAGTAAATCATGCCTTGTTATTGTTGATCACAACAATTTTTTTAGGCCTATGCTCCTGCTCATCAATAAAAAGCGTAAAATACTTTGCTGATATACCCGATTCGGGAAAGGTAATAAAAACCACGCAGGTGCCTTTTATTGAGCCGGTAATTCAAACTGATGACATTCTTACTATAAGTATTCAAAGTTTAGATCCAAAATATACAGAGATATTATCAAAAGGTGCGCTCCAAAGTTCAGCAGTTGCTAATAGTTCGGCAGTAAATTCTCCTGGTTCAATGATCTCAGGTTACCTGGTTGACAGAAGCGGCAATATTGAAATACCTATATTAGGTAGTGTTCATGTCGGTGGCTTAACCAGCGAGCAAGCCCGTGAGTTGCTTAGAAGTAAAGCTGCTGCAGCAGGTTTTAAAGATGTTACTGTTAACCTTCGTTATGCTAACTTTAGAATTACAGTGTATGGTGAAGTTAACAAACCGGGTACTTTCTCTATGTCTAACGAGAAGGTAACTATTATTGATGCGTTGGGTTTAGCAGGCGATTTAACGATTTATGGCCGACGTGATAACGTGTTGTTGCAAAGGCAAAATCCTGACGGTACCCGTGAGTTTGTACGTATTAACTTAAACAAAAGCGACATCCTGCATTCTCCCTATTATTACCTTCGTCAGAACGACTATATTTACGTAGAGCCGATAAGAACAAAGGCAGTAGCATCTGATGCTATATTAAGCAGAGGTATATCAATTACAACTACCGTTATATCGTTTGTGATATCAGTGCTGGTGGTGATCATAGCAAAAAAATAAATTTAGATAATGTCACAGTTTGTGGATAAAAATAATGATACCGATACCCGGGTTATAAATGCACCGGAGGAAGATAGCATTGATATAAAGGCTATTATTTCTCAAATTGTTCATAACTGGCCCTTAATGGTGTTAAGCTGCGCAATTTGTTTGTCTTTAGCATTTCTATACGGACGGTATTCATCGCCTGAATGGAATGTTGCAGCTAAGCTATTGGTAGAAGATCCAAAAAGTGGCGCGTCGGGTGGTATGGCAGGCGGAATGCCGGCAGACTTTAGCGCTTTGTTCGGTATCAAAAGCAGCGCTGATAACGAAGTGCAAATATTGAAATCAAGGAGCTTAATGGAAAAAGTTGTAAGAACAATGCAACTTAACATCCGCACCTTGATGAAAAGCCGCATAAGAACTACAGAAATTTATGAAGAGTCGCCGTTTAGCGTAAAGATCAACTACAATTCAGATACGCTAAAAGCACGTGAATATGATATTACTATTTTAGATGCGGGGCACTATCGCATCCAAAACAGTAAAGATGAAGTTGACATTAAGGCACAATTTGGTAAACCGGTAGCATTAAAGCAATATAATTTAACGCTTGAAAAAAAGCCATACTCTGCAAACAGTGGCGATTTTATTATAGCTGTACAGTCTGAAGATTCGGCCATTGAGCTTTTCTCTTCTGTTTTTGCCGCTGATCTTTCTGATAAGAAATCAACCACCATTGATTTGGGCTTTAAATATCCCAATCCTAAAAAAGGTGAGGCCATTTTAAATGAATTAATCAAGCAGTACATAAAATCCAATCTTCAAAATAAAGTTGAGGTTGCAGATAGTACAATTGCGTTCATTAATAACGAGATAAAACTGGTTGGATCTCAGTTAACCGGCGTAGAGAAAGAATTTCAGGAATTCAGAGAGCAAGCTAACATTGCCGACCTTGACGCTCAATCTGGTACATTGGTAAAAAATGCCAGCGATTATTACGACAAATTAAGCCAAAGCACCATACAGTTGACCGTTATCAACGATATGAAAAAGATGCTTGATAATCCGGGAAACAAGCAGTTGTTACCATCGGGCTTGGTTGTTAGTGGTACCACCGGAGATCCATCATTCACGCAATTGATAAGCGTTTACAACGATTTGTTGATTGCAAGAGATCAGGCAAGTTTATCTTTAACGGATACAAGTCCTACCATAATAAATTACAATAGCCAGCTTGCCAACGTGCGCGATAATATTTTAAAATCTTTAGATTCTTATCGCAAAGGACTGGTTGCTACACAAGAGCAGTTAAAAAAGCAAAACAGCAGCTTTCTTGGTCAGTTAAAGCAAGTGCCTGCAAAACAGAGGCTTTATCTTGATTATCAGCGCCAACAACAGGTTAAGCAAGAGCTTTATGTTTACTTGCTTCAAAAGAAAGAAGAAACAGCTATATCAAAAACTTCAACCATATCAAGTTCGCGTATAATTGACCCTGCAAAAAGTGAGTCTTTTCCTTTCAAGCCAAGAAAGAATATAATTTATTTGGGGGGATTGCTGTTAGGTTTACTTTTACCCGGAGCATATTTATACATCAAGAATTTGCTTAATGTAAGGATAAACACCAGGGCGGATATTGAAAAAGGTACTACTGCGACCGTTATTGGCGAGATAAGCCACAATGATGAACAGAAGAACCTGGTTGTAACGAAGAATTCAAGAACTATAATCTCAGAACAATTCAGAAGTTTAAGAACCAACCTTCAGTATGCTTTAGACTCGTCTAAACCAAATGTGCTGTTGTTTACATCAAGTATGAGTGGCGAGGGAAAAAGCTTTTTAACCCTCAACCTTGGTAGTGCAATAGCCCTTACCGGTAAAAAGGTTGTGTTCCTGGAGCTTGACCTTCGTAAGCCAAAGTTGTCTGAGAATATGGATACAGACCACAATAATGGTTTCACAAATTATGTAGTTTCTTCATCAACAGATCTAAGCTCAATACTTAAGCAGACATCATTTGATGAAAATTGTTATCTGATATCGTCAGGACCTATTCCGCCGAATCCTTCAGAGTTGCTGATCAGCAAAAAACTTGAAGATATGATCAATGAATTAAAGAAAACCTTTGATTTCATTATTATTGACTGTGCTCCGGTAGGCTTGGTAACAGATGCTATGCTGTTGGAAAAATATGCCGACATGACATTCTACATCGTAAGGCAGGATTACACCTTCAAATCACAACTGAGCATTATTAATGACCTGAAGGTTAATAAAAAGGCTAAAAACGTATATGTAGTAGTGAACGATATAAAATCTGAAAAAGGTGGTTATGGTTATGGCTACGGCTATGGTTACGGCTACGGCTATGGTTACGGCTATGGTTACGGCTATGGTAACTATGGTGGCTACGTTGAAGAGACCAAGAAGAAAAAGAAATTCCCTTGGTTTAAGAAGTAGTTTTACCGGGTTTTCTAAAAGCTAACACCCGAAGCTAAGCTGTGAATGGCTGTGATAGTGATTTGAGTTATCAATCCAGGGCCTCGCTTAATTTGTTCGCGTTTATTTCATAGTGATATAAAATATGCGGTTAACTGCTTTGAAGATTAGAACTACTACGCTTTAAGCATAAAAGGCAAAAAAAGCAACAGCAGGTTTTAAGGCATGCTATGCAATGAGGTTTTGACCTTATTGCTAACGATAATAATGTAAAAACTATGTTTTGGCATATGGATAACTTTGCAAAATAGCAATGGATTTTAGAAAGGACATACAAGGACTTAGAGCTTTAGCATTTTTATCTGTATTTATTTTTCACCTGAATTCGGCATGGTTGCCAGGCGGCTTTATTGGCGTTGATGTTTTTTTTGTGATCTCAGGCTATTTAATTACGTCAATTATCCTACACCAAAGATCAAAAGGAACATTTAGCTTTTCATCTTTTTACACCAAACGCGCCAAAAGAATTGTGCCTGCACAATATATAATGTTGCTGATAGTCGCGTTGGCCAGTTTTAACATTTACCTGTACGCAGATATGGGGAGTTTGCGAAGATGGTTGCTAAGCTCGGCACTTTACTTCTCTAATATTATTTTCGCTACCAGCGATAACTACTTTGGAGCCAAAGCAACGCAAAATCCGGTATTGCATACGTGGTCTTTATCTATTGAGATGCAATTTTATTTTTTGCTGCCGCTGCTTTTGGTCTATGTAAAGGAAAAATATTTAAAAAGCGTTGTTATTGCGCTTATTGTAATGTTTACCGCATACGGTTGCTACGAGATATTTATAGCCGAAAAGCAGCAGGAAGCTTACTTCTCTTTGTTTACCCGTATTCCGGAGTTTTTGATAGGCAGTATATTTAGCATCTATTTTAGAAACAAAAGTTTAGGAAAGCTGAGCTTTGCGGGCAGCTTAACGGGTATTATACTGATAGTATTAAGTGCCGTTTTTGTGAGTGAATCATCACCCTTTCCCGGTGTTTTAGCTTTAGTGCCTTGTTTAGGTGCCGGATTATTACTGGTTTCTGCTGAAAATCCTCTAACAAAAATTTTCTCAAACAAGGTGTCTTTTTACATCGGTGAGTTGTCATATTCTTTGTATTTATGGCACTGGCCAGTAATGGCATTGCTTAGATATAATAACGACAGTTATAATTTCTCTGCAACAGAAGTTATAATGGTGACGTTTTTAACCGCTTTATTAAGTTGGTTATCGTTCAATTTTGTAGAGAATTTTTTCAAGGAGAAGAAAACAGGGTTTGCAAAATACTTTGCACCTGTAGCAATGTTAGTTCTGGTCTTTTCTTTTTTATTACCTAAAGCGTCAGCTTTCAAAAAACTGCCCGACGCATTTGTTAACTATTCATTTTTTGGAGATAAATCAAACATAACTTTAGAAAAAGCACCTGCTGTAGAAAAGTTGGGTGATCCGACTAAAGATGATAAGGTTTTGTTTATAGGCGACTCTAACGGTGGGGCTTTAAAGGCCTTTCTTGATTATATGGGTAAACATGACGGGTTTAGTTTTTTAACAATGAACACCCATACTTACCCGCCGATTTTTGGGCTAAAAAAATCAGACACTAAAGACGATTTAATTAATCCTAATCAAAACGCAGCTTTAGATAAAGCATTATTGAGTGCAGAGTTTTTAAAGAAGTACGTAAACGAAAGCAAGATTATTATTATAGTAGCGGCAAGGTACGATAGAATAGCTTCGGAAGTTGAAGGAATTAAGCAAATGGCCAACAATTTAGGTAAAGACAAAAAGTTGATCATTATCAAGTCTTTTCCAAAAGTTGAGGGTGATATAAATCCAATTAAGGTTAACAAGGGAATAGTAAAGAGTTCTGCTAAGGAATTGAAACTGTATTCGTACAAGCTCCCTAATGCAATACAGGAACTTCCTGTTAAGCATAGTAATGTGTTTATCTACGACATCTCAAAAAGTAAGATTTTTAACAATGGACCCTATTATAATGATACCGTTACATATTATGACGGGGGCCATATAAATTATTACGGTCAAATTGCCTTGGCTAAAGACCTTAAAGATGATTTTTCACGCTTTTTTAAGCAAATCCAAGCAAAATAATGTCGGGAAATAAGTCAATCGCTAAAAACACTCTTTTCCTCTATATAAGGATGCTCTTCAATATGGGTGTATCTTTATATTCATCGCGCGTTATATTGCATACGCTTGGAGTTCAGGATTTTGGCGTTTATAATCTTGTAGGTGGTGTTGTTGTTATGTTCACATTCTTAAACGCACCAATGACTTCAGCAACGCAACGTTTTATCAATGTTGAGAAGGCATCGGGATTTGCTGATAGGGTTAATAAAATTTTCAATATAAGTTTATCGGTACATGTTATAATTTCAATACTTATACTGCTGTTGGCTGAAACGGCCGGCTTATGGTTTCTAAATTACAAATTGAATATCCCGCCCGATAGAATGTCCGCTGCAAATTTTGTTTTCCAGTTGTCCATTTTAACAACGGTAATAGATGTGATGCGTGTGCCATTTAATGCAATGATAATTGCATACGAAAGAATGTCATTTTATGCTTTCCTGGGGATATTCGAAACCGTTGCCAAACTTGTAGCTATTTACTTGTTGGTTGTTTTTCCCGGGGTTGACAAATTGCTTTTATATAGCGTTTTGTGGATGCTGATCAATTTGATAACAAACATTATTTACCTGTTCTATTGTAAAAAGAACTTTAAAGAAGAAACATCTTTCAAACGCTACAAAGATCCAGCGAAGTTAAAAGAACTCTTGTCATTTTCGGGCTGGATGTTGTTTGGGCAACTTGCCGTGATGGGTGCTACACAAGGTCTTAACATGATCTTGAATATTTTTAATGGTGTTGTGGTAAATGCAGCCTTAGGCATTGCCACTCAGGTGAACGTAGCAATGTATTCGTTTGTGAGCAATTTTCAGGTAGCTTTTAATCCGCAAATTATACAGAGCTATGCTCTTAAAGAATATGACAGGAATAAGAAGCTGATATTGGCTACATCTAAATACTCGTTTTTTTTAATGGCTATTCTGTCCGCCCCCGTACTTTTTTATACAAAAAGCATTTTAACGCTTTGGCTTGGCGATGGGCAGCCTGCCTATGTTGACAGTTTTGTACAGGTTATTGCGCTGTGCTCATTTATTGATGCATTAGCAGGACCGTTTTGGGTATCTGCTCAGGCAATAGGTAGTGTAAAAGAATACAACATCACACTCACTTGTATCAATTTACTCACACTCCCTTTAGCATATGTGCTATTGAAAATGGGATACAGCCCTGTTTACGTTTTTGCGGGCAAGCTGGCAATTTCAATTGTGTTGCAATTATTCAGGTATTACTTTATAAATAAGTACGTCAAATTTGATAAAAAGGAATTTGCAGGGTACCTGCTAAGGGTAATTGGAATATTTTCTTTGTTGATATTGCTGATGGTTTTTGGAAACAAGGGCAATTCGTCGTTCCTGGAGATGTTTATAGGAGCAATAATAATTGAATTGGTGTTAAGTGCTGTTATTTTAATAATTGGTTTGGAGAGTAGCGAACGAATATTAATAAAAGACTTTTTAAATAAAAAATTAAAAAGGAGCTGAAAAGATGTTGGTATCTAAATTAAGAAATGTAAAAAACGCCATGCAGTTTTACGCTCTGCGGCAGCTTGCCAAGTATAACTCGCGCAACGTTTTGATTGATTTTGATGAGAACTGGTTCAAAGGAAAACGTGTTGCAATTGTAGGCGGTGCAGATTCTGTTTTGAAAGAGCCCCTGGGAGCTTATATTGACGGATTTGATGTTGTTGTAAGAATAAATAAAGGGGTTGATATTATTCAAACTCAAAAAGAGTTTTCCGGGGAAAGAACAGATATTTTATTTCATTCGTTTTTTAACAGACCGGGCGATAAGGGCAGTAGCCCCATAACATTAGACCTTTGGAAACAGCATAATGTTGGTTTGATACTATTTGCCCGGAACTTCAATACCGGATCATATGAATTAAACAGCTTCAGGCATTTTCTAAAAATAAACACCGGGAAAATAAAGTTCAGTCAGATTACTGAGCAGCAATGCAAAATGAATAAGAAGACTCTCGCTCCGGCAAGCCCTACCACAGGCTTTACAGCAATTAATACAATTTTTAATTGTGCGCCAAAAGAGATGTACTTAACCGGTATTACTTTTTTCAAGACACCGCACAACAATGCCTACAGAGATTTTAACGAGGATGATCTAACCCGCGTTTTTAACGTAGAGAAAGATCATAGCGCTGAACTCGAATATCAATTTGTGAAAAAGTTATATCAACAACATTCATCTGTAATCCATCCGGATAAAACGCTTAAGACAATTTTTGAAACAAACTAACATGAATCAATCTCCTCTTATTTCCGTTATTATCCCTATTTACAAGGTTGAGAATTATTTACAACCGTGTGTAGATTCTGTTTTAGCTCAAACTTACCAAAATTTGGAGGTTATTTTAGTTGATGATGGATCGCCTGATAATTGTGGAAAGCTATGTGATGCATATGCAGAGAAAGATAAACGCATTGTAGTTATTCACAAACCAAATGGTGGTTTGTCAGACGCGAGAAATGCAGGGTTAGATGTTTGCAAAGGTGAGTTGATTGCCTTTGTAGATTCTGATGATTTGGTGCATCACCAGTTTATTGAGTTATTATATAATGGTCTTACAAAAAATAACGCCGATATGGCTTTTTGTGGCGTAAGCAAGTTTTATGATGATGATAATGTTGATGATAAAATAACCAATAGTTCTGCAAACGTAAATATGGTTTTATTTGATCAAACCCAAATGTTTGATGAATTGCTGTTTGAACGCAGATCTGTTTATGAACATATTGTTTCCTGGAATAAATTGTATACAAAAAAAATATGGGATGTATTACGTTTCCCTAAAGGAAGAATACATGAAGATGAGTTTGTTATACACCATATTTTAGACCTTTGCGAAAAGATTACTTATATTGATAGTGCTTTGTATTTTTACAGGCAGCGGAAAGACAGTATAATGTTTGTAAAACGCACAGCTAAACAGCTTTTAGATAAGTATTATGCTTTTGAAGATAGAAAAGCTTATTTCAGAAAAAAGGGGATAAAGCACACGGCGTTAAACGAAAAACAGAAATTTGCGCTTTGGGACAGCTTTTTTATTATAGCAGATTCGCCGCTTAAGGATGTTGAAAATTTTGGTAATATCATAAAGGATGATCTGTCAGCTAAAACTAAAGTTAAGTTGTTATTGAAAAGATATACACCTGGCTTTTTCCATTTTATACTTAAGGTAGGCGAAGGACACAGTAAAAATACTGTTAATTAATTAGTTAAAGTTTCCATATATAAAGAAACAATAGGGGTATTCAGCAACTGGGATGAGATTAATTTTAATAATTGGTGTTGCATTACTATTTATGACGGGGGTTATATGGCAAGCCCTCAAGCTTCCGCCTTGGCAATATCCCCACATATCCTTGTTTATTTTGATTGCGTACCTGGCAACTATATTAGGCAAGCTAAAAATATTTAAAACTGATGTAAAGGTTATTTTTGGGATACTTCTTCTTTTTTTATACGCAAGTTTTTATAGTAGAGATCTTTATTTTCTGGGTTACATAAATGCTATCATATTACCTCCTGTTGTTTATATAGCAATGAATAATGGGACGGGTTATAAAACGTATAAGACTATATTAAATATAGTCCTGGTTATGTTTATAGCAACCATTGGCGTAAGTTACATTGAACGGGTATTTCAGTTTAAACTTTTCATGATCCAAAACGACGTGTTGATAAGTGAGGATGTTTTTGAAGAAGACTTCAGGAGTAACAGTTTAATGGGGGGGCCTTTAGGTAGCTCGCAGTTTGTGCTATTGGTGTACGCCTCGCTAATGGCTATGAAATCTATATCGCAATCAAAAAAAATATATATCACCCTGTTTGTTCTGGTAAGTATGTTGTGTTTCAATGCAAGGGCATCAACTTTTGCTGTAATGCTTACTTTTTCAATTTTCTATTTTTCTAAAGTTACCGTGCCAAGGCTGGTTGCCGGCGTAATATTCATGTTTGCTTTTGGCTTCTTTGTTTACTATAGTATAAGCGAATTAGGCATTGGAACAAGGGCGCTTGAAATATTTCAAGATGATAGTTCAAACGTAAGATTTGCTGTATTTAATCTGTTTGGCTATTTACGTTTTAGTGATATACTTTGGGGCGCTGATACGTTTTTTCTTACCAAGCAAATGAAGCATGCCCAGTTAGATGATGTGATCATTGAAAATCCATTGCTGGTTTATATTTTTCAGGTTGGCGTGATCATGACAACTGTTTTAATTGTATCATATGTAACGTTTTTCTCTAAGATAACTAAGGGGTTAACTAAACACCAAAAATATATAATATTCACCCCCACAATTATTTCTCTACTTTCTAATATATCTGTAGCGGGTGGTTCTACTATATTATCATACGTTGTAATTATAGTTATGCTTGTAAAATATGATTCCCAAAATAATACACCTCTGCTGGCTCTCCGGTGATGCTTATCCTGATGATATAAAGAAATGTATATCAACATGGCATGAACATTTGCCTGATTATGAAATAAGGGTTTGGACTAATAAAGATTTAGAGCAACTAAATTCAACCTGGGTTACGCAAGCTTATAACGCCAAAAAGTATGCTTTTGCAGCTGATTTTATCAGGCTATATGCGTTGTATAATTATGGTGGTATCTATTTAGACTCGGATATTTTTGTATATAAATCTTTTAACCCTTTGTTGCACCTGCCTTATTTCATCGGGGAGGACTATACGCATTACTTTGAACCTGCAGTGATGGGTGCTGAGAAAGGAAGCGTTTGGGTAAAACACTGTCTTGATTACTATATTGACCGAAGCTTTATTAAAGCAGATGGCTCTTTTGATATGTTGCCTTTGCCTGGGATATTCTACATCTCCTTAAAGGGTAAAATGAAATTTAATAAGATAAACGCTATTTCTGACTTTGTTTTTAAAGATGATGTATTGAATATTTTCAATTATCATTTCTTCAACTCGCGAAATCAATTGGAGATCGTACAGAAGCCAGCCAGCTATTGTTCGCATATGTTTGCCGGCTCATGGGTTAATATTAAAGATGAGCAGGTAGTTAAACGTTTACTTAAAAAATATTTACCTAAACCAGCATTGCTCTTCGTATTTAAAATAACATCATATCTGAGTAAAGACAATAAGCAGTTTAGGATAGACAATCCATAAGCCGTGTGCGCTAAATAGTTGATAACACGATGATGGATGTAGGCAGCTTAAAAGATATATTAAAGAAGTAAGGCTGACATCTAATCAATAATACGCTCAAAAAACATTTGAAATTTAAAAGCAATGGGCAATAATCCTAAAGTTTCAGTAATAATTCCTGTATATAATGCACAACGCCACCTTGAGAAATGTGTAAACAGCGTTATCAATCAATCTTTTGATGATTTAGAAGTTATATTGATAAATGATGGGAGTGCTGATAGCAGCGGACAAATGTGCGATGAATTTGCAGGAAGGGATAAAAGGATAAGAGTATTTCATCAAAGCAATAAGGGAATAAGTTATACCAGGCAATTCGCTATAGACAATGCTACAGGCGACTATATACAGTTTGTAGATAGTGATGACTGGATTGAAGCAAATACTTTAGCCGAACTTTACGGCTACGCAGCCAAAAATGATCTTGACGTTATTGGGAGCAATTTTGTTATGGATCTGGGCAGTAAAAATAAAAATATTATTTGCCAATACCCAACTCCAGATAAGTTTAGAGAAGCGGTAATATCTAACGAGTGGGGGGTAGTGTGGAAACATTTTATGAGAAGGAACCTGTTTAGCGAAAATGGCATTTCTTTTCCATCAGGCATTAATCATGGCGAGGATTATATAGTTTGTGTTAAGCTGCTGTTGGCAACAAATAAGATAGCTACGCTTAATCTTTTCGGGTATCATTATAACTATATACCAACTGATACGAGTTTAACCCGCAACTCAGGAATCAAATCAACACTGGATCAAATTTATGCCACCTCGGTTGTTGAGGAATTCATTGATAGTAATCCGGCGTTTGCGCGATATAAGGCCGCATTAACTAAAAGAAAGTTGTATTGCTCACAAAACTTAATAACAGATTCAAGCAACATTATATTTAAACACTTACGTTTAAAGTTAGCATCCGCGTTAAAGTTTGTGTCATTGAGGTCAGTGCCTGCGTTTTTCGTTTTAATGGCAGCTAAGCTTAAAATGATAGCAGACAGTTTTTTAAAAAGTTAACTAACGCTTAAAAATAAAGACCGGGGCTGTTATTGCCTTCAAAATACACTACTACCATTGCTAAGTAGAGATGCTACTAATTAACAGATAAACACAATGAATATCCTCATCACGGCCCCCAGTCTGGATACTACAAAAAATGTTAGCGGAGTTGCTACTGTAGTAAATACAATAATTAACAACAATCCACAGCAAAAATATTTCCATTATCTGTTAGGTAGCCCTGATAAAAGGTTGAGCAAACCAGCTTGGGCGTTTGAACTGGTCAGACAGTTAGTTGCCTTTCCGTTGTTTATCCGCAAAAACAAAATTGATATAGTACATCAAAATCTACCCTTTGACCCAAAAGGATTAACCCGCGAATATTTCATTAACCGCTGGTGCAAATTAATGGGGGTGCCAGTACTATTGCATGTGCACGGTGGTGTGTTTTTAATGGATAAAATAAAAAGTCCGCTTTACCTAAAATTTGCAAATTATGTTTTTAAGCACAGCAGGAAGGTTGTTGTATTAAGCGACCTGGAAAAAGAAACGCTTGGGAGCTTGTATAACTACTATAACGCCAACGTTTTATATAACAGCATCAATACCAAAGCGCTAAAAACAGAAAACCGACGCTATGACGCCGGTAATCCTAAATTTTTATTTTTAGGCCGGATACATGAAAGTAAGGGAATAGAAGATATTTACCATACGTTTGAAAAGATAAACGATAGTGTAAATTTCAAATTCATTCTTTGTGGTACAGGACCGCTTGAAAGTGTAATGGTGCCTAAATTTAAAGCTTTGCTAGGTGATAAATTTGAATTTAAAGGCATTGTATCCGGGAAGCAAAAGGATGATGCAATTAAAGGAGCAGACTTTTTTCTGTTACCATCCCGATATGGCGAGGGCTTACCAATGGCGCTTTTAGAGTGTATGGCCGCAGGCGTTGTACCCATAGTTACTGATGATGCTTCAATGAAATTTGTTATTCAGGATATGGAAAATGGGATTCGTGTAAATAAATCCGACCCCGATGATATTGCCCAAAAAATTAAGAATATAATTCATGACGATGCCTTGAGGGCGCAACTGTCTTCAAACGTGGAAAGAACCGCAATAGAGCGTTATGATATTTCTGCATACATAGTTGAGCTTAATAAACTTTATGCAGATATAGCAGGCAATGTGTAAGTCTGCATAGCGTTCACTTCAGCGTGTTGATTTTATTGCATTGATCATAAAAAGCCGCTTGGTTTAAACGTATTTATTGCTCATACATTGGCGTGGATATGTATCCCGAATTTGGGTAATCATTTTCCTATTATTTAAATGCCTTGCTTGTTTACCCAATTATCAGCTGCATTTTTAACTGAAAACATTACATATTTTTCTATATTTTAACTTTTATATAAATACGTTTTCTATAAACTAAAAGAAAGCTGGTTGTCAGACCCAAAAGGAGTAAAAAATATTATTAAAATGTTATCACAAAATTAAACAATTGATGTTTATATTGGCTAAGTAGCTGTTTATAAGCGACTAATCAAGCTAAAATGAAATTTTTCGATTAAGTAGATAGCGAGGATAGCAGAAGGCGTAATTGTAAAATGTCCTTATTTTGGGCACCGGTAATTTTTGGTATATGCAAAGAAAAAAATATATGTTCGGCCTAAAATATACTTTGGTTGAATATTATTTACATTTTTTAGGCATATATATTAAGTGTTAGCTAAATGTAACCGTAATAATTATTTACACAGGCATAAGTTTTGAAATACCCCATTTAAATTATAACCATTATAACTATGCGTCTCTTTCTAAAAAGCTCTTTAATTGCTTTTTTAGCAACTGCATCATTGAGCAGTTGTTCTAAGCAGGCTTCTGTTACACCATCCACCCAACAAGAAACAACACCACCGTTGGTTACACACGCCGATTCGTTAATAACAATACCTGATATTAACACAGAGTATGTAACTGATTTAAGATCAATAGAACAGGGAAGCACTATTTACAGAGCGAACTATGTTGATCAACCGGGCATGGTACAATTAAGCAATGGTAGTTGGGCTTGCGTGTTTACAACCTCATCAGGCAGTGAGGGTACTAATGGACAACATGTTGTTTTAACACGGAGTTCAGATATGGGCGCAACGTGGAGCAAGCCAAGTGATATAGAACCCGTTACGGGTATTTCGTCTGGGTGGGCCATGCCATATTTAACAGGTTATGGAAGGTTATATGTTTTTTACGTTTATAATGGAGATAATTTTACACAGTATAATGGTGTTTCGCTGATCAATAGTAATCTGCTTGGATGGTATTGTTATAAATATTCTGACGATATGGGCCAAACATGGTCTAAGCGCTATCGTATGCCAATCAAAATGACCGCTGTTGACCGAAATAATACATTTAAGGGTGCGGCACAAATGCTGTGGTCTATATGTAAACCTTTGCACACCAACAGAGGTTTATTATTCTCATTCACTAAAATGGGTCAGTTTGTTTCCGGCCTTGGCGAGGGCTGGTTAATGAATTGCCCAAACATTGAAACGGAAAAAAATGCTGATAATTTAGATTGGATAACATTACCAGATGGCGATGTAGGTATTAAGAATCCTGCCTGGAATATTCAGGAAGAACATAATATAGTACAATTAAGCAATGGTAGTTTATACTGTGTGAACCGTACCCAACAAGGTTATCCTGCTTTTTCAACCAGTAATGATTTTGGAAGCACCTGGACAATACCTACTGCAATGAAATATGGAAGTGGTAGCGCTGCTGACAGGATTATAAAAAACCCGTTAGCGTGCGCCAGAATATTTAAATGCAAAAATGGCAACTACTTATTATGGTATCACAACAACGGTACAACCGGATATGAGAACCGTAACCCGGTATGGATGAGTGGTGGCGTTGAAGTGAATGGTACAATTTGGTGGTCTGAACCCGAAGTTGTTTTATATAGCAGCGCCGTAGCAAACCGCTTCAGTTATCCTGATCTGATAGAACAGCAAGGCAGGTATTTCTTTGCAGAATCTTCAAAAACAGCTGCTATGCTGCATGAAGTTAATCCGAACTTGTTAACGGGCCTCTGGTATCAACTTAAACGTAAAGCAACAATAACTTCTGGTATTGTATTAGACTATGATGTGAAAGGTTCGAAAACAAACGATGCTAATAACAATTTATTCACCTCACTAAATTTTAAGGGTGGTTTTACACTTGATTTTATGCTTAAGTTCAATACGTTAGGTACGGCTAATCAAATATTTTCAAACAAAGATTCAAATGGCAAAGGTGTTTCAATAACTACAACAGCCAACAAAACCCTGTTGATCAGCATAAACGACGGTTCAAATTCAAGCACGCTTGAAACAGATCCCAATCTTTTAACCACCAACACAACTCATCATATTGCCTTTACTGTAGATGGTGCTTCAAATATCATTACTGCAATGATTGATGGCAAGCTATGTGATGGCGGCTCCAAAAAAGCATTCGGATGGGTGCGTTTCGGTGCTGTAAGTAATGTAAATACAGATAATCAGCTTGTGTTTGGCAGTTCTTTAGATGGCGAAATAAGCAGTTTTAAAATTTATGGCAGGGCTTTACGCACCTCAGAATTGGTTTCAAACTACTTAGCGGCAAAGTAATATTCCTTAGTTTATATCTTACAAAATATTTAGGAGCTGATTGGTTTTAACCGATCAGCTTTTCTTATTTAGAGCAATTTTTAAAAAATAAGTAAAACGCTGCTTTGGCTAACTCCAATTGAAAATTCAGCCTGTAATATAAATGGTGTAATTTAAATACGTAGCGAGTTTCGTAATTAAAGGTTTTTTTAATTATGAAATTTTTAATAATTGGCTAGTTTTTTTATTCATCTTTATAAAAAAGTATTATATTTGACCTTGTTGATAGCAAACAACCGTTGGTTGTAATTAAACACTACCTTTGGTTACCCCTAAGCGTACATACGTTTAATGTGCCGTTATCATTACTTTAACATCATAAAATAGCTTTTAAGTAAGTTTTTACACTACCACGCCATAAAACAAAAAAAATATATGTATAAAATACTCGATTGTACGCTAAGGGACGGAGGTTATTACAACGGATGGGACTTTGATGACAAGTTAGTTGAAACATATTTAAAGGCAATGGAAGCTTTGCCTGTTTCATATATAGAGGTGGGATATAGAAATAACGGAAGGTATGGCTATGAGGGAAAATATTTTTATTGCCCTAAATTTATATTAGAGAAGATAAGAAGTCTCGTTCCGAGTAAGAAAATTGCCGTTATGTTTAACGAGAAAGACGTTAAACCGGAGGAAGTTGCAAGACTGTTAGAGCCATGTAAAGGCTTGGTAGATATTGTGCGTATGGCCGTAGCGCCTACGCGTATCCCAAATGCTATTGAATTATCTAAAGCGATAAAGGCCGAAGGTTTTGAAGCTGCTGTAAACATGATGTACATGAGCAGTCTGCTTGATGATAAGGCTGATGCTATATTTGAGCAATTGCCGGCTATGGAAGGGATTGTTGATTATTTTAGTTTGGTAGACTCTTACGGTGGTGTTTACCCGGCAGATGTATCACGCCTGGTTAAGAAATGTAAAGCTTTGCTGAGCATGCCTATTGGTTTTCATGGTCATAACAATATCGAACTTGTTTTTGCTAACTCACTTGCTGCAATTGAGGCTGGATGTGATATGGTTGATGCTACAGTAACAGGTATGGGCCGTGGTGCCGGCAACTTAAAAACCGAATTGATACTTACTCACCAGGCTACTAAAGACAAAGTTGACGTTGATTTTAACAGCTTGGCTAACGTTGTAACGGATTTTGAAGAGTTGCAAGCTCAATACGGATGGGGCACTAACTTGCCTTACATGGTATCAGGTGCAAATTCATTGCCTCAAAAAGACGTTATGGATTGGGTTTCAAAACGTTCTTATTCTATTAACAGTATAATAAGAGGCCTAAGTAACCAATCAAAAGGACAAAAAGATAACCTTGAGCTGCCTAAATTTGATGGTAGCAAATTCAAATATAAAAATGCTGTTATCATTGGCGGCGGTGCCGGAGCAATTGAGCATTCAGAAGGATTGATCAGATTTATTCGTCAGCAGGAAGATATTTGTGTTATTCATGCCAGCTCAAAAAATAGCTGGGCATATGCAGATATTACACATCCACAGTTTTTCTGCTTGGTAGGTAATGAAGGTCACAGGTTAGAAAAAACCTTTAAAGACCTTGATAAGGTTAGCGCTGTGTGCGTATTGCCACCATTCCCACGTAAAATGGGAACCTACATTCCTGATGCTGTAATTGAGCATTCTTTTGAGTTGCCAACAGTAAGCTTTACTAATCGTAATCAGGATTCTCACACTGCTTTGGCTTTACAAGCGGTGATAGATATGGGCGTCGAGAACATTTACATAGCAGGTTACGATGGTTATGCTAAAGTGAGCATTACATCAAACGAACAGGCGTTGTTCAATGAAAACGAGTACAGCTTTGCAAAATTTGCCGAATCAGGCAAAAAGGTATATTCGCTAACCCCAACTTTATATTCATTAGATCAGGTGTCTATTTATTCACTTATCGAAGAATAGTTATGGGGATAGTTTTTTTCCTTCCTACGCGTAAAGGAAGCGAACGGGTTGTAAATAAAAACACTAAACCCTTTGCCGGCATTGAAGGTGGGTTGCTTGAGGTAAAGCTCAAGCAACTTATTGACGTTAAAAACGTTGATGAAATAATTCTGTCAACAAATGATCCGGAAAGCATCAAAGTCGCCGAGGCTATTAACTCAAGCAAAGTAAGGATCGTTCAACGCCCCGAACACCTTTGTCTGTCATCAACTAACCTGCAGGATTTAATCAACTACGTGCCGGAAGTAACCGATGCAGAACATATATTTTGGGTGCATGTTACATCGCCTTTAGTATTGGCTTCAGACTATGAACAAGCAGTTGATGTTTATAAGGAACAATTGCAAAATGGTTACGACAGCTTAGTTAGCGTAAGTAAAATACAGCAATTTTTGTGGGATGAAGAGCGCATGGAATACATTAGCCATGATAGTAAAAAGCTAAAATGGCCGCGCACGCAGGATCTGAAGGTGTTTTATGAGCTAAACAGCGCCATGTTTATTAACAGCCGCGCTAACTACGTCGAGTTTAAAGACAGGTTAGGCGCCAAGCCATATAAATTTGAGTTAGGAAAGATCAAGTCATTTGATGTTGATTGGGTGGAAGATTTTGAAATAACAGAAGTTCTATATCAAAAATTTGTTCTTTAATACCATGTTGTTAACCGGTTATAAAAACGTTATTTGGGATTACGATGGTGTAATTCAAGATTCAATGCCGACTCGCGAGCGCGGGTTCTCAATGATCTTTGATCAATACCCTCCTCACCAGGTTGATGAGTTGCTGGCCTACCACCATGCTAATGGTGGTTTATCAAGGTTTAACAAAATAAAGTATTTTTATAATACCATATTAGGCAAAGAAATAACTGAAGAAGAAGTTTACGCCTATGCGGGGAGGTTTTCAGATGTTATGCGTAAAGCATTGACTGATAAATCTTTGTTGATTTCGGATAGCGTTGAGTTTATCAAAAATAACTATGATAAATATCAGTTTCATATAGCTTCGGGTTCTGAGCAAAATGAGCTTAGATTTTTGTTGCAGGAACTTGGGCTGTCATCATATTTTAAAACGGTTTATGGTTCACCTGTAACTAAAATTGAGAACGTTAAAAATATCATTGCTGAAAACGGATACAATCCCGCTGAAACATGTTTAGTAGGCGATTCCATTAATGACTATGATGCCTGTGTTGCTAACAATATTTCGTTTATAGGTTATAACAATCCGGCTTTATCACACTTAGGAGTAGGCTACATAAGTAAATTCGGGGTTTAAGATTGGCTTTTCATCGGATGTTGATATTGATAGAAACCAATACGCTCTGCGTCACTAAGTGAATCATAGAGGCAAGTAAAAGCATTAGCTTAAGCATTTTTGCTTGCATTAATATCAAATTTGCAATAAAATCAAAAGAATAATATTAAAATTCGTTTAAACGCTTAATATTTTTATTTTTACAATAATTTTAGACGTGTATTAGTTGATGCAAAAAAGAAGGTTAATATCTTTAGATATCTCAATTGGCCCTTACAAAGAATTTCTTACAGAAATACTAACTTTAGCTAAGGCTCCAAAAGCATCATATGTTTGCGTTGCTAATGTACATATGTTGGTTGAGGCCTATAACGATCCAACTTTTGCTGATAAAGTTAACAGCGCAGCTATTGTAACTCCGGATGGTATGCCTTTGGCTAAAGGCATAAAATCTATATACAAGATCAATCAGGATAGGGTTGCGGGCATGGATTTATTGCCTGACCTCCTTAGGGAAGCGAACGACGAAAAGCTTTCAGTTTTATTCTACGGAGGCTCAGAAGACGTAGTGGAGAAATTGAAAGAGTACGCAGCCGAACGCCATAGTGATATAAAACTTACAGTAATTTGTCCGCCATTCAGACCGCTGTCACCTAAGGAGAACGAGCAAATAATCAGTGAAATAAACAGTGTATCTGCCGATATATTGTTTATAAGCTTGGGTTGTCCAAAACAAGAGAATTGGATGGCACAAATGCATACTAAAATAAACAGGGGCGTAATGGTGGGAATAGGCGGAGCTTTACCGGTTATGTTAGGTATGCAAAAGCGAGCTCCAAAATGGATGCAAGACGCAAGCCTGGAGTGGTTATACAGGTTAATTCAAGAGCCTAAAAGATTATATAAGAGATATGCCATAACAAATGCTACTTTTATGAGATTGATGTTTTTGGAACATTTACGGATACTTTTCAAACGATAAAAAAATAAAATTTATGAAAAAAGCCTTATTAACTGGGGTTACTGGTCAGGACGGTGCCTATTTAACCGAACTATTAATCTCTAAAGGTTACGAGGTTCATGGTATTAAACGTCGTAGTTCGTTGTTCAATACGGATCGTATAGATCATTTATACCAGGATCCACATGACGATAACAAAAAATTAATACTTCACTACGGCGATTTAAGTGACAGTACCAACCTGATAAGGATCATACAACAGGTTCAGCCTGATGAAATTTATAATTTAGGTGCTATGTCTCACGTAAAGGTGAGCTTTGATACACCCGAATATACTGCTAACGCTGATGGTATAGGTACCTTACGTTTATTAGAGGCTATCAGAATTTTAGGATTAGAGAAAAAAACCAGAATATACCAGGCATCAACATCAGAGTTGTATGGTTTAGTGCAGGCGGTTCCACAATCTGAAACCACTCCATTTTACCCACGCTCACCTTATGCTGTCGCTAAAATGTATGCATACTGGATCACTGTAAACTACCGTGAGGCCTATGGAATTTACGCTTGTAACGGTATTTTATTCAATCACGAAAGTCCGCTTCGTGGAGAAACATTCGTAACCCGTAAAATTACCAGGGCAACTGCTAAAATTGCAATGGGACTGCAGGACAAATTATACCTGGGTAACTTAGATGCTCAGCGCGACTGGGGCCACGCTAAAGATTACGTTGAAGCGATGTATTTAATACTACAGCAAGATGTGGCTGAAGATTATGTTATTGCTACAGGTGTAACAACCCGTGTTAGAGAGTTTGTTAGGTTAGCCTTTGCCGAAGTTGGCATTGCCGTAGAGTTTAAAGGCGAAGGTGTTGATGAGAAAGGTTATGTTGTAAGCTGCAGCAACCCTGATTTTCAGATAGAGATTGGTAAAGAAGTTGTTGCCGTTGATAAAGCATATTTCAGACCAACAGAAGTAGATCTGTTAATTGGTGATCCGTCTAAATCTAAAAAACAGTTAGGTTGGGAACCTAAATACGATTTACAAGGCTTGGTAAAAGAGATGGTTGAAGCCGATGTTAACCTTTTCAGAAGAGAAAAATTGCTTAAAGAATCTGGTTACGTTATTAAAAACCAATTTGAATAAGCTTATTAAGCACCCAACATTTAATCATTATTACAAACCATACTGATGGATAAATCATCTAAGATATACATTGCAGGGCACAGAGGAATGGTTGGGTCTGCCATTCAGCGAACGCTTGAAAAAAATGGCTATACTAATTTAGTGGTTAAAACTTCTGCAGAGCTTGATTTAAGAAACCAGGCTGTTGTTAGCGAGTTTTTTGAAACAGAGAAGCCCGACTATGTATTTTTAGCTGCTGCAAAGGTTGGAGGTATAATTGCCAATAACACCTATCGTGCAGATTTTCTATATGAAAACCTGCAGATACAAAACAATATCATCCATAGTTCGCACTTAAACGGCGTAAAAAAGCTGATGTTTTTAGGTTCAAGTTGTATCTATCCGAAAATGGCACCACAGCCATTAAAAGAGGATTACCTGTTAACAGGTCCGCTTGAAGAAACTAACGAGCCTTATGCAATTGCCAAAATTGCCGGTATAAAAATGTGCGATGCTTACAGGGCACAGTTTGGTTGTAATTATATATCAGTAATGCCTACTAACTTGTATGGTTTTAACGATAATTACCACCCGCAAAATTCGCATGTGTTACCTGCTTTGATCAGACGTTTCCATGAGGCGGCTGAGCAAAACCTACCTACGGTAACCATTTGGGGATCCGGCTCACCTAAACGTGAGTTTTTATTTGCTGATGACTTAGCAGAAGCTTGTTTTTACCTGATGCAAAATTACAATGAGCCGGGGTTGGTGAATATTGGAACAGGAGAAGACATTTCTATAAAAGATTTAGCTTTGCTTGTTAAAGAGATCACCGGCTACAAAGGAGAGATTGATTTTGATCATACCAAACCTGACGGTACACCTCGTAAACTGATGGATGTAACTAAGCTACACAACGCTGGTTGGCGGCATAAAATTGAGCTGGCCGAAGGTATTAAATTAGCTTACCAGGACTTTTTAAGTAAGGGTGCGCTTGTTGCAGAACGATAGATAAGTAATTACATCATAAAGTAGTTTAACACTTTATGATGTAATTTATTTCTTTCAGGGTAACCTGATTATACCAATATTTGTGGGGTAGGGTAGTTGCTTATTTTCAACAGGATATCAATTAATGCCTTTCTTGTCAGATAACAATCTTATAGATTTAGCAGGTAATCATGAATAAAAACATCAGGTTCATTGTAGCTATTGTAGTAATAATACTATCAAACCAATCTAACTTGCTGGCGCAATCTTTACAGGTTGGAGCTGTTACCGAAGATTATTACAGACGGGCACAACTGTTAGGAAAAGCGGATACCAATGTTTCATTCACTGTAAGGCCTATATTTCCAAAGTTAAGCGAAACTCAACCGCTGGATACATTTTTTCCTGATCCGAATGAGGTAAGGGAACCATCAACAGACGGGCATTGGAAGAGTGCCGGCGGAAAGCTAACTATTGACGCCTTACCAATCAGCATTAACACGCAAATTAACAGTCATCATCCATACGGTTGGAATGATGGACCCATGATTCCGGCCAAAGGATTTCAAACGGTAATAAGTGGCGGTATATTTGCTAAGCAAGGCATTGTAACAGTTCAGTTTAAACCAGAGATCATCGCTGCCGTTAACTCACCTTTTGACAACCTTAACAATAAACAGTCTGAAATTATTTTTGCCCGTTATTATGATGTTTATAATAACATAGATCTGCCTATGCGTTTTGGTAACGACCTTTATGGCAAGATATACTGGGGACAGAGCAGTATCAGGCTAAACTTTAAAGCGCTATCAGCAGGCATATCCACTGAAAACCTTTGGTGGGGGCCGGGCATCAGAAATTCATTATTGATGAGTAATAATGCGCCGGGTTTTCCGCATTTAACCTTAAACACTTCACGCCCGGTTAAAACATCTATTGGATCGTTTGAAGGTCAGCTCATAAGCGGTAAACTAAGTAATTCAAATTATGCTCCTTTAACACCAGATAAATACTATTTTGGCAACAACCTATATGTGCCTAAACCGGATAATTGGCGTTTTATAACGGGCGCAATTGTTACATGGCAACCTAAGTGGGTGCCCGGTTTATTTTTAGGTGTTAGCCAGGTGCAGCAAATGTATGGTAATAATGTTAGCGGGATAACAGATTACCTTCCGCTTTTCCTTCCGTTCAGTTCAAATTCAGCTCCTGACGAGGCCTTAAGAAAGAAAGACCAGATAACATCTGGTTTTATGCGTTGGTTGTGGACCAAAGAACATGCAGAGGTATACTTTGAATTTGGGCACTACAACAACTCCAAAAATTTAACGCAAAGCTTTTTATCTCCTAATACATCAAGAGCTTACACATTTGGATTGCGAAAAATGATACCATTTGGCAAGGCAACTGACGAGAATATTTTGATAGGCGTGGAGGTAACGCAACTGCAGGAAAACTCGGTTGCTAAAGTGCGGGCGGGAAATGAATGGTATGTAAGCAAATCAATCAGGCAGGGCTATACCAACTATGGGCAGGTGCTTGGTGCAGGTATAGGGCCTGGAGGTAACATACAATCTTTGAATGTAAGCTGGGTTAAAGGTTTAAAAAGGTTAGGGATACAGTTAGAAAGATATGTGCATGATAATGATGTTTACTATTATATATTTTATGATAGTGGAGATTATAGCAGGCATTGGGTTGATCTGAGCGCCGCGGTTAGCGGTGAGTGGAACTATAAGAACTTTATTTTCAGCGGAAAACTACAGGCTATAAATTCGTTAAATTATCAATGGTATACCAAGGTTCCTAATGATATACTATTCAATAATGGCGTAAATGCTTTTAATTTTCATATGCAGTTAGGTGCTATTTACAGATTTTAGCAAGGAATTATGAAAAACGCAATTTTCTTAACAGCTCTTTTTGTTTCTTCACTAATTTCAGCAAAACTGTTTTCGCAAACTGTACCCGTTGGAACGCCGGCTATAGAGGATTATTACCGCAGAATGCAGTTAGTTGGCAAGGTTGATTCTAATTTATCTTTTTCGGTAAGGCCGTTGTTTGCCGAGGCACTTAAGGTAAATGATATATTTGATCCGGAAGGTAATTTAAAAACAAACTGGAACAAACCCGATGTAGCCACCTTTGCGCAAGGTAAAGGTTTATTCAGGGTTTTACCCTTTACAATACTGCAGCAATTTAATAGCCATCACCCATATGGCTGGAATGATGGCACCATGATACCGGCCAAAGGTTACCAAACACAAATTAGCGGTGGTATATATTTCAAATACGGACCGTTGTCCATCCAGTTGCGGCCTGATTTTGTTTACGCGGCTAATCCCCCGTTTGACGGTTTTGAATCGGGACATGATATTCAGGACATAGCGCGTTATTATCGTTTACACTCAGTAATTGATTACCCTGAACGCTTTGGAAACACAGCTTATAAAAAAGCAACATTGGGTGCCAGCAGTATTCGTTTAACATTTGATCCAATTTCTATAGGGGTTTCAAACGAAAATTTATGGTGGGGACCAGGCATTTCTAATGCATTGGTACTTACTAATAATGCGCCCGGCTTTCAACATATCTCGGTTAATACAGTAAGACCAATCAGAACAGGCATCGGTTATTTTGAGGGTGAAATTATGGCAGGCATTCTGCAAAACTCCGGCCTGACAGCTTTGTCTACACCTCCCCAGCCGTCATGGGTAACATCTAAACCTGGCCAGAAGGATGAAAAACGATATTTTACCGGCTATAATATAAATTACCACCCTAAATGGGTGCCCGGGCTTACGCTGGGTATGACGCGTACTTTCAGTTCATATTATAGTGATAATAAGCGAGTAGGAGATTTTATTCCTTTCTTGGTTCCATTTCAAAAGAGAGACGCCAACAACGGCGCCGGCGACGCTTTTCCGCGCGATCAGATAACATCATTATATGTCAGATGGCTTTTCAACAAAGTAAATGCTGAGATTTATTTTGAATATGGTTGGGAGGATAATCTTTATAATATACGTGATTTTGTGGGATCGCCGGAACACTCAAGAGCGTACATTTTAGGTTTACGGAAACTCTTCCCTATCAACGGGCATAATGGCGAGTACATAATGTTTGATACTGAAATAACGCAAACATCTTTACAAAGCGCTGAAGCTGCTATAAGGGAGGTTTCTTACTGGTATTATAACTTTGACGTAAAGCAAGGGCATACCAATTTTGGCCAGGTATTAGGAGCAGGTACCGGGCCAAGTGGTAACATACAATCTATGAGTGTTAGCTGGATGAAAGGGTTAAAGCGTTTAGGTTTTGGCATAGAGCGTTATGAGCACGACGTTGATTACTATCGCGAAACTTTTGCAGACATTAATGGAAACAGTCGTAAGTGGGTTGATCTGGCATTTTCTTTACAAGGAGAGTGGAATTATAAAAATTTGATTTTTAACGCCAGGCTTAAAACCATCAGATCATTCAACTATCAGTGGATACTCAAAAACTACACACCCGATAACTATTACATTCCTAACAACACGGTTTACAACCTGCATGCCCAACTTGGTGTAACATATAGGTTTTAGTATTCCTTTTATGGTATTGTACTCAACAATAACCACAAAAAAGAATATATTTGCAGCTTATCTGATTTGTGATAAAAGCCCGATAAATGTTTGATTTTCGGTGCCATGAAGGTTAAACCGGATATATTTTATCAATGTTTTCATGAAAGAGAGGATTCATCTCATAAATCAAGCTTATGATATAAGCAAGCCTGATCGTGAAAAGATGAATGGGCATAAGGCGCTTTGCATTTGGTTTACCGGATTATCCGGAGCCGGAAAAACAACCTTGGCTAATGCGCTTGAACGTAGATTACACACCGAAAACATTAAAACTTTTAGCCTGGACGGAGACAACATACGATGTGGGTTGAGTAGTGATCTGGGCTTTTCAGAATCAGACAGGATTGAGAATTTGAGGCGAATAGGAGAGGTAGCTAAATTAATGTGTGAGGCAGGATTGGTTGTAACAGCGGCCTTTGTATCACCGTTTAAAAAAGACAGGCAGTTGATCAGAAATCTGTTAGGAAGTAATTTTTTTGAAGTATTTGTGAATACACCATTAGAAGTTTGCGAACAGCGTGATGTTAAAGGCTTATACCAAAAAGCGCGCCGTGGTGAGATAAGCAACTTTACAGGTATCAACTCTCCTTTTGAGCAACCTCAAAATCCAGACTTACAAGTTAATACAGTTAATCAAACAATAGATCAGTTGGTAAATACCATTTTGGAGGCTGTGCTTCCAAAATTATTATTAAGCTAAAAATGCAAAAATATTATCTTAATCATCTCCAGGAATTAGAAGCAGAAGCCATTTATGTGATAAGGGAGGTAGTGGCGCAGTTTGACAGGCCTGCTATTTTATTTTCGGGAGGTAAAGATTCAATAGTGGTTACTCATTTGGCGCGTAAGGCTTTTTGGCCGGCCCGTGTACCTATGCCATTAATTCATATTGATACCGGACATAATTTCCCTGAAACAATGGAATTCAGAGATAAACTGGTTGAAGATATAGGCGTACAATTAATTGTTGGCTCCGTTCAGGAGGCTATTAACAATGGCAGGGCTGTTGAAGAGACCGGCATGAATGCCAGCAGAAACGAATTGCAGATTGTAACACTTTTAGACGCCATTGAGCGTAATAAAATTGATGCAGCAATTGGCGGCGCCCGCCGTGATGAGGAAAAAGCCCGTGCTAAAGAACGATTTTTTTCGCACAGAGATGATTTTGGCCAGTGGGACCCTAAAAACCAGCGTCCGGAGCTTTGGAACATCTTTAACGGGCACAAACGTATGGGCGAACACTTCAGGGTATTCCCCATAAGTAACTGGACCGAAATGGACGTGTGGAATTATATTTTACAGGAGAATATCGCAATCCCTTCTCTTTACTTTGCCCATAATCGCGACGTAATCTATAGAGATGGTGCATGGTTGCCGGTTTCGGAATTTATTACACTGCGGGAAGGTGAAAAGGTGGAGAATAAGTTAATGCGTTTCCGCACCTTGGGTGATATTACTATAACAGGCGGAATTGAATCTGAAGCAGACACGCTTGAGAAGATTGTTATGGAGGTAGCTGGTACCCGTAGTACCGAACGCGGTAACCGTAGCGATGATAAGCGATCTGACACCTCAATGGAAGACAGAAAACGCCAGGGATATTTTTAATTATAAGCAATTAATGAAATTGGCGTAAGGCATGCGTGCCACGCCCTATACAAATATTATGGAACTATTACGCTTTACTACCGCAGGCAGTGTTGACGACGGAAAAAGCACCTTGATCGGTCGTTTGTTATACGATTCGAAATCAATTTTTGAAGATCAGTTTGAAGCCGTTAAAAAATCAAGTGAGCGCAAGGGACTACAACACGTAGATCTAAGCTTATTAACAGACGGACTTCGTTCAGAACGTGAGCAAGGGATTACTATTGATGTAGCTTATCGTTATTTTGCTACGCCGAAACGTAAATTCATTATTGCCGACACCCCGGGCCATATTCAATATACGCGTAACATGGTTACCGGTGCATCAACAGCTAACCTGGCTTTGATTTTGGTGGATGCGCGTCATGGTGTAATTGAACAAACCTGCAGACACTCCTACATTGCTTCGTTGCTGCAATTACCACATGTGGTGGTTTGCGTCAACAAAATGGATCTGGTTGATTACTCAGAAGACGTTTTCAATAAAGTGGTTGAACAATACCATGAGTTTGCAAGCAAACTGGACATTAACGACATCCGTTACATACCCATGAGCGCCCTTAATGGCGACAATGTGGTCAACCGTTCTGAAAATATGCCTTGGTATCAGGGTTCAAGTTTGTTAGATACGTTAGAAACCATCCACATCAGCAGCGATTATAATCATATGGATGTGCGTTTTCCGGTTCAAACGGTTATAAGGCCGCACGCTACAGAGTATCATGATTACAGGGGATACGCAGGCCGAATGGCTGCAGGTGTACTTAAAACGGGTGATGAGGTGACTGTTTTACCTTCAGGCTTAACATCGAAAGTTAAATCAATTGATACGTTTGATGGCCCTGTAGAGGAAGCTTTTGTGCCGATGTCTGTATCGATAACATTGGAGGATGATGTTGACGTTAGTCGAGGAGATATGATTGTAAAATCTGATAGTCTACCAGTGGCAACCCAGGATCTGGACGTTATGCTGTGCTGGATGCGCGCTGCGGGGCCAAGACCAGGTGCTAAGTACTACCTCAAGCATACCTCTCGTGAGGTGATGGCTATGATCAAGGAGGTGACTTATAAGCTTGATATCAACACTATGGAAAAAATTGAGGGCGATGCCAATATTAAGATGAATGATATGGCAAGGGTAAGAATAAGAACCACCCAGCCATTAATGGTTGATGAATACCGTATAAACCGCATAACCGGTTCATTAATATTAATTGATGAAGCAACTAACGAAACTGTTGCCGCCGGAACCATATACGGTTTGCAATAACTGCTAATAAAAATTAATATTAAGGAATAACAAATGGGCGTTTTTAAACGCCCATTTTGCTTTGAGATGTTGTTGATGAAGACGCAGAAGCAATTAAATTATCCCTGTCTCCCGCAAGCCGTTGTTGTTCTTTAACAAAGAAATAACGCATTGCCGGACCAGATATCACAACTGATAAAACAGTCATTACCACCAGCCCAACAAATACCTGTTCGCTTATCAGTTTTGCCTGCACGCCTAACATACCCAATACAATTTCCTGAGCGCCGCGCGCATTCATGCCAAATGCTACCGCAAGCGATTCATTATTGGTCATCCCACTCATTTTGCTCCCTAAGCCGGCGCCAATTAGCTTGGCAATAAATGCAACTGCCAGTATTATTGCAACCACTTCAAGGTTAAAATCATTAACAAAGTTTAACCTTAAGCCAATGGAACAGAAAAATAAGGGAGCTATAATGTTTACGGTGAACTGGTGCAGTATGAGCTTATGGCGTTCGGTAAAGAAAACCGAGTCGCCAATAGCAATGCCCATTAAAAAGGAGCCGAAAACAGCCCTTATGCCCAGATACTCTGTTACTATACCACTTAAAAAACACAAACAGATAGCAAGTGTAATAACGCGACCAATTTTTAGATGTTTTTGTGCAGCCGACAGTAATTTATTGACCAACCAACGGCCGGCAGTGATCATGAAAATTATAAAGCCGAGCACTATAAGCGTGGAGCTGAATGAACCTTCTTCTTTTCCGGTATGCATCATTCCGATAATAAACGAAAACAGTATCCAGCCCAAAAAGTCGTCAATCATGGCAGACGTAACTACAAGGTTGCCAATCTTGGTTTTTAGCAAGTTAAGGTCAATTAGTATTTTGGTAATAACAGATAATGCAGTTATGGATAGTGCCGTTCCAAAAAATAACGCGGTTAATAATTGATTGCCGTTTTCAGTAACAAATACTCTATCGTAAAATAACCAAACGGCTGCAAACCCAACGGCAAAAGGGAATAAAATACCCATCAGGCTAATACTGGCCGCCTGCTTGCCGTTGGCGCGTATCTGTTTTAAGTCAACTTCAAATCCGGCAATAAACATCAGTAATATAATTCCAACGTTAGCAATGCCGTCAAAAGCGCCATAAGCTCTCGGTTCTGCGAGGAAAAGGCCATTAAAAAGACCTGGGAACAACCCGCCTAAAACAGATGGGCCGAGTAAGATCCCGGCCAGAATTTCCCCGGCAATAGATGGCTGTTTTAGTTTCCGGCATATTTCACCAAACACACGTGCAGCAACAAGCATTACAGTAAGTATTAACAAGAAGTGTAATGTCTCCGCCGTGTTGAGTTTTGATACCATATTAAATCTATAACTTTTGTAGACAAATATATGCTTAATATCTTTTTAAACTGATTTTTAATGATTTTAACCAATTCAGCATTATATGTATGTTAACAAAAGCATTAGGATGCTGCAAATAACTTGCTTTTGTTAACTTTACTTGCTTTAATTTTTAGCAAATCATTTATGATATCTAAGCGGACAAAGTATGCTTTAAATGCACTTGTTTTTTTAGCCAGCAAGCCCAAGGATACACCAATACCTATTCCGTTAATTGCAGAGAGCGAAAACATTTCTCGGAAATTTCTGGAAGCGATATTATTGGAGCTTAGGCGGGGCGGAATGGTGAACAGTAAGAAAGGAAAGGATGGCGGATATTTCTTAGCTAAAAGCACCGAGGAGATCAATGTGGCAGACATTATGCGTTTGTTTGACGGGCCTATAGCTTTATTACCTTGTGTTACGTATAAGTACTACCGCAGGTGCGATGAGTGTAAGGATGAGGCAACCTGTGGTATACGCAAAGTGTTTGCTGAATTACGTGCTCAAACTGTAAATACGTTGAAGAATGCTACCTTGGCAGAAATTGTGAGACGATCTGAAACAGAGGATTAAATAATAATGTTATTAAATAAAAATTAAAATTTGAGGAGCAACTTTAAGTTATACTGAAAAAAAAATTTCTTCAAAAAGAAAATCAAGGATTTGTAAAAGCGAAATTTAGTTATTTTTTATAAATGGCTTTTTATTTTAAATATTTGATAAAAAACATCGAGTTTTTTTATATTTGTTTCATTGGTATAATTCAAAAAGAGGCTCGTCTTTCTTCTAAATTAACTTAAACAAAATGACGTCTGTTAAAAGTATCTGCTGTATAGGCGCTGGTTATGTAGGTGGCCCTACAATGGCTGTTATAGCAAAAAAATGCCCTCATATCAAAGTAACGGTTGTTGACATGAACGAAGCCCGGATTGCTGCCTGGAATGATCCTGATACCGAAAATATACCTGTGTATGAGCCTGGATTAAGTGATGTGGTAGCTGAAGCACGCGGTAGAAACTTGTTTTTTTCAACGGAAGTTGATGATGCCATACGCGATGCCGAAATGATATTCATATCTGTTAATACGCCAACCAAAACATACGGTAGCGGAAAAGGCATGGGCGCAGACTTGAAATATATTGAATTGTGTGCAAGGCAAATAGCGCGCGTTTCAACAACTGATAAAATTATAGTTGAAAAATCTACTTTACCTGTTCGTACGGCAGAGGTTTTAAGAGATATTCTTCAAAACGTAGGCAACGGTGTTAAATTTCAAATATTGTCTAACCCTGAGTTTTTGGCAGAGGGTACAGCAGTTGAAGATCTTTTCAGCCCTGACAGGGTATTGATAGGGGGGGATTATACAGATGAAGGGTTAAAGGCCATCGAGTCGTTAGTTGAAGTTTATGCTAATTGGATACCAAGGGAAAGAATTTTGACAACTAATGTATGGTCGTCTGAACTTTCCAAGCTGGTAGCAAATGCATTCTTGGCACAGCGTATATCATCGATAAATGCGATATCAGAACTTTGTGAAAAAACAGAAGCTGATATTAATGAAGTGGCCAGGGCAATAGGTACCGATAGCAGAATTGGATCAAAGTTTTTGAAAGCGTCAGTTGGTTTTGGCGGATCTTGCTTCCAAAAGGATATATTAAACCTTGTTTACATATCGCGTTCTTTTGGGTTAAAAGAAGTCGCTGATTACTGGGAGCAGGTGATCATTATGAATGATCATCAAAAAAGACGGTTCGCATTAAATATTGTTCGTAATTTGTACAATACCGTTTCCGGAAAGAAAATAGCATTCTTAGGTTGGGCCTTTAAAAAAGATACAAACGATACCAGAGAGTCTGCAGCTATTTATGTGGCAGATTTGCTGCTGAATGAGCAGGCTGTTGTGAAGGTGTATGACCCAAAGGTTGAGCCTAAACAGGTTTATGCAGATCTGGATTATTTGGAAACACGCCAGCCGGCAGCTAACGCTAATGGAGTCGCGTGTTATGAGGATCCTTATGAGGCATGTAAGGATACGCACGCCATTGCTGTTTTAACGGAATGGGATGAGTTTAAAACGTATGATTGGCAGCGCATTTATGATAATATGCTTAAGCCGGCAAAAATATTTGACGGGCGAAACATTTTAAATGCAGCCGAACTGAAAGCCATTGGCTTCCAGGTTAGGTCTATTGGAGTGACAAATTAATATAGAACTTCACTTTGTTTAGACCAAGCACCCATATTGACATTAAGACATGAATAGGTTTATATTATAATGATATTTTTTAGACCCTCAATTTAATTTTTTCCCATCATTTATTTATGAACCACAGATACCTCACATTTATTAAGGCAATTAACTTAACCTTTGATTACATAAGCTTAAATGTTGCAATGGTTTTGGCTTATTATTTAGAGGGGAAAGAATATGTGTTTTGGATGAATAATGTAAATTATTTACCTATTGTACTGGTATTTAACTTTACGTGGCTGCTTTCTGCCAACTTAACAGGCTTGTATGAGCAGGTGCTTAACAAAGACTCCATCAAAACATACAGGAACGTTATAAGGACTTATTTTTTCTTTATCAGCATAATATGTTTTATTGTGATAGTTATAGGTACCAAGCAATATTTCATAACGCGGGGGTATCTGGCTTATTCGGCAGTTTTGTTTGGTGTTTTGCTGGTAGTATGGAAATTAGTTTTCTTAACCATCAGGAAGAGTGACCGAACGCGATTATACGATTTGCGCAATGTGGTAATTATTGGCTCCGGACGGGTTGGAAATGATCTGCAGCAATATTTCAGAAAAAACTCTGGCCTGGGCTATAATTTGGTTGGTTTTTTTGATGATAACCCGCAGGGCATTGAAGATAAAAACATGTACCTGGGCAGCACGGGCGATTCTATAAACTACGTGTTGAACAACAAGATTGATGAGATATTTTGCGCATTACCTGTATCAGAAAAAAGCAAAATTGAGCAGTTGATGAGCGATGCCGACAGAAACCTGATAAGGTTTAGGTTTGTGCCCGAATATTATGATTACGGTATTAAGCCCGTACTGATACAGAGTTTTGGCAATATACCCGTAATATCGGTTAGGCCCGAACCGCTTGAAAACATGTTGAACAGGTTTATCAAACGCTTATTTGACATTGTTTTTTCCATACTTGTTATTACGTTTTTATTCAGCTGGCTTTTCCCAATCCTGGCAATTATTATAAAATCGCAATCAAAAGGCCCTGTGTTTTTTACGCAGCTTCGCTCAGGACGAGACAACAAGCCTTTCATGTGTTATAAGTTTCGAAGTATGAAAGTGAATGCAGACTCAGACAAACGCCAGGCTACCCGCGACGATGATAGGATAACCAAAATTGGTGCATTTATGCGCCGTACCAGCATAGATGAGTTACCGCAATTCTTCAATGTTATCATCGGCAACATGTCTGTAGTTGGTCCACGCCCGCACATGATCAGCCACACAGAGCAGTATGCCGAGTTGATTGACAGCTTCATGATCCGTCATTTCTTAAAACCAGGCATTACAGGTTGGGCTCAGGTTAAAGGCCTCCGCGGCGAAACCAAAACAACCGACGCTATGCTTCACAGGGTTGAAGCAGACGTATGGTATTTAGAGAACTGGTCTTTCTTACTTGACATGAAGATCATTTTCCTTACTGTTTGGAACAGTATCAGAGGGGAAGAAAACGCGTTTTAGATATATATCGCTATAAGTTTTCATATCCTAAAGTCTGCTAATATTTGATATCAGTATATCAATTTGGGTAGTGTTGTTGGCTTTATTTAAATGGTGCTTACTTATCATTTAATACTAAATCTTATATTGCAATCTTATTTAACTATGAAATAATATACGATGCTTGGTAAGCAAACAGCGCAAAACACTAATTTATTTAAACAGCCTGATAATGTGCGTATTGCCGTTATTGGTTTAGGTTATGTAGGCTTGCCATTGGCAGTTGAGTTCAGCAAAAAATATCAGGTTGTTGGCTTTGATAAAAAAGATGACAGGATTACTGAACTGAAGCAAGGTTTTGACCGCACTTTAGAAGTTGAGCAAGAGAGCCTTGCCAGTGTAATTTCTTCAGCAGAAACCTTTTCCGGACTTATCTTCTCCGCAAATGAGAATGATATAAAAAGCTGCAACGTTTATATTATTTGCGTACCAACTCCTACTGATAAGCATAACAGGCCTGATTTGGGTTTGCTGAAAGATGCCAGTAAACTGGTGGGAAGCATATTAAAAACAGGCGATGTAGTTATTTATGAGTCAACAGTTTTTCCGGGCGCTACCGAGGAAGTTTGTATCCCAATACTTGAATCAACCGCTAAATTAATTTTCAATAAGCAATTTTTTGTGGGGTATTCTCCGGAGCGTATTAATCCCGGTGATAAAATCCATACGCTTGTTAACATCTTAAAGATCACTTCAGGATCAACGCCAGAGGCTGCTGATTTTATAGATGAACTCTACCGAAGCATTGTAGTTGCTGGTACACACAAAGCACCTTCAATAAAGGTTGCAGAAGCGGCTAAGGTTATTGAAAATTCTCAGCGAGACATTAACATAGCGTTTGTAAATGAGCTGGCGAAAATATTTGCTCTTTTAGAAATTGATACGCAGGCAGTTTTACAAGCAGCCGGGACTAAGTGGAATTTTTTACCATTTAAACCAGGCCTGGTAGGAGGGCATTGTACCGGTGTTGATCCCTATTACCTGGCCCAGCGGGCGCAGGAAGCCGGCTACCATCCGGAAATTATATTGGCCGGGCGCAGGTTAAATGACGGAATGGGCACTCACGTTGCGCTTGAAGTAATAAAGCTGATGGTAAAGAAGGAGCTCCCTGTTAAAGGCGCTGACGTTTTGGTGCTTGGCTTTACTTTTAAAGAGAACTGCCCTGACGTGCGCAATACGCGTGTTATTGACATCATAAAACAGTTTGCTGACTTTGAAGCCAATTACCAGGTGCTTGATCCCTGGGCCGATCCTGATGAGGTGATGGGTGAGTACAATATTAAAACAGAAAAAAGCTTTGATAACTTAAAAGGGAAGTTTGATGCCATTATACTTGCTGTTCCGCATAATGAATTTTTGAACGTTGATTTCGATGCCCTTAAAAAGTCGCCTAAATCGGTATTGTATGATATTAAAGGCTTGCTTGACAAGCAATTGGTGGATGGCCGGTTATAGATTTTCATAGAAGCAAACAGGCATCATCTTCAATAGTTTTTGCCCTTATAATGTCTCGCATTTATATATAAAATGTCTATGAATTGAGGTGTTAAAACGTTATTTTTGAAGAGTTAGGTCTGATTTCCAACACTCTCTAAATGAACAGAAAATCACTACTCCCCGCAATTTTCGTTATTTCTTTACTCGGTTCCTGCAAAGATAAAATAGCCAGTACCAGCGAGGTTTACAGTAATGATTTTGAAACAAATAATTTGAATAATATAACCGGAGGCGCTATTGAAACCTATAACGGCTCCAAGGTACTGGGCAGATATAATAACGGGGGATTTTCTTTAAATCTTACGGGGTTGCCAAAACACGATATGATAACCGTATCGTTTGATCTGTATATTCATGATAGCTGGGATGGTAACAAGGTTAATCCAGACGGGCCGGATATTTGGGAAATGTTTGGCGATGACGAAAAGTACATTTCAACAACATTTTCTAACACAACATGTCAGCCGGGTTATTTCTGTGATCCGCAGTCTTATCCCAATACATATCCAAATAATTATAATAACCCTAAAACGGGTGCAGCTATGATTGATCTACCACCTGCTTGTAAAGCCACCGCGCCAAACGGAACCAGTATGTACCGCATAACAAAAACTTTCTCACACACAGATGGTAGCCTGGTTGTAAAATGTATGGATAAACTAAGGCAGTATAATGAGCCCGACCAAAAGTGCGATGAGAGTTGGTCTGTAGATAATATTAAAGTTAAGTCAATAAAGCTGTAGCATATTACGCCTGATTCAGCATTGTAGCCGCCGCCCTTTTAATCGCGTAATTTATTGATTATTGTTTTCCTCTTCCGGACGCATGGAGAGTTTAACGGTTGAGAAAATAATAAGCCCAACCAAAATACCAGCGGTAATAGCTATCCAGTATTTCCATTTATTTTTCTTCAAAGGCAGTTCCGGCTGATCAACAAGTTGTACAGTAGGCGTTTCCTGAACCAACATTGTTTTGCTTGCTTCGAGATTTTTCAATGTCTCAGAATAAACTGTATTCAAAACAACTTTGTCCCTGCGTTGAACCTCAACTCTTGCCCCTTCTTCGGTATACGCAGGGTTAAGGTCAAGCGCTGTACGCTCGGTGGCCGATACTGAATAGGTTTTGTTATTCAAAACACGCTCAAGGCTATCAGATCTCTTTTGCAGCCTGTCAATGTTATTCTTTAACCTTTTGGTTGTTGTACTTATGTAAAAGTCTATTGATTGCTGCATAATGCGTTGGCAAAATAACAGCGACAGCTTTTCGTCTTTGAAAGTTGTATTTAATTCAAAAAAGCCAAGCTTTTTATCAGGTTTTGATATTTTGAACTGCCCATTATCTAAAATGCGTTCAATCATTTCATGTAACAAGCTATCCTGCAAATAAGTATTGTTGTTTCCGTTTAACGGAAACTTAACAACTTTACCATCAGGGCTGTGCTCCACCCAGTCTTCATCAAGATGATAAATTGCTGCATACTTGTCTGCCAGGGTTGAGGTGCTATCATATGCAGTGGTTAGGGTATTCTTTATAAGGTTATGGCTTTTTACCAGTTCCTGTATGTTATCGCCTTGTAAAACACCGCTTCCGCCGCCTACTCCGTCAACATTTAAACCAAACTGCCCGGCAAGTGATGATAAACCGCCAAGTGAGTTTGATGACTTTGAATCGTCAACCACAAAGGTTAGCCGCGCCGTATAGGTTGGTTTTTTGAAATAAGCAGCAAGCGCGCCTATCAATGCTCCAACTACAATAACAACTGCTATATGTGTTTTAAATTGCCATAGGTATTTAATGTCTTTAAAACCACTAATTACCATTTGTTTTAAAGAGAAATCTTTCTCAAAAACCGGTGGATTGTTATGCTGGCCCATGCTTATTTTCTTGATAAAACTGCAACCATACTTACAAGTGCCGACAATATAGCAGCTACGCCACCAATTTCTCCTGCTCCTAATTTAAATTTGATCTCCGGATTTTTCTCGGGTACAACAATTTTACTTCCGGGTTTTACAGGAGGGTATGACCTGAAAAATAAAACATGACGTACAGGTTTGTTCAATCCGTCAGGATATTTTATATAGGCGCCTTTCAAACGAGCGTTCTCTGTAGCGCCTGCAGCTGAATTAATATAGTATTTAAAATTGCGGCCTTTGTAGGCTATAAATTGCGGATTGTTTACAGCGCCAGCCACTTCAACATATGAAATAACACGCGGAACAAAAACGCTATCTCCAGGCAACAGGACATTCTTTGTTTTAGTTGAAAGCAGGTTTACGTTTACCCTTACACCGTTTCTATAGATCTGCACGTTCTCTAATGATCCATATGGCGTTAACCCACCTGCACGTGTTAAAAATTCCTGGGCTACCTCGTTGCGCTCTCTGATAGGGTAATCTCCAGGGAACGCAACTTCGCCTCGTATTTTTACACTACCTAATTCACGGTAATTAACCAGCCCGCGTACACTAATAACGTCTCTGGGTTCTAAAGCTATTTCACGGTTCGGATCAGTCGGGTCGTCCATGTTAACCATATAGGTTGTTACAACCTGCGTTGCAACACTGTCGGCGTTATTTTTTATAACACGCGATACCTCTACGTGGTGCGATGCTGCCTGGTCATCAAATCCGCCGGCAATAGCAATCGCGTCAACCAATTTCAAACCTTTCCTGTATTCTATCTCGGTCGGGTTTCTAACATAGCCGTTAACAGTTATTTTTTGGTTGGAGACGAACAAGTTTTGACCCAATATCACCACCGAATCTTCTCGCATCAGCGGGAAATCATTTTTCCCTTCAATAATTTGTCGCGGGTCAAAAGATATGGCGGTTTTTTGAAGGTCGGGCATTGTTCTTTTTATGTAGCCCCTTTCCATATATGCTTCAGGCTTTAAACCCTGAGCTTTTTTTAATAATTGCGATAGTGTAAGGCCAGCTGTTAACTCATATGGGCCCGGCTGATAAACTGCTCCTTCTAATACAATTCTGTTGCTGTAACGGTCGGCTACTACGTCAATCGCAACCATATCGCCATTACGCGGAATGTAGTTGGCAAATGTATTTGCTGTTACATCCTTAACATCTTTTTGCAGATCACTCACTTGTGTAAGTCGGGCCATACCCTGGTAAGCATTAGGCGTAAAGCCTCCGGCATATTTTATCAGGTCTGCCAGCGTTTCATTATCTTTTAACTCAAACAATGCTTCGCGCTTAACCGCCCCGCTTATGCCAACACGTTTTTTATAAACCGGTATGCTAATAACGTCTTGATCTTCAATTCGCACGTTATCTGTGGCAAGTCCGTTTTGCAAAAAGTCATAAAAGTCTGCCGTTTTAATAACCTTGTTATTCCTGATAAGGCGTATGTACCTCAAAGATCCGTTTTGGTTGGGCCCACCAGCAGAATAGAGTACATTAAACAGCGTAGATAAAGCTGATATGGTATAGCTTCCCGGGGTGTTCACCTCTCCGGTTACCATAACCTTTATGCGTCTTGTGGTACCTAAATTTACAGTAAGCTTGGTTCTGCCTGCAGCAATTGCAGGGTAAGTTTTAGCCATGGCATTCTTTATCACACTTGTAGCTTGTTCAATGGTGAAACCACTTAGCTGAACTGAACCAACATGTTCAATCAGTAACTTACCTTCTGGCGTAATTGTCGACTGTGTAAGCTTTTCATTTAAGCCTGTCAATAAAACAATCACCACATCACCAGGGCCGAGTATATAATTTTTTGGTGTTGGTGCCGAGGCGTTTGGCTCAAACGTGAGGCTGGTTTGCTTAAACAGATCTAAACCGTAAATGGGTAGTGTTTTCACCTCTTTTATAACTTCTTTTGGCGTTATTTTTTTTACCGGAGGAGGATTCGAAGCCGTTTTATTCTCTGCACCAACCTTATCCTTATTTTCAACTTTTGCAGGAGCAGAAGTTGAAGTGGTTTTAGGTTTGCTATTTAAACCAAGCAATGTAACGCGGTTTTTTAATTCCTCAACCTCACCTTCAGGCATGCCTTGCTGAATAAGGAAAGCATAAATTTGACTTTCAGACAAACCTCTGTCTTTGGCTTGATTCCATAGCGCTGTAATTTGTTCATCACTGGCCTGGCTTACTTTTGCATTTTTAATTTTATCAGACGAGATCTGAGCAAACGTATCCGTTGATAAAAATGAAAAAGTAAATAATATAATTAAAAATAGGTAGATGTTACGCATTCTATGTTCGTGGAGTTTTACAAATATAAATTATTATCCGTCTAAAATAAATCAGGCAGTTACGCTTAGTTATGCTATTGCTAACTTGTAGGCAGCCAATGTTTGCTCAGCTGCTTTTCGCCAAGTGCAGTTAGCTATTATTTTTAATGCTAACTGCTCGTTAAGTGGTGCTTTGCTTGCCTCGTCAACAGCAGTTCGTATGGTTTGAGGATCTTGCGGTAAACAGTAAAAAGCATCGTCGCCAAAATAGGCCCTTGTGTCTCCCATTTCAGTTATTACAATATTGCAACGCATGGCTGCTGCTTCCAACGAACTCAAACCTGTTGTTTCAAACCAGCTTGCTAAAACATGCACTTTGGCACGCTGATAATAACTAACCAGTTCATCATGCGGTATGCGGTTTAAAAAAGTAACGTTTGGTGCTGCAGCCGCTTTGCAACGGTTATAATAGTCCATTTGGTTGGCAGAGGGTTCGCCTATTAATACAAGCTTATATTGTGTGTTGTTTAATGCCTTGATCAAGTTGAGTTGGTTTTTTCTATTTTCAATTCTTCCAACGCAAATTACCAGTAGGTCATCTTTGGCTATTTCAGCATCATATTCAAATTTCTCGGGGTTTATACCGTTTATTATGGATATTGACCTTACCGAAGGGGTGTACAGCTTTTTGAGCCTGTTGCCTTCCGAGTCGGAATTAGGCAATATAAAATTAGCCGTTTCTAATACATTAATAATAGTCTTTCGCTGGCCGTTTAAGAAATAACTTATAGACGGACGATGATCTTTACCTACTAACCATCGCGCTATGGTTTTAAAATACTCCATAGTATCTGATGACATGTAAGCAAAAACAGCACCCAACCCTTGCCTGTTAAATTTATAGTAATCACCGTAGGTGCAATGTATAGTTGAAACAACGAACGGCTTTTTTGATTTCTTGCTGTGGTAGGCTATATCGCCGGGACGCGGAATACCAAAAAAATGCAGCAGATCGTATTTATCGTAATCAATAGCGTCAACAGACCTGATCATTTCCACTTCAACGCCTAAATTTCTTAACTGCTTTGCAGTTTGTTCAATCTGAACAGTATCGCCACCCGAAATTTTGTAAATATTTAACCGGGTAACAAATGCTACTTTCATTGTCATTTCTTGGATGAGCACCTTCTTTAAGTGTGGTTCAAAATTACACGCTTTAAGGATATTTTTAGCCTGTTGGCTGTAACGCACACTTGTAATAGGTGTGGAGTTTAATAACTACGGATGTTAACTAAATAAAACCAATATTGTTTTTAAGTTGTTTTGTAACTCAACTTATTTGTGCAGATAATTATATGCGCTGTCATATTTATTAATTGTAAACAATATACCAATTTCATTGTATTTACTATGCGCATTATACTTGGTAATATTGCTTCGAAGTTTTTTAACCATACAAGCGTTGTAACTTCGGGATGGAAAAATATTCGTTATCGGCAAAAGTACTTTTTAATGTGCTATTTTTTATTTTATTAGTTAATTGAATGGTATTTTTTTAAACAAATGGGCTTTTTGTTTAAAATATTATATTTTTTTAGAAGCACATAATGGTAGGGTGTGAAAAAATGAGTAAATTTGGACAGCCGGGAATTACTCTGTCGTACTTTTTAAACATCTGCCGGATGTAGCCAAATATGGTTAAACGTTTATTATGAAAAAAAAGATTTACATAGCCGGTGCAGGTGGAATGCTTGGAGAAGCGTTTTACCGCATTTTTAAAGATGAATACACAGTTAAATGCACAGATAAAGATGTAAATGAGCAGTGGCTTGAATTTCTGGACTTTCGTAATTTCGAGGCTTATCGTAAAGAAGTTAAAGCATTCTCTCCTGACTATTTGTTTCATTTAGGTGCTCACACCGATCTGGAGTACTGTGAGCGCAACCAGCATGATGCCTATCTTACCAATACTACTTCGGTTGAAAACGCTGTTTTTATAGCTAACGACCTAAATATACCACTGCTATATATAAGCACCGCAGGAATATTTGATGGCGCTAAGGATTTTTATGATGATTGGGACGAGCCTAATCCGCTTGGTCATTATGCCCGTTCAAAATATATGGGCGAACGCTATGTGCGTGAAAACGCCAAAAGATATATTATTTGCCGGGCAGGTTGGATGATGGGAGGAGGGCCCGAAAAAGACAAAAAATTTATTAATAAGATTATCAAACAACTGGTGAACGGCAACCGTAACCTGCATGTTGTTAATGATAAAGATGGTACGCCAACTTTCACGGTTGATTTTGCCAGAAACGTTAAATTATTGCTTGAGCGCGAATACTGGGGCTTGTACAATATGGTTTGCGGTGGCGAAACAAGCAGATTTGAAGTTGCCAATGAATTGATCAATATACTTGGCTTGCAAGACGAAGTAACGTTACATGATGTTCCGTCGAGCTATTTTGAAGATACTTATTTTGCGCCGCGGCCAACTTCGGAAAGGCTGGTTAATAAAAAACTGGAGCTGCGTAATATCAATATTATGCGCGATTGGCGAATTGCGCTTAAAGAGTATATCAACGATTATTATTTAGATTATTTGAAGGAAAATAATATTTATAGGGTAAAAGATAGTACTATTACTGCTTAGATATTAGCAACTTTCATTAATGAGAATAGCAGCTTTTGGCTTTCGCTCGTTGCCGCCCGAAAAAGGTGCGGCAGGGGCTGATAAATTCGCACTTGAATTATTCCCGAGGCTTGTTGCGCGTGGCCACAAAGTTGTTGCATATAACCGCAGGTATCACGATAGTTTTGTGGATGTTAAAGAGTATAAAGGTGTTACTATAAGAACCTTTAAAACTATAAAAAAGGCAGGTTTTGATACGCTGCTTCATTCCTGCAAATGCGCTTTTGATATTATAATTAATAACACTGCCGATATTGTTCATATACAAAATGGTGGCAATAGTATATGGGCGCTCCCGTTAAGACTTTTTGGTAAGAAGGTTTTTATAAGCCAGGATGGCGTAGACTGGAAGCGCGACAAATGGGTGTGGTATGCCAAGCTCTATCTCAAATTTTCATCATTTATTACAGCTCACTTTCCTAACCAGGTAATTTTTGATAATGTAATAGCGAAACGCCTTTTTGAAGAGAAATTTAAAAAGCAGTACACCTTTATTCCGTTTGGAAGCGAAGTTGCTTATCCGCAAAACAGTGAGGCTGTATTGCAGAAATACGGTTTATTAAAGGGCGAATATTATTTGTTTGTAGGTCGTTTCATTCCGGATAAGGGATTGCATTACCTCATACCCGCTTTTAAAAAATCCGTTTCAAATAAAAAGCTCATCTTAATTGGCGGCTCACCCAATCCTTCAGACTATGAAACCAAGATACTGGGAATGGCCGATGACAGGGTCATCTTCCCCGGCTTTGTTTATGGCGACGAGGTAAACGCTTTAATGGTAAACGCTTATTGCTATATCCAGCCGTCGGATGTTGAAGGCTTGTCTCCGGTAGTTCTTACCGTTATGGGGCTGAATGTTCCGCTGATTGTAAGTGATATTGAAGAAAACCAATATGCTGTGAGAGATACTGCCAAAATGTTTAAAAAAGGTAATATAGAATCACTCGCCGAAGAAATAAACTATTGTGAGCAAAATTATCCGGATATGCTCAGGCTTGCTGAAAAGGCACAGACCCGTGCCCTTACCCAATTTAATTGGGAGAAGGTTGCCGACGAGCACATTGAGGTTTTTAAGAACAATTAGCTGCGTTTTTAAATATTTCTACTAACTGCTCCGCTGCGCCTGCCCAAGTGAACTTCTTCAATTGTTGATGCCCTTTAGTAATCATTTCCTTTTTCAGAATATCATCAAGCAAAACCTCTTTCATTGCCGCGGCTATCGCTTCAATGTTAAAAGGATCAAAAGTTAAAACAGCATCTCCGCCAACTTCTGGCAAGCAGGTATTATTGGCGACTACAACCGGAACCCCGTTACGGAAAGCTTCTAACACCGGTAAACCAAAACCTTCATTTATGGAAGGGAATGCGTAGAGTAGCGCATGTTTATACAGTATCTGTAAATGCTCGTCTGGTAAATACCCTGTTAAAATTACTGCGTCACCAAGCTGGTAGTCATTAATTGCATTGATAACTTCATGATAATCGTTTTCAGCTTTATTAACCGGTGTAGGACCAGCCAATACTAGCTTCAGATCTCCAAATCCATCAGCTTTTAACTTTGCAAAAGCCGCAATAAGTGCCGGAAGATTTTTCCGTTTAAAAAAAGAACCGGCGTGTAAAATGTATTGCCTGCTTTCTACAGGTAAGTTCAATAGCTTAAGGTCATTGTTTTGGTTGCCAATACTCACAGGTGCACCTTCAGTAACAACAACTAATTTATTTGCTGCTATACCGGTAAAGTGATGTATGCGTTGTTTTGAATAAGCTGTGGGCGTAACAATAACCGGCGAGCGTTTGGCCGCGGGTAGGGCGGTTTTCATATACAGCCATAGCCATAACCGACCGTAATTTTCCGGGTTCTCAAAAAAGAAAGCATCATGAAATACAGGTACAGTTGTATAGCCCAGATGTATTATCGGAACAAAATTATCGGTGCAAAAAACTACGTCGCATTTGTTGGTCCAAGCTTTAAGTGGCAGGGAGATTTGTTTCCAAAATTGATATTGAAAATGGCCTACCCATTTAAGTAGTTTATTTCCTCCCCCGTAAATAGGGAGCGATGTATCTAAAAATTTAAATTTAACCGTTTCACTTTCCAGTTTTTTGAACTCGCGGCAAATTTCAATCAAATAGGTGCGCGTACCGGTTTTAGCTACTTTTATATCGCGTACATCAACCCCAATTGTAAGTGGTTTCGCCATATGCTAAACACCCCCGCGCGTTTTAATAACCTTTGCAGGTACCCCTGCCACAACAGAATTTGGAGGAACTGATTTTGTTACCACGCTTCCTGCTGCTATAACACATCCATCGCCAATATTTACCCCCGCTAAAATGGTTATACCTCCGCCTAACCAACAGTTGTTGCCAATAACCGTGGCTTCCCTGGTAACGCCCTGGTCCTTAATTGAGATTGAAGCGTCTTGAAAGTTATGGTTCTCAGAAAATATCTGGATGTTGGGACCGGTAATTACATCATCGCCAATGATTACACCGCCCTGGCCACCAATAAAAGCACGCGCACCTATACCTGTGCGATTACCTATGGTTATACCTGAGCCCTGTTGTGCAATTACTCCGGTACAAAACAGTATCGAATCACGGGCTATGGATACATGATCGCCTAATTTTATTCCCTTTGCTGATAAGGCATTAATGCTAACATTGTCGTCTAAGATTAGGTTTTTGCCTGCCGAAAGTTGGTAAGCATGTCGCACTTTAACGCCTATACCCATAAATACCAATCCAGATGAACTTTTTAAGAAAGGTTTGATGAACAAGCCACGCATAGCCTGACAACCACGTACCCATGATACGGTAAACAGGTCGCGGCTACTGTATGTATTTTCCCATTTATAATTGGGATCATTTTTTAACTTTCTAATCAGTTTTTCAATCATGCTTCAACCAATTCAATTTCGTGCGTATCTCTTGGGCGCATCAAAACACTCACAAACAGGCCCGAGAGAAACCATTCCATGTATGAAATATAAGAAGATGATTCCACTTCGGAGGTAAGCGAAGGAATTAACAACCCAACTTTCATCAGCAAGATCAATAAACACAGCTGGTGTTCTTTCCCTTTAAGATATTTGAGGCCTTTTAATCCATATCTAATAAACAAGAAATAAACATACATATAAACAAACATGGCTATTACACCCGTTTGTACACCTATAATAAGAAACTGATTTTCGCCCCCGACATTCTCGCCTAATGTTGCACCAACACGACCTGAGGAGCCCAACCCTAAACCCAACGGACGGTCAATAATTGAATTTACAGCAGTTACCCACTCTATAATATGGCCCACACTGGATGGGTTACTGAAGTCAATGGTGTTCATCAGCACCTCAATCAGGCCGTCGCGTTTATCATTAAAATCACTGAATAAATATGCAACGTACAACATTCCGCATATTGCTGCCGCATGAAAAGCACGTACAATTAATTTATGCCGGGTAACCAGTGCATACACATAAATAACCAAAAAGTACGCCGCCAATGGCGCGCGCGATAGAGCAAATATGATAGACAAAGCACTGGCTGCCAATGCGGCAACACTTACCTTTTTAAATTGGAAATTGTTCCTATCTGTAGTATACATTGCTAATATGGCCGAGATGGCCAGCAATGTAGCAGCTGCATGTTCAAGAGGGTTAGCAAAAAAACTCGCAAATCTTTTATATCCACCTTCCGACTCAAATGTTGTACTCAGATCATAAGATCCGCTGGGTTTAATGTTAAAAAAGTAGTAGCTGTACTCGGCGTAACCTGTTGTAGATTGCAGGTGCTGATTGGTAGCTACTTCTTTGGCCAGTACAACACCGGCAGCTATGGTGAGTACTATAATATAGCTTAGGTATTTGCTTATGTAAACTTTTTGAGGATCAAGTAACCGGCCTGCAAAATAAACCACTATATAAAAAGATGTGCTTTTTAAGGCGATCAATCGGTCCGTAAATCCTTGCTCTCCAATTGGCAAAACAGCGTACATGATATTGCAAGCCAGATAAAAAAACAGCAAATAATCTATTAAGTGGAACCGTGGCCGATTTTTTAAAGCAAATATATTAAGCACTAATACCAGCAGTACCAATATTTCTTTAAAAAACTGAAAAGGGGGTATTAAAAATGGTAGCCCGTTAGTGAACATAACAGGCATAGCTGTTAAGTACATGGATACGCCGAAGATGATAAAGATTAATATTCCGGCATGATGGCCCCGGTAAACTTCGCGTAGCGAAGCGATAAAGGCCAACAAATAAATTAAGGGGAATATTAATAACATATTACTGTGTCACTATTTAGGCCAAATTATGCTTTTTGGGGTGAAAAGTCCGTCTCGCAGACCTTTAATTAAAAAATCAGCCTTTTGTTTACGCCTGCGTACCTTAAAATATAACCACACGGCTGCGTAATAAAAGCCATAAAACAACAGGTTTATCGGATAAAACAGCGGATTGCCGTATTTGCGTAAAAACCAAATGTGGTTTCGGCTAACATAATAATGTATGGATGGATTTAAAAAACCTTCTTTTTTAGGTGCCCGCGCTTTGGCTGATGCCCCTGCTTCATGATACATTTTGCATGATGGAAGATAATGAACCTCGTGTCCATTGTCGCGTAAGCGGTAGGTAAGTTCAACATCCTCATAATATAAAAAGAAAAGCTCATTGAGGAGGCCGCACCTGACCAAGGCACTATTGCGCAAAAGCATGCAACACCCAGTTGCCCATTTAGCATTTTTATAAATAGGATGGGTGGCAGTAAGCTTGTTGTCTGACCATATCTTTCCTAAAACAGGGTTAAATTTCCCTTCCCCGTTCCAGAGTTTTTCCGGTTCATGCATCCAACGTACGGCAGGTTGTACAGCAGCCGCGTTAGGGTATTGGTTTAAGTGCGCGTATAATTTAGCTACAATGTCTTCATCAACCAGCGTGTCGGTATTAATGAGCAGCGAATATGTATAGCGATTTTCAATGCTGTATTCAAGCGCGCGATTATTCCCCCCGGCAAAACCCAGATTTTCTTTGTTGTCTATAAAAATTACATCATCAAATTGCTGGTGAAGGATGCTAAGCGAATTGTCGGTAGATCCATTATCAGCCAGTATAATATCAAACAGCTCCTCCTTACAGTATTTTTTAATGGAGGTAATGCAAGCCGCTGTGTAATCGGGCGTATTCCAGTTAAGTAATATAACAGCAACAGGTTTACTCATGCGCAATTGCAGGTTTAGTTATAATATACTCATACATTACACAAGCCGATAGCTCAACTATTACTGTAAAAGTGCCTATGATTGCAAAATTGGTTGAGTTAGCTAAAATTATGGCTGTTATTGTTGACACTAACAATAACAATGCTGCTATACGGAAGATGAATACATTGTGCTTTTTTATCAACTGATCTAATGTGTTAATGGTATTTAATACTGAAATAACAGGCACAAAAGCCATCGTTCTTAAAAAGAGTACAGCCGTTGCATCATGCTGTTTTGACAGGACGTAGATAATAAAATCTGCACCAATAAAAGTAATTATCCCTCCTGCAAAAAAAATCGCTATAAAAATGCGTTTTACTTTTCTTCTGTAAATCACCCATTGCTCTGCATGCGCTTTATATAGTATTACAGCTTTGGGATATATTGAATTAGCTACAATATTAAGTAGATTACGTATCTGCCCAACAAAGCGATCGCATATAGAATAGGCTCCCAATACAACCGGCGTACTCCATTCGGATAGTGCAAATATAATTACGCTTTGCTGCAGGTTAGCTGAAGCATTGTTGATGGTAAGGTAGAAATTGTCTTTTGCCAGTTGTTTTAATTCGTTTAAAGCGGGTAGCTTCAATGTTAGTTTAAAATGCGAGGCAAAACGTACCAGCAAGGTAATGTATACCACCACATTTGCAGTGCCTAAAATAAAATTAACAAACAAGGCATCTTCCGCGCCGTGAACAACTAAGATTATGGCAATAAGGGTTGCAGCATTTGCCACCAGATTATACACGTTAAACGTTTTCAGTTTTTCCACGCCGATGTAAAAGCACAGCGGGTTAACCACCTCGGCCAATACAACAGGAATTGAGAAAAATACAAAACGACTATAAAACAAACCTGTAAACCGAAGCACTAAGAGGCAACCCAGAAAAATTAAAAAAGCCAATAAGCGTATAGAAAGCGTGGCAGCAACCACTGCACTCAATTTTTGCGGATCGTCTCGAGATAAAGTGGCATCGCGCACGCCTGATTGCCCGGTTCCAAAATTTATACCCGAGCCTGCTAATAAAGCAAACCGGTAACTTGAGGTAACTAAACCAAATGCCACCAGCCCAACCGTGCGCGTAACAACAAACATTGCCAAAATAGCCAACAGCATGTTACTCACCTGAATACTGCCCAGATTGAGAAAGTTGGTTGCAACATTATTTTGCTTTACATTTTTGTAAATAGCGCTAAGCCGCTTCATATCTGTTAAGTTCTAACCATCCAGAATGCTCCCGGCTCTCTGCCCGGTTGTTGGCTGTATATTGGATGTTTTACAGAAAACTCACTATTGTAATTGTGCGACAAGAAGTTTACCGCACCCAATATTTTGTAGTTATTATTAAATGTTAGAAATGCCTCCAGCAAATACTGCTCATTCCATAGCCTGTGCTCTTTCAATATCCATTGGTCGGGATAGTCTTTAGGCAAAAATATATCGTGTATGTGTACTACAACGCCGGGTTTAAGTATAGGTAATACCTCCAGGTATTCAAACAGCACATCTCCCTGGGGCCTGATCATGTGGGTAGAGTCAATAAACAAAATGTCGCCTGCGGCAAGTTCTTCAAAAAACTTTTGCTCAATTGTTTCTACGCGTTTCCTGATCACTTCAACTCCTGTTTTTTCAAGCCAGGGTTGTTCATATGGCTCAATGCAAATATGCGTGTAGCTCAACGAAGTGTCTTCTTGCTGATTTTTCCTGAACGCATTTTGAGCCATAAGGGTGGAGTAGCCACTGCCAATTTCAACCAGTTTGCGCGGCTTAAAATGGCGTATCATGTTATACAAATACTCTGCATCGCCAGATTCATAAAAGCCATTGTTATAGTAATAAGTTAATTCGTCGGCTTTATTAATAGGAAAACCTTTTAACTCATCAACAAAGTTGAAACTGTTTAATAGCTCAAGCTGCTCGTTAACGTTAAAGTCAATGCCGGGTAAGTTGCGGTCTTTTCTTAAAGATTGGGTCAAATGTTTTGCAGGATTTATAAGCGGCTGGTAATAGTGGTCAACTATAGGCAACATGCCCACTTTCATAAATATTTTCTCATCAAGTGTATTCATGCCAATTACCCGTAACAGTTTTAGCCACAATGCCGCCAAAAATGTGATAGGAAAACCAATAGCCAGAATAATTTTCAGAATAAATTTAACAGACTGTTTTATCATGTTTGATAGTTACCTTTTAAAAAGGAGGGTTCCTGCAAATGTAATTGTTTATTTGTGAATAAGCGTTCGGCCGCTTAACCCGAACGCATAACAATGGATGTGGCAATTGGTTCAAACATCTTTTTGATAAATTGGTTATCTTCGCAATTACACCTGCCATATTAACTTTTGTTATAACATGAACTATCTTAACCCCGCAATAACCGATCTTAAGCAATTAGGTATTGATAAAAAAGAAGAATATTTAAGCGCTGAACCTTTTCCGAATATTGTTATTGACAACTTTTTTAATGAAGAAATACTCAATCAGGTACTGGCTGATTTTCCGGATCTTTCAAAAAAGGACGGCGTTATAAATTACAATGCTCACAACGAAAAGAATAAGTTAGAAGCCAAAGGGGAGAAGCACTTCAGCGATGTAACCAAGGGCTTTGTGCATTTTTTAAATTCGCAGCCGGTACTTGAGTTTTTACAGGAGCTAACTGGCATAAAGGAAACGCTGCTGCCAGATCCTTATCTTATAGGAGGGGGCTATCATGAAATTAAACCGGGCGGTTTATTAAAAGTACATGCCGATTTTAATAAACACCACATGACATGGTTGGATCGCAGAATCAACCTGCTGGTTTACCTAAACAAAGATTGGGATGACAGCTACGGCGGGCACTTTGAACTTTGGGATAAAGACATGACCCGCTCATACAAAAAAGTGTTGCCTATATTTAACAGGATAGCCATATTTTCAACTACAGATTTTTCTTACCATGGTCACCCAGATCCGCTTACTTGTCCGCCGGATAGGAGTAGAAAATCAATAGCTTTATATTATTACTCTAACGGAAGACCAAAAAGCGAGGTTAGCGATAAACCGCATTCAACATTGTTTGTAGCCCGCGCAGGTAAGGAGGGAGATGTTGAGCGCGAGCCAATAACTTTGAAGGATGTTGTACGAGAAGTTGTTCCGCCTGTTATATTTAAGGCAGCAAAAAAACTAATGGGTAAAAAATGAGCAAGGTAGTAGTTTTTGGAGCCAACGGACAGTTGGGTACCTGCATTAAAATGCTGAATGGCGATAATAACCTTATCTATTTCCCGCACGAAGCTGAAGCTAATATTTTAGATGTAGAGGTGCTTACCAAGGTTTTTGCTGAGCAACAACCTTCATATGTTATTAACTGCGCGGCGTACACTGCTGTTGATAAAGCCGAGGATGAGGTAGAATTGGCGGAGCGTGTAAACGTTATCGGCGTAAAAAACTTAGCTGAACAATGCGGGCAACACGGGGCTGTTCTTATTCATGTCTCTACAGACTTTGTTTTCAAAGGCGATGTTGCCCGGCCGCTTACCGAAGCTGATAAAGCTGAACCAATAAGCGTTTACGGCCAAACCAAACTGGACGGAGAGAAAGCCGCCGCCGCCATTGAAAAGCATTTTGTTATTCGCACCGGATGGTTGTACTCAGAGCATGGCAACAACTTTGTTAAAACCATGCTCAGGTTGGGTGCAGAACGGGATGAGGTACGCATCATAGCAGATCAAGTAGGTACACCAACGTATGCTATTGACCTGGCTGCTTTTATTTTAGAGATCATAAATCGCGATAGCCAGGCTTATGGTGTTTATCACTACAGTAATGAAGGGGTAACATCGTGGTTTGATTTTGCCCGGGCTGTTTTTGATATTTCGGAAACACAGGTTAAGGCTATTCCTATCCGAACTGATCAGTATCCCACCAAGGCAACCCGACCATTATATTCAGTAATGGATAAAAGCAAGGTTAAAGAAACATTTTCAATAGAGATTCCGTATTGGAGGGATAGTTTAATTAAGTGCATCACCAAACTACAGCAATAAATTTTACATGAAGGGAATAATTTTAGCAGGCGGGTCGGGCACCAGGCTCTATCCAATAACAAGGGCTATCAGCAAGCAGTTAATGCCTATTTATGATAAGCCAATGATCTACTATCCGCTATCTGTATTAATGCTTGCAGGCATCCGCGAGATATTGATCATTACTACTCCTGAAGATAACGAAAGCTTCAAACGTCTTTTAGGTGATGGTAAAGAGTTAGGCTGCAACTTTGAATACGCTGTACAGGCTGTTCCGAATGGCTTAGCACAGGCTTTTGTTATTGGCGAGAAATTTATTGGCGATGATAAAGCGGCCCTTATTTTGGGCGATAATATATTTTACGGCAGCGGTTTCAGCACATTAATCCAGAGCTTTAATGACGTTGATGGTGCGGCAATTTTTGCTTACCCGGTGGCTGACCCTGAGCGCTATGGCGTGGTTGATTTTGATAAAGATTTTAAAGCGTTATCAATTGAAGAGAAACCTGTTCGGCCTAAATCAAACTACGCGGTGCCTGGCTTATATTTTTATGATAACAAGGTAATTGAGATAGCAAAAAATTTGCAGCCGTCACCGCGGGGTGAGTATGAAATCACTGATGTTAACAAGCATTACCTTGAAAAAGGAGAGTTGCATGTTGGTGTGATGGACCGTGGTACGGCTTGGCTGGATACCGGTACCTTTGACTCTTTAAGTGATGCAAGCGAATTTGTACGTGTTATAGAAAAACGTCAGGATACTAAAATAGGTTGTATTGAGGAAGTGGCTTACAGAATGGGTTTCATCACCAAAGAGCAACTAAATGATATTGCCAAAAAGTACATTAAAAGCGGCTACGGGCAATATTTGCAAAGGTTGGTTTGATTTAGAGATTGGTTGACTTGTGATCAGAGATTAGTTAAAAGGAGTGCTGTCTGTATAGTGTTCCTTTTTTATATACTATTCTTTCATTAAAGCTTCAACGGATTGCCCTGTTACCTCATCCGGGGTAAGCCAATGTATCTCCTTATCTTTTCTGAACCAGGTTAGCTGGCGCTTGGCAAAGCGGCGGGTATTTTGTTTGATCAGCTCAAGTGCCGTTTTCAAATCTGTTTTGCCCTCAAAATGATCAAACAACTCGCTGTATCCGACGGTATTAAGTGCATTTAAATGCCGGTAGGGTATAAGGGATCGCACCTCGTCCACTAAACCTTGCTCCACCATTACATCAACGCGTTTGTTAATGCGATCATATAAAACTTCACGAGGCAGATCAAGTGCTATTTTTACGCATTTGAACGGTCGTGGATTGCTCGCTGCTTTGCGGTAAGATGAGAATGGCTGTCCGGTTGTTCTGTACACCTCTAAAGCACGTATCACCCTTTGCGGATTATTGATATCAACCTCTGCATAATAAGCTGGATCAACAGTTTTAAGTTCTTCCTGCAATGGCGGTAAACCTTTTTCGGTCAGTTCCTGGTTGAGTTGTTCCCGTATGCCTTCATTAGCTTGTGGTATGCTGTCAAAACCTTCGCACAAAGCTTTAATATACAAGCCGGAACCGCCAGCTAAAATCACCACATCATGCACTTTAAACAATTCTTCTAACAGTGCTAACCCCTGTTTTTCAAAATCGCCTACAGAAAACAGCTCATTAATACTATGCGAATCAATAAAGTAATGTTGGGCAGCCTCCAATTCTTTGGCATCAGGCTTGGCCGTGCCTATCGACATTTCACGATAAAACTGTCTGGAATCGGCAGAAAGAATAGCCGTATTAAAATGTTGAGCCAACCTAATTGCTGCAGCGGTTTTACCCGATGCCGTAGGTCCGGCTATTACAAGGAGGGTTTTCGTTGGTCCATGGTCCATGGTCAATAGTCCATAGTTTTATTTATCAATAGTCAATGGGCCATTTGGCAGGTCGCTATGGTCCATTGACTATGGTCTATCAACTAAAAATTAATAATCATCATCCTTGCCGCCGCGCTCTTCCTCGTAGTTGTCGTCATCAGCAAATTCACTGCCGAATTCATCCTCTTCCTCCTCGTCGCTTGCAGGTACTTCTTCGCCTGTTTCATCAACTTCGGTAAAGTCGTCTGCATCTTCAGGATTCATGCCTACTTCATTGAAAAAGTCAAAGTCGTCTGCATCAGTTGCAGCAGCAGCTGCCATAGCAGCATCCGGACCGGTTACAAACTGGCGAGGCGCTTCGCCAACTGATTTAATAACAGCAGGATAGGTAACCTTCGGATCCTCTTCTAAAATAATCTTCATCAGTTCAATGTGAAAATCAAAAGGACGGTCAAAGTTGAATGTATAATAAAATTTTTGGTGCGGATCATCAATACGGCTGCTCAGCTTTACTTTGTCCATAAGGGCTACACCGCGGTCAATTTTGCGTTGGTTAGGCAAATAGGTAATTTCCTCACCTTTTATCCATTGATCATTGCTGATGTAGAAAGACGAAGAAAACTCCGGGTTGTACTTGGTTGACTTGTGTATAGCATGATGAAGATCTGCAAATGTTTGGTTCGATTTAACATCGATAACCCGCGATACATCGTCATAATCCTCAAAAGTTACGCTGAACCTGTATAGTGCCATTGTATAAGATAGTAGTTTTTGGTGTGCAAAAATAGTGTTTTTAGTTTGTGTTTGACCCTGCCACAACTTTTAAGCCAATTTCTTCGCCTTTTTTAATTGTGAAGGCAATTGCCTCATCACGCGAGTTTGGAATTTCGCCTTCCAGTATAGCTTCACGTATCTGATTTTTAATTATGCCTACTTCCCGGCCCTCTTTTAGCCCAAATAGTTGCATAATATCATTACCTGTAACAGGCGGCTGCCAGTTACGTATTTTATCGCGCTCTTCAACATCTTTTAATTTTTGTTGAACCAGCTCAAAATTGTCGCGGTATTTTTTCTTTTTGTAGTCGTTTTTAGTGGTAACGTCTGCTTTACACAACAGCATCAGGCCTTCAATATCATCGCCTGCCTCAAAAAGTAAACGCCTCACCGCCGAATCAGTAACAATTGATTGCGACAAAACTATGGGCCGCAAATGTAGCTGTACCAGCTTTTGCACCTGTTTCATTTTTTCGTTGAGTGGCAGTTTCAACTGCGCGAAAATTTTAGGCACCATGCGCGCGCCTTTATCCTCATGCCCATGGAAAGTAAAACCATGGCCCGGTTCAAAGCGCTTAGTAGCAGGTTTTGCAATGTCATGCAGTATAGCTGCCCAACGTAACCAAAGGTCGTTAGTAGTTTGGCAAATATTATCTAATACCTCAAGTGTATGGTAAAAGTTGTCTTTATGTCCTTTGCCGTTAACGTACTCTACTCCATATAGCGCCACCATCTGCGGAAATATTTTATGGAGTAAACCTGTGTTAAATAAATGCTTAAAACCGATAGATGGAACAGGCGATAGAATGATCTTGTTCAACTCATCGGTAGTACGTTCCTGCGATACGATGCTGATACGGTTTACATTGTTTTTGATGGCGGTAATGGCCACCTCGTCAATATCAAAATTAAGCTGTGTAGCAAACCTTATGGCACGCATCATACGCAATGGGTCATCGCTAAAGGTTTCCACCGGGTTAAGCGGTGTGCGAATGAGTTTGTTCTCCAGGTCGGCAATACCGTTAAACGGATCTACCAATTCGCCATAAGTATCGGGATGGAGTGAAATAGCCAATGCGTTAATAGTAAAGTCGCGGCGCTGCTGGTCGTCCTCTAAAGTTCCATCTTCAACAATAGGTTTGCGCGAGTTACTGCGGTAGCTTTCTTTACGTGCTCCAACAAATTCAATCTCAAGGTCCTTGTAGCGTAAGGATGCCGTACCGAAGTTTTTATAAACGGCAAGTTTTACCTTTAAACGCGCAGCCACAGCTTCGGCAAAAGCAATACCGTTGCCTATAACTACTATGTCAATATCTTTTGATGGACGGTTTAGAAAAATATCGCGCACAAAGCCACCTATGGCAAATACCTGCAATTGCTGTTTGCCCGCAATTTCGCTCAGTATTTTAAAAACCGGATGTTGGAGGTGCTGTTTCATGTACGCTTTCCGTGCAAAGGGACTGCGAAATTAAGGAAAATAATCGGGAGGCCCCTCTAAATATACACGCTAAGCATGTAGTTGCAACTATAACAGCCTAACAGCGCTATCCACCAAAATATTAATACTTTTGCAGCTATGACTGATGTTGTATTAAAGCGAGACAAAGAGAAGGCAGTTTTTCAAAGACACCCTTGGGTATTTTCGGGCGCCATTGAGCGTGTTAAAGGCAAGCCGACTAATGGTGATATTGTGCGTTTGCTGAACCACAAAGGCGAGTTTATGGCCTATGGTTTTTATAATGATCAGTCGCGCGTAGCGTTGCGTTTGTTAGAATGGAACGAGGAAACAGAAGTTAACGAAGCCTGGTTCAGAGCCAAAGTTGCTACGGCCGTTAACGCCCGCGCTGATATTTTAAATGAACAGACCAACACCTGCCGCTTGATTTTCAGCGAAGCTGATTACCTGCCGGGTTTGATAGTTGACAAATATGCCGACCACTTGGCCGTGCAGATCCTAACCTCCGGCATTGAAAAGATGATGCCGGTTATAATGGATGAGTTAAGGCAATTGCTTAACCCCCTGAGCATTTTTGATAAAAGCGATGCGTCATCGCGCCAGCATGAGGGTTTGGAAACAGATAATACCGTTTTATGGGGCGATGAGCCGCCTTCATCTGTAGAAGTTAAAGAGAACGGTATTATCTATAGCATCAATATTGCCGAAGGCCAAAAGTCGGGCTTTTACTGCGATCAGCGCGATAACCGCCGAATTTTGGCAGCGCACACCAAGGGCAAAAAAGTGTTAGATTGCTTTAGCTATACCGGTGGCTTTACGCTGAATGCTTTACACAACGGCGCTGCGTCTGTAACCAGTGTTGACAGCTCTGCCTTAGCCATTGAAACGCTTAAACAAAACATCAGCTTAAATAAATTTGACGCCGAGAAGCATACCGCTATACAATCAGATGTAAATAAGCAATTGCGCGCTTTTAAAGAAGCTGGCGACAAGTTTGATGTGATAGTGCTTGACCCACCAAAATATGCGCCGTCGCGCTCTGCTTTAGACCGCGCAGCGCGTGCCTATAAAGATCTTAACCGCATTGGCATGAGCTTGCTTAACAGCGGGGGCTTGCTGGCAACATTCTCCTGCTCGGGAGCAATGGACATGGAACAATTTAAGCAGGTTTTAGCCTGGGCTGCTTTAGATGCAGGTAAGCAAGTGCAGTTTATTTACCAGTTTTGCCAGCCGGAGTGCCATCCGGTACGGGCCTCATTTCCTGAAGGGGAGTATTTGAAGGGATTGTTGTGCAGAGTGTGGTGAGATAGAAGCAAGATTTAAGAAGCAGGAGATAAGATGTAAGAAGCAGGAGATAAGATATGTATTGAGTGCAATAACTGTGTATTGAATGCAATAATATAGTAGCTCCTCTATGACAATTTAATCAAACTTCATGCTTGGATGAAATAGTTAGCAATTAGTAGCGTGGTAATATACAAGTGCGGTTTGGCTAAAGCCAATAAGGTAAATTTTAACTGACCGTTGACTAAAAGCCAACGGCAATTTCATGTTTAACGGCCATTAATGTAGCCAACAATTCATTAAAACAATTATACTTAATTGTCGTCGGTTTCACCAGGATTACAGTTGGGAGAATTACCTCGGTTTACTCAATAAATTAACAAACAATCTGTACGCACCCGGCACACCGGCAGGCAGTTCTCTGAAGAAAGCCAATGATGTGTAAATAAAACGGCCTTTACCATAATCGCCCACTATTAATGAGCCGGGGTTAGGCTGCTCACCCGGATCATTCATTTGCAGGATGGTTTTATATTTAGGATCAATATTACTCACAAAGTATAAACCGCGCTCCTGTATCCAGCCTTCAAAATCGGCCTGCGTTATTTTGTTAGGGTAATTTAATACCGGGTTGGTTGGATCAAGGAAAGTTACCGCAGCGTTCTCATCTGTTACACGTTGGTTAACCGGACGGAATGGATACGGACCCGGATTGACCACTATACCATTATTATTATTGTACTGCACCACCAGGTTACCACCTTTATTTACATAATCCAACAATCGTGGTTGCATTACCGCCAAACGTGGGTTTACATTGTAAGCACGCACGCCCGTAACAATGGCATCATAAACAGAAAGGTCGGCATTCATAATGTCGGCTTCGGTTAATTGGTGAACCTCGTAGCCCACCTGCATCAACGCTTCGGGCACTAAATCGCCGGCACCTGCAACATAGCCAATCTTTTTACCAGCCGTTTTCAGGTCAATATTGATAAGTTTTGTTTCTGCAGGCGGAAACAGGGTGATAGCAGGAACATGATCATACAATATCCGTTGTATGCCTAAGTTCCATTCTTTGCCACCTGTTTTAACCACGGCCTGCAGCGTACTTACTTTTTGTTTACTATCAGCAGGTGTAATGATAAACGATGCTAACCATTCTGCACCCTTAGCCTGATCAAAATCTATTTTCTCCGGCGATATTTTCCAGCCCGCAACAGGTTTCAAGCTAATGCTGCCCGCAGCTTTGGTAAATGCCTGCATTTTTATTTGTACAGTTTGCGTCTGTTGGGTGTTGAATACGTAGTCTTTATTGACGATGTTGGCGGTAACAGGTGGAGCTATAACGAGGGGTTGATAAATTTCTCCTTTTGCTGGATCAACATATTTATATTGAATAGGCCTTTCGAACTGTATATTCTTACCCAATATTTTAAAAGTTATCCATGCAGAGTAAGGAATATTTTCAGGTAACGTTTTTTGACCCACATCTCCATCTTTATCGTTCTTGTCCAAATAACCTGTCTCATACAAACCTACCCCGTGCGGGTATTTAAGCCAATATGGCTGCGTCACTTCATCTGCTTTAATTTTATCGTTGAAATCCTTAGGTGTATTTGCCAAAATGGGTGCCTCTACTGAAAAATCGGAGTTAGCGTTTTTTATTGGTTCAGTTGGAAACATTGTAAATGGAGATAAGTCCCTATTGTAACCAATTGTAAATATCTTAACATCAATATCAGATCGTAGTACGACTTGTGTTCTTACAGATATTTCTTCTCCTACCGCATAAGTGGCCTGCGGCGCATAAGCCTCAAACCATAATCCCGCGCAAGCAGCTATCAGATCTTTCAATCCTTTTGTTTTTTGCTCTTTCCAATAGGGGTCGCTTATCGCTTCAACTTTAGTCAGCAACGCAACTAAAGCCGGTACAGATTTTTCGGGATGGTCTATATCCAGATTCTTACGGATAGTAGCTATCTCGGCTGAGATACCTTCGCCACCCTTAACACGGCTCCATGTGGTGTTAACGCCATCCATCAGATCAGTTTTTGGCGCATCACCTAAAATTATCCTAAATGTCTCGGTAGCATCGCCACGTTGTTTGGCGCTGCCAAATCCCTGTGTTTTATGGTTGGAACGACTATCGGCTGAAACTTCGCCATAACCTTTACCTAATACCGCATTGTATGCACCGGTGCTTATTTTAAAAGGCCCTTCGGTATTGGCTCCGCCAAAATTAGCGCCGTTAACCAGCAAGCGTTTAGCTTGCCACACCTGGGTATATTTTAACTGTTCGGGGAAACGTTTAGGGTCGGCCGCCGCCGCAAAAGCTTCCTGTGCAATAATGGCCGATGAGGTATGATGTCCGTGGCCGCCCTCCCCGGTAGTGGTAAACCTACAGATTATAATATCCGGTCTGAAATTTCTTATCACCCAAACCGCATCTCCTAAAACTTTCTCATGATCCCATATTTTTAGCGTTTCTTCGGGTCCTTTTGAAAAACCAAAATCGTTAGCGCGACTAAAAAACTGTTCAGCACCGTCTACCCTGCGCGCCGCTAAAAGCTCCTGGGTACGTATCAAACCTAACAGTTCGCTTTGCTCATTCCCAATTAAATTCTGCCCGCCATCGCCCCGGGTTAAAGCCAGATAGCCGGTGCGGTAATGTTTCTCTAAAGCCAGGTAAGCCAGCAAACGCGTATTCTCATCATCAGGATGCGCAGCTACATACAGTACGCTGCCCAACACATCTAACTTTTTCAATTCTTGTTGAATAGTTATCGCATCAGAAGGTGGCGCTGTTTGAGCCTGTACAACGCTGGTTACCAGTAAAATTGCGGCAAGTAATTTAAGGTGCTTCATGGCAATAAATATATGATTAAGTTTTTTTAGTCCGAAAGTCGGAGGTCAGTAAGTCCGAAAGATGTTACATTCTTTAGTCCGAAGTCTGCAGAAGTCGGAAAGTCCGGAAGATGTGATTGGAGTCGGTAAGTCCGCAAGTCGGGAAAGTCCGTAAGATGATTTTGGGTCTGAAGATGTATGGTATTTGACAGAAAACAGAGGAATGGCTGGGTGTCTAACGCTCGCCTGCAAAAAAACTTTCGGACTTGCGGACTTGCGGACTTACCGACTTTCGGGCTCCAAAGCTGCAAAACATCAAAACTAATCAAACGATTAATTTTTTGTTGCTGAAAATCAGGTACTTAAAAATAATAAACAAAAAACATTTTACATTAATCAATCGTTTGATTAATTTTGTGGTGTTAAAATTATGGAGAAAGAGAAAATAGACAAAAAGGACCACATTCTGGACGTAGCTGAGCGCGTCTTTGCAGAAAAAGGGTTCGACGGCGCATCTACCCGATTAATATCAGGTGAGGCCGGTGTAAATATGGCTATGCTTAACTACTACTTTGGTTCAAAGGAAGGTTTATTTCTGGCCATTATTGAGCGTAAAATATCACACTTTCAAAATATTCTTCAAAACCTGGGTAACAAGGAAAACATAAGCACCTGGGAAAAGATGGAAACCTACGTTGAGCTATACGGCGACAAAATAGTTAACAATAACTGCTTTCAGCAACTACTTTATAAAGAGATGGTGATGAACCGCGGTAATGAGTTATCTGATAAGCTGCGCGAAATGCTGATGAAGAACGTTGGCGAACTGGAAAGAATATTAAAAGAAGGTATCGCCTCCGGTGAGTTCAATGCCGACGTTGATATCCCGATGGTGATAGCCGCACTCTATGGAACAAAAAACTACATCATTAATACGCCGTTGATGGCATCGCCCCTGTTGGGTTATGACATTCGCGACGATGAAATGATCGAGAAGAAGCTTAAACCTCAGATAAAAAGCTTCATGAAAAATCTACTAAAATGCTACCTACTTAAACAACAATGAAAATTCAATTTAACACATCTCACCACTTTCACTTAATTAAAATACCGCTGATAGCGGTATTGCTGGCCCTGCTGCTGATGAGCCTTGTTAATACACGGGCTAACGCGCAAGACAGAACGCTGCGTCTGCAAGAGGCCATTGAATTGGGCTTGCAAAACAGCAAGGTTTTGAAACTGTCGCAGTCTAAAATAGATGAGGCCGTATCGCAGTACAACCAGGAGAAAGACCGCGCGCTACCCGAAGGATCGGTTAGTTTAGCTTACAACCGCGCGCAGATACCGTACAACAGGTTAAGCCTTGGCGAACAATCTATATCATTGCCAAAAAGCGCTAATGCCTTTTTAGGTATAGCATCTGTTAATCAAACCATCTTTGCAGGCCATCGGTTAAAGTACGCGCAGGAGTCAACCAATATGCTGACAGACATTGCACGCCTGGATGCCGTAAAAGACAAGGACCAGATCACTTACGACATTATTAATGCTTACTACAACCTGTACAAAGTGCAACAAAGCATTAAGGTAGTTAACCAGAACCTTGAAACTATTGATGATCAGATCCACCAGTCGCAACGCTTCTTTGAGCAGGGTTTGGTTACCAAAAATGATGTTTTAAGGTTCCAACTGCAACGTTCAAACATTCAAATGAATGGCGTTGACCTGGAAAGCAACCGCAAGATCATTAACCATAACCTGAACATTTTACTGGGATTACCGGAAAGCACCCGTTTGGTTATTGACGAGATACCAATGGCAAAACGCGCAATAGGTACGCTGAATGATTATGTTGATTCGGCCTTAACTAACCGCAAGGAACTGGCACAGCTGGATATACGCAAACAGATTGCCGAGACCAACATTAAAAGCATCAAGGCTAACACTACTCCTACCCTTGCCGCATCGGTAGGCGCTTATTATGTTGACGTATCTGCCAATCCAATACCGCGTTCGGGCAATTTCATTACACCTGTTACTGTTGGCCTTACCGCCTCATGGAACTTTGGCACTCTGTGGACCAACAAAAACAAAATAGCACAGGCTAAAATACAGGAGACTGAAGTAGACATTAACAAAGGCATTGTTAGCGACCAGCTGCGTAACGAAGTCAATCAAAATTATCAGAACTATATTACCGCTATGGACAAGATTCAATTGCTGCAAACAGCTATTGAACAGGCAGGCGAAAACAACAACATCTTAGCATCAAAATACAAAAGCAATATAGCATCGGCAACAGACAGGGCCGACGCTGAGACCCTACTCTACCAGGCACAGATCAATCTGGCTTTAGCTAAAGCAGATGCCGATCTGGCATACTACACCTTAATAAAATCAACCGGAAAACTTAATAAATAATACTTGTAACAATGGCAAAGGAACAAACACCTCACGACGATGCACCTGCAAAAAAACCTAATAGGGTACTACCCATTATATTGGGCATTATACTAATTGGCGGTATCATTTTCGGAGTGAAAGAATATTTATACTACAGCAAACACGTAGATACAGACGATGCGCAGATCGACGCGGACATAAGTCCGGTTGTATCTCGCGTAGGCGGATATGTTGACAGCATATTTTTTGAAGAGAACACGCATGTAAACAAAGGTCAGATACTGGTTAAAATTGACGACCGCGATTATAAAGTAAAATTAGAGCAAGCTAAGGCTGCACAAAGCGGTGCATCGGCCAACGTTAATGTAGGCGAATCTCAGATCTATACTACATCTGCCAATTCAGCTGCTGCACGTGCGCAAATGGAATCAGCCAAAGCTCGTTTAGATAAAGTTGAAAAAGATTATCAACGTTATGCTAACCTTATCAAAGACGGTTCTATCACCCAACAACAGTTTGATCAGGCTAAATCAGACCTGGAAGTGGCACAGGCAACTTACCGTGCATCGCAAGATCAATATCGCGCAGCACAACAACAGGTAAACACCACCCGCAGCGAACTTAAGGTAACCAACACCGGTGTTAGCCAGCGCGAAGCCGATATTGACTATGCTAACCTGCAATTGAGCTACACCAAAATAGTGGCGCCGGCCAGCGGCACAGCATCTAAAAAGAACGTGCAGTTAGGTCAGTTGGTTCAGGCAGGTCAAACACTGTTTAACATTGTAAATGATAACAGCCTGTTCATCACCGCTAACTTTAAAGAAACACAGTTAGAGGAAATACGCAACGGTCAAAAAGTACATGTAGAAGTTGATGCCTATCCTGATATGGACATAACCGGCACCGTATATAACTTTTCACCGGCCACAGGCGCAAAATTCTCTTTGTTACCTCCGGATAATGCTACCGGTAACTATGTTAAAGTGGTACAACGTGTACCTGTAAAAATAAAACTGAGCGGTAAACCCGAAGACCTTGCCAAACTACGTGCAGGTATGAGTGTAAACGTATCAGTTTTAGTAAAAGAATAATTTATCATGGCCGAAACTGGTTTTAAAAAATGGATCATCACAATCACGGTGATCACAGCTTCGCTTTTGGAGCTGATTGATACCACCATTGTGAACGTGGCGCTGCCCCACATACAGGGTAACCTGGGCGCAACGCTTGAAGACGTGGCTTGGGTAGTTACCGGTTATGCAGTTGCCAACGTAATAATTTTACCTATGTCGGGTTGGCTGGGCGGCCGTTTTGGTCGTAAAAATTACTTCCTGGCCTCTATTATAGTGTTTACTATTGTTTCCTTTTTATGCGGAAACGCCGAGAACATGAACGAACTGATCGTGTTCAGGATACTGCAGGGTTTAGCAGGTGGCGGTTTAATATCAACCGCACAGGCCATATTGCTTGAAACCTGGCCACGCGAACAAATTGGTACAGCAACCGCTTTGTTTGGTTTAGGCGCGGTGGTGGGCCCTACTGTAGGCCCAACCATTGGCGGCTGGATTGTTGAACAGTACGCATGGCCGTGGATATTTTACGTAAATATTCCTGTTGGCGCGTTGGCAGCCTTCTTTACCTATACGTTTGTGCGGGAAACGCCTAAAGAGGAAAAACGGCCGGTCGACTGGTGGGGAATTGCGTTACTGGCTATTGCGGTAGGCAGCTTGCAAACTGTATTAGAGAAAGGTGAAAGTGAAGACTGGTTTGCTACAGGTTATATAGTTGTTTTAACTGTTGCAGCTGTTTTGGGGACGTTCCTGTTTATCTGGCGGGAGTTAAGTACAGACCACCCGGTAGTTAACTTCAGCATCTTACGGCACCGGAGTTTCTCAGTAGGTATGTTTACTTCGTTTGTGTTGGGCTTTGGCTTGTATGGGTCGGTGTTTGTGTTCCCGGTATTTTGTCAAACATTATTGGGCTTTAACGCGCAACAAACCGGTGAGCTGTTGTTTCCCGGTGGTTTATGTACCATTGTAATGATGCCTTTTATTGGAAAAATGCTTAATAAGGGTATTCCTGCACAATTTATGGCCACAGGAGGTATGTTTTTATTCTTCGTATTTACCAATATGCTGAGTAAATCAACCCTGGCGACCGGCGAAACTGATGTACTGATACCGTTGCTTATACGCGGTGTAGGTATGGCCTTATTATTTGTGCCTTTAACCACTTTAGCGATGGCCGATCTGAAAGGGCCCGAATTAGGGCAAGGCTCCGGATTGAACAACATGATGCGTCAATTAGGCGGCTCATTTGGTATTGCGGTGTTAACCACCCTTATACATACCAGACAATATTTCCACCGCACCAATTTGCTGGAGAACGTGAACGTGTTGAACCCAGCGCTTAATGAAAGGTTAAGCGGACTCATAGCCCGGTTTATGGGCAGCGGCAAATCAATGCTTGATGCTACAACTATGGCCTATAAAGCCTTAGAAGGACAAATAACCCGTCAAACGCTATTACTTACTTACGATGATGCCTACTGGCTATCAGGAATGGTAATGTTATTTTCAATACCGTTACTCTACTTACAACCTTTCAGGAAGAAACTGAAACCGGTTGCTGACGCACACTAAAAGAACAAAAGCCGTTTCCTTTTACAAGGGAACGGCTTTTTTCCAAAAAAATTAACAATTAAATTTTATTTGTCTCCGGGTAAACCGCTTTCCTCTCACAAAAAGTATCTTCCGGAAACGTTTGCTTAAATCTTACCGATAAAATTATATTTTTTTTAATAAATCAAAGTATATTTTCTTATTCATTTAACGAAATATTTTTACTCGTACACAAATCTGTACACCTTTTATTACATCAAAGTAAAAAACAAGCCTATATTTAGCATCAAAACGCTTCGTTTTCAATTTAACGCATGCAAATAGCTCAAGCTTTACAAACATGGTGGCAGCAACAAACCTGGCAAGAGCTTACAGGTTTTACTACGGGCCTGCTTTGCGTGTATTTAGCCGCAAAAAATATTATCTGGAACTGGCCACTTGCTATAATTAGTGTGTGCTTTTATGCTTATATATTTTTTGAGAAACACTTGTTTGCCGATGCCGGCCTTCAGATCTATCTGCTGATAATGAATGTTTACGGTTGGTATCACTGGAGTAAAAAATCACCGACGGACAACCTTGCGCCGGTGGTTAAGATCAATGGCCGGCAAACATGGGTAGCTATATTTAGCATTGCGGCGGTCACCGTATTTTTAGGATCAGTGTTGCGGTACACTTCAGCATCATACCCCTATCTGGATAGCTTTTGCGCGGCATGTAGCGTAGTTGCACAGGTATTACTAGCACGCAAAGTTTTAGAGAACTGGCTGATCTGGACTTTTGTAAATATTATTTACGTTGGAATTTATATTTTCAAAGACCTGCATATTACTGCTTTAATGTATGCAATTTATATCCCGATAGTTATTTCGGGCTATTTAGATTGGAAAAAAGAAGTCAAATGATATCGGAATTCGGATTTGTCTTATTTCGCATATCGAATTTTCGATTCGGGTTTAGTCAATTTAACCTGTTTGAAAATTCTGATTTAGTTACTTTTACTGTTTCGATATAATATGCAGGAATCCGAAATCGAACATCTGAAATCCGACATAAAAAAAATTGCAATTGTTGGACCTGAGTCAACCGGCAAGTCTACCATGTCGGCATGGTTGGCGGAGCATTACGGGACGATATGGGTGCCTGAATATGCACGCGGTTATTGTGAAAAATTAACTGCACCTCCTACCTGGCAGGATGAGATCAATATGTTTTACGGACAAGTGGCGCTTGAACAGGAACTAATTCCTATGGCAGGAAACGGTATTTTGATATGTGATACTACTTTTATAACTGTAAAAATATGGAGCGACCATATTTTTGGTAATTCGCCAAAAGAGGTGACTGATGCGTTGCCTCTGCATAAATATGATCTGTACCTGCTTTTAGATATTGATATGCCCTGGCAGGATGACCCACTGCGCGACTTCCCCAACCTGCGCGAACACTTTATGGATATCTGGCATCGTGAACTTGAAGCATTGAATGCTAATTATGTGGTGATATCAGGCACCGGGCAGCGACGTTATGACAGGGCGGTAGAGGCGATTGATAAATGTTTTTTTGCTTGAAATTTGGCTGAAGCCGTTCTCCTTCAGCCTTTATCCGTCGGCGATAGCGAAGGGTCTTATACGCTCTGCTAACCGAGCGCTTCGTAAAGCGTGGTTTATAAGATCCTTCGCTATCGCTCAGGATGACAGTTTTACTTGGTTATAGGAGGTGTGGTCCACGTGGCTCACCCCCGGCTCTTAGCGGCTCTTGCCGGTTTTTGGGAGCCTTTGGTGGCTCTCAGGGCTCCCGGTGGTTCACCCCGGCCAGAGCCACCACCCGCAATTGATAGACAATAAAAATTTAGCTTGTTATACACACCATAATCAATTACTTTTGCCCTACTACATATTCATACAATGAAACACGAAGACAACAACTATTATTCAGTTTATTATCTTGTTGGTTTGTTAGCAGGCCTTTTCACCGGCGTGGCTACACACAGTGGTCCTGGCTATATAATTGGCCTGGGTGTTACCGGTTTATTGTTTGCCGGTTTCTTCCTGCGCGTGTTCGTTAAAGGACATGAAAAAAACGTCTGATACAGAGTTACCGCCATTTATACGCAGCTGGAACCAATTTTATTGGGTAGTTGTTGTTTGGCTGGTTTTTCTTATCGTCGTATTCTGGCTCATCACTTTATATTTTAGATGAGCGTAATTGATTGGATAGTTCTTGCTGTAACGCTTTTATCTATAGTAACCTATGGTATCTGGAAAAGCGGCTCCAATAAAAATATTGATCAATATCTGGTAGGCGGGCGTTCGCTCCCTTGGTACCACATAGGTCTTTCGGTAATGGCAACGCAAGCAAGCGCCATTACCTTCCTCTCAGCTCCCGGTCAGGCTTATTCAGACGGGATGCGCTTTGTTCAGTTTTACTTTGGTTTGCCCCTGGCCATGATCGTGCTGTGCATCACCTTTGTGCCCATATTTCATAAACTCAAAGTTTACACCGCTTACGAATATTTGGAACAGCGTTTTGACCTGAAAACCCGCTCACTGGTGGCTTTCCTGTTTTTGGTGCAGCGCGGCTTGTCAACAGGTATCACTATCTACGCGCCATCTATCATCCTTTCCACCATCTTAAACATTGATACAACCTACACTACGCTGTTTATTGGTAGTTTGGTAATATTTTATACCGTGTATGGCGGAACAAAGGCGGTATCATACACCCAGCTGCTGCAAATGAGCATTATTTTTTTGGGGATGTTTGCGGCAGGGGCAATGGTAGTGGCTATGTTGCCCGACAATGTTGGCTTTGGTCACGCACTAAAGTTGGCCGGAAAGCTCGGTAAAATGAATGTGATAGACTGGAAGTTTGATCCGGATAGCCGCTATAATATCTGGAGCGGTATTGTTGGCGGTTTCTTTTTGCAGCTGTCTTATTTCGGAACAGATCAGAGCCAGGTTGGGCGGTATTTAACCGGTAGTTCGGTGGGACAAAGCAGGATGGGTTTGATCATGAATGGATTGATCAAAATACCTATGCAGTTTTGTATTTTGCTGATAGGCATATTGGTATTCGCTTTTTATCAGTTTAACAAGCCACCATTGTTTTTTAACCAATACGAGGTTAAACAGGTAGAAGAGAGCCGGTACGCTGCGGAATATACAGCGTTGAATGCACAACATACCGAAGCATTTGAGCATAGAAAAGCTGCCGCCGATGGCCTCGTCAACGCAATCGACAGTAAAAACGAACAAGCGGTTGAACAGGCGCAACTTAAACTAAAAACTGCCGATACAGAAGTTGCTGAGGTGAGAGCGCAAGGTATTGCCTTGATGAAAAAGAATAACAACAAGGCTGATACAAACGATACCAATTACGTTTTCCTGAACTTTGTTACCAACTACCTGCCCAAGGGATTGATAGGTTTGCTTATTGCCATTGTTTTTATGGCGTCTATGGGTTCAACAGCAAGCGCGTTAAACTCGTTGGCCTCAACAACGGTAATTGATATTTATAAACGCAATATCAATAAATCAGCATCCGACAGAAATTATGTGAATGTATCTCGTGCGGCTACGGTATTCTGGGGAGTGGTGTGTATCATTATGGCGCTTTATGCCAGCAAACTGGGTAATTTACTGGAGGCGGTAAATCAGCTTGGCTCTTATATCTATGGAACTATATTAGGGGTATTTGTCACTGCTTTTTACATTAAGCGTGTGAAAGGATCGTCGGTGTTTATCGCTGCAGTGTTGTCTGAGATCATTATCTGTATTTGCGGATACTATGAAGTTGTGGCTTACCTATGGCTGAATGCTATAGGTTGTATTCTGGTGATAGCCCTGGCTTTACTGGCGAATTTGTTTTTTGAGGATAAGGAAAATTAGGGGCAAAATAAATGCCCCTTCGAACTTGCTTCTTAGGGGCATTCAACCTAAACCTTATCACAATTAAACCGGCAAGTGCCGGTTCGTATCACTTGATACAAACACTGTACCAAATTTTTCTATGCCTTTCCCAGTTCGAAATTTAAATCTTTTAGTGTAGCAGTAATCAGTTGACCGAAAAAGTGTATAAAAAATTCAACCATGTGTTTACAATTTTATACACTTTTAACAACATCGTCATTACTTCTTCGTCTGATCAGCCTGTCAGCAAAAAACAGCAACAGCATTATATCAAAGTAAATAAAGGCTTTCCAGGCTGTGGAGTTTATCAATGCACTTGAATTAATTTGCTGAATATGGATGTCCAGCGAGTGATTTCCGATACTTCGCATTGCTCCTTCAAACAACAGAAATGATAAAATACCTAATGTTAGCAACAGTACACCAGCTATTGACGTAATAATGTATTTGTTGATTTTGGTTTTAAGCGGTTTTGCCGCCTGTTCGTTACGAATGGCTTCCATAACATTATAGCTGAAAGCCATTGTCGGCTCCTCTAAAGTGACGGCCGATAGCTCACTTTCCATCTCCAGCATGCTATTAAACGCGTTTCGCCATTGTTCATCACTTTCTATCAAGCCGGCGATAGTTGCTTTATCTTGTTCGTTGCAGGTACCGTCAATATATTCCCACAGTTTTTCTTCCACGTTGCTCATATCAGTTCTTTCACCTCGTGTTTTAAATTTTGTTCCAATTTCTCTTTCAGTCGCTTGCGCGCCCTGAATAGTTTTACTTTAACGCCATTAGTTTCAATACTCATTATCTGTGCTATTTCTTCTAATGACTGCTCTGCGTGATAAAACAGCGTTAAAACGGTAGCGTCGTCAGCGGGTAATTGGCCTATGGCCTCATTAAGATAATATGACCTTGACCTACTCTCGGCCGTATTAACATCAAACCCTGACATTGTACTTTCTATTTGTATATAAGTAGCATCATCATCAAGCGCCACCGTATTATTCGTTTTTTTACGCAGGCTGGTCATTGCGGTAGTATATACAACCGTATACAGCCAGGTGCTGAATTTTGATTCCTGTTTGAAGGAGCTTAAGGCGCGGTAAACTTTAATAAAGCTATCCTGCGCCACCTCCTCTGCATCTTCCCGGCTTTTGGTAAAACGAAGCGCCAGTGTAAACGTGTACCGCTCATAGCGCTTAACCAGCAACGCATAAGCCTGCTGATCGCCTTTAAGCGTTCGTTGTATCAGTTCAATGTCGGTAAGCTTGCTTTGCATGTAATGCCTGATATGACTACGGCTTTTAGCATCAGGTTACACCCTGTATTATAAATATATAAATAATGAGTGTAAGAACGCTTGCTAACTTCCTGCAAATAATTTTAAGGGAACCCGTAACCTGCTAAAAAAAAGCGTAGTCATAGCTGCAAATAACACGGTAAAACACCGCATCATTAAAAACATTAAAAACTTAATATCATGGATAACGTAGCTTTATTGGTCCCCATTTTTGTACCCTTATCATTTTTTGCATTAGTTTTCGGCATTGTTTATCTCCGCAACAGGGAGCGTATGGCTATGATAGAACGAGGCATGGACCCGCGCCTTCAAATTGAGAATACAGGCCCACGCAATTATGTATTAACAACCGGTATGTTAATGATAGGAAGTGGCCTGGGGCTATTTATAGCTAATATGATAGAGTGGTCGTTAAAATTCAATGATCCCGAAGCTATCTATTTCGGTTGTATAGCATTCTTCGGAGGTCTTGGCTTGCTTGGCGCTTATTTGATCGATAAAAAAGCGTCTACGAAGCAGTGATAGTTGATCAGAGATTGGTTGATTAGTGATTAGTTGTTTTTGATGACTATTCATTAATCGCTGACCAATTGATTGGAGATCGGTTGATTAGAGATTGGATGATTAGTAATTAGTTGCTTTGTTAACTATTTATTAATCGCTGACCGTTTGATTAGAGATTAGTTGATCAGTGAGTAGTAGTTTGCTACCTGATCACTAATCTCTGATCAACCAATCAACTACTCACTAAGATACCTCTCCCTCACAATATTCAAATGATGTTGTATGTGGCCCGCCATAGCATAAACCAATGCCCGTACCGAGGTTAAAATGCCATTTGATATAGCCGACATTTCCAGTTGGTCATCTCTTAAATTACGGATCAAAAACACATCTGCTGCTCTTACAGCTTTAAATTCCGCCGCAAGGTCAGCTATATTACGCTTGTTGAAATCAGCCAGCTCAACATAGGTATTCTCATCAAAGCCCGGCAATTCCGCCTGTCCGCGCGAAAAGGCAAACGCCCGGTAGGCAAAGGTGCGTTCGGTATCAATTATGTGGCCAAGTACTTGTTTAAGCGTCCACTTATCGGGGCCGTAAGCGTGCATTGCTTTTTCTTCACTTAGTTTGCTGAACAGATCAAACACCGCATTGGTTTGTTGCTCAAGTAAAGCTATAACATCAGGGGTATTAATTATCAAATTGATGTAGTTGCCCATAAACGGGGCGTGTTCTTCAGGCTTCGGTGGTTTCATATGTTTTAATGGTTTTCAAACTAATGCGGAAAGTTGTGCCCTTGCCCAGCTCTGAGTCGCGCACAACTATGTGGCCGTTGTGATAGTTTTCTACAATACGTTTGGTTAGCGATAAGCCCAATCCCCAGCCGCGTTTGCGGGTAGTATAGCCCGGCTGAAAAACGGTATTAAACTTGCTGCGTGGTATGCCTTTACCCGAGTCAATAATGTCTATATAAACCAGATCCCGGGTTTTACTTGCTATTACCTCCACTCTTATGCTGCCTTTGCCATCAATAGCATTCACCGCGTTTTTAAGCAGGTTTTCAATTACCCAGTCAAATAGGGGCACATTTAATCCGGCCTTCAAGGTGTTGTCTCCACTCATTTCAAAGCTTATGTTGTGGCTAACGCGTATTTTAAAGTAATCGACAAAATCCTTCACAACATCAAAAACTACAAGCGGTTCCAATTTGGGCACCGAACCTATTTTTGAAAAACGGTCGGCTACAATTTCGAGGCGCTTAATATCATTGCCCATTTCGTTCATTAGCGGGTCTTCCTCCGCATTGAACTTATCTTTCAATAATTCCAGCCAGGCCATTAATGATGAAATTGGCGTACCCAACTGGTGCGCAGTTTCTTTAGCTAAACCTACCCAAACCTGGTTCTGTTCAGATTTGCGAGAGGTGTTGAATGCCGTATAGGCCAATAACAGAAAAATAGCGATAACGGATAACTGCACGTAAGGGAACAACCGCAATTGCGTAAGCAAGTCAGAATCTTTATAATAAATAAGCCAATAGCCATTTAAGGTGCCCGCTCTTCCCGGCAGATCTATCCTGAACGGATCGTGCTGAGCTTTCATGGTCTCTAACTGAGCCTTAAAGTATTCCGGATCATACTTGGCCGCCTTTTTATCTATTACCTCATCTTTAGGCAGGTCAATAAAAGTTTTGGTGGTGTCCAGGCCTTTTGAAAATAATATCTCACCATGCTCATTAGTTACAATAGCCGGAACGGTTGAGCTATCGCGCACAGTAAATACGTACGATAGAGTAGAGTTATTATCAGCGGTTATGGTTTCCTTCATGCTCAACGCCCATATCTGTGCCCGCGACCGCTCAGAGCGCGCTATGTTTTTAACCAGGTAGCGGGTGTACATTAATGAGCCGCTGGCTATTATAGTAGCAAAGAACAGTAAAATGTAATTCCAGAGTCGCCTGTTTTGGTATGCGTTGATCATATCGTTTATCAAATAACGTAAATTTTATTGTAGTCCGGAAGTCGGAAAGGCTGTAAGTCCGAAAGAATAGTCATGTGTTCTTAACTAATAAGCGTACAAAACAATCTTCCGGACTTACCGACTTTCCTGACTGTTCAACTAATATTACATCTTCCGGACTTTCTGACTTACCCGACTTTCGGACTAATAACTATCTTTGCGCCCATATGTCAGATAAGAAAGTCAGAGTTAGATTTGCGCCCAGCCCAACCGGCGGGTTACATTTAGGAGGGGTGCGTACTGCCCTGTTTAATTATCTATTCGCCAAAAAAAACAATGGCGACTTTATTTTGAGGATTGAAGATACCGACCAAACCCGTTTTGTTGCCGGTGCGGAAGAATATATTCTTGATTGTTTAAAATGGTGTGGCATTGACGCTGATGAAAGTCCGGTTAAGCCCGGCCAATATGCTCCCTACCGTCAAAGTGAACGCAAAAGTTTGTACCGCCAGTATGCAGAGCAACTGGTTATGCAGGGCCATGCCTACTATGCTTTTGACACCGCCGAAGAGCTTGACAAAAACCGTAAAGAGATACCTAACTTTCAATACGGACAGGTGTATCGCGATGGTTTACGCAACTCGTTATCATTGCCTCAGCACGAGGTTGATGCTTTGCTGGATGCGCACACACCTCACGTTATCCGTATAAAAATACCTGCTGACGAAACTGTAAGTTTTGAAGACATGATACGTGGACGTGTTACTTTTGATACCAACCAGGTTGATGATAAGGTTTTATTGAAGGCCGATGGCATGCCTACTTACCACTTAGCTGTGGTGGTTGACGATTACCTGATGAAGATAACACATGCTTTCCGTGGGGAAGAGTGGTTGCCATCTGCTCCTGTACACTTGTTATTGTGGAAGTATCTGGGTTGGAAGGATGAGATGCCTAAATGGGCACACCTGCCTTTAATATTAAAACCAGATGGTCATGGCAAGCTAAGCAAACGCGATGGTGCCCGCCTGGGTTTCCCTGTATTTGCTTTAGATTGGCAAGGCGATAAAGGTTATGATGGCATGGGCTTTTTGCCTGAAGCTTTTGTAAACATGCTGGCTATGCTGGGTTGGAACGACGGCAGCGGACAAGAGCTTTTCAGTTTGGACGAACTGGTTAGCAAATTCTCACTGGAACGTATTAGTAAAGCAGGCGCTAAATTTGATTTTGAAAAAGCCAAATGGTTCAATGCGGAGTGGATAAAACGCTCAAGCGCTGAGAGCCTTAAAGCGCAGGTTGCCGAAGTGCTTGCTGAAAAAGGCATCACTGTTGCCGATGAAGCACAACTGCTTACTGTTATCAACCTGATAAAAGATCGCTGCACTTTGTTAACGGATTTCTATGATCAGTCTAAATACTTTTTTGAATCACCTCAAGAATATGACCTCAACGCAGTTAAGCCTAAATGGACAGCTGAGAAAACCGCTTTCTTTAATGATGTGATAGGCTTGCTGAATCAAACGGACACTATTAATGCTGCCGAATTTGAAGAGCAGTTTAAAGCGCTGGCAAGCCAGCAATCATTAAAACCGGGCGATGTAATGCTGCCTTTCCGTATTATGCTCGTAGGCGGCAAGTTTGGTCCGCATGTGTTTGATATTGCCGCTTTGTTGGGTAAAGAAGAAACAGTTAATCGAATTGCAGCAGGGGTAGAAGCGTTTATCCGTTAGCGCGTTTCTATTGTAATCAATTACAAAATGGTCATCAAATTCATTGCTGTAATGATAGCTATTCTTACAAAATGGCCAACAATATAGGCACGTCTATGCTGAAAAATATTCAATTTGTTTCGTAATAAAATAGATGCAACTAATAACAGAATTGCATTTAAAATGAAAGGATAAATTGTAGATGCGAGAGTAGTGCTGTAAAGAATTATTGATATACATATTGCGTAAAACAAGCCCGTTAAAACTGCAAACTCAAAATTGCGGTGCTCATGCTCTTTAAGGAAGTAAAAGCCTAAAGGAAAATAAAAACTACCGAGAACTATTGCGAAAATAATAATGTCAATTGTTTCTTGCACATAAAATATATGCTTCAAGCAAACTGAAAGAAACATTAGAACAAGGAACGATCTTTCTGATGGTTTAATGGTTTTTATACCTATAATAAGTTCATTAGCTGTCACTTCTTTGTATCATTTTTACGCTCCTTTTCCATTCGCTTGTAGTAATCCTGCAGCACAAAAAAGGCTTTTTTCTTGTTGCCAAACTCGTCATATAAGCCCTTGCGGTTCCAGCCTTCCTGGTAAACGGGGTGATTTCGTTTTGGCGATTTAAAATCAACCAAGATCCACGGCGATATGCCTACATAATTATCAGGCATGCGCTTAAGCATATCAGTTTGTTCTTTGTAAAACCATTCCAGGTATTCTTCGCTGAAACGTGTTAATGAGTCGGCGCTAAAACCTCCTTTGGCCTCGCCGCCAACTTCGCTTATAAACAATGGTTTATTGTAAGGTGTACTCCAGTTGGTGGTGCGGCACTTATCCGGTAATCCGCCGTACCATCCTAAATATTCATTAAATGCAACCAAGTCAACAAACTCTCCAAGCGGGTCATCAACTACATTAACATCTTTTAACGCGGTATAATTTACTTCAAGCGCTGCCGATATCATACGTGTACCATCTAACCTGCGCGCCTCGGTAATTAAGTTGCGCATAAACTCTGTGCGTAAAGGGCTAACCGGCGTTTCATTACCAACCGACCAGATGATCACCGAGGCTCGGTTATGGTCGCGCGTTATCATTTCGTTCAGCTGTGCTTTGGCTTTTTCCAAAATTTCTTTACTGCCGAAATTGATGGTCCAGTAAACCGGTATTTCCGACCATACTAAAATGCCTAATGAATCGGCCATTCGCACCATGCCTTCATCATGCGGATAGTGAGCCAGCCTAACCATATTACAATTTAATTCAATAGCCTGGTTCAGCAATATTTTAGCATCGGCATTACCAACCGCACGGCGTTGCTCTTTAGCTATTTCGCCGTGCACACATATGCCGCGCATAAATAACGGTTTGCCGTTCAGCAACACCTGCCGGCCTGAAGCCTCAATAGTTCTGAATCCAATTTTGTCTTCAACGCGGTTGTTAGCTGTGGATACCACCACATTATACAGCTTAGGATGTTCTGTATCCCACAATTGCAACTTAGGCAGCGCAAAGTTAAATTTGGCCATACTGTCTGTGGCGGTGATCTGCTTTTTAAACTTTAGCTCTGGTATTTCTATGGTAATAATAGCACCAGGCTCTGCCTTGTTCAATTTTATCCAACCTTCCGCCAGCGGTGTTGCAGCAGGCGCTTTGCCGGGTATTGGTTTTAATTGGATCACATAATCCTGAATAAAGTTTTGCGGCACTTCAACCAGTTTAACATCGCGGGTTATGCCGCCGTAGTTCCACCAATCGGTATTTAAAGTTGGCACTTCATCTGCATAACGCTTGTTATCTACCTTAACCACCAAAAAGTTATTTTTTTCTTTTAAAAGCGATGTTGGCACTTCAAAGTTAAAAGGGGTGAAGCCGCCTTTGTGTACCCCTAATTTTTTCCCGTTCAGGTATACATCAGCTTTATAATTTACCGCGCCAAAGTATAAAAAATAACGGCTGCCTGCAGTAGGAGCGAGGTGATCAAAAGATTTTTTATACCATACTGTACCTTCATAATATAGAAACTCAGCCTTTTGATGATTCCAGTCGCCGGGTACCTGTAAGCTATATTTATCAATATAGCCATATTCCTTTTTGGCTGTTTTATTAGCAGGTATATCATTGTTCCAATATGCGTCAACATCATTTTGACCCCGCTCTCTAAAGCGGTAATCGTAAAAGCCGGTCTCATAAGGGTCAACAACATATTGCCAGGTGCCATTTAAGCTGACGGCTTTACGGGCGTTAATGTTAGATATCAGGCCTTGTTGCGCGTAGGCGCACAAACTTGTAAAAAGCAATAATGCCGATAAGATAGAACGATTGAACATGTGCAGATGGTTAATTGGGTTATTACAAACATAATAAACCATTGGCAGATATTATTAAGGGAATTACTTATGTGCAGAATGATACATTCGTATAAACAAAGAAACCCGAAGCATTCGCTTCGGGTTTCTTTATATCGATAGCTTAAACGACTAAGCTAATTTAGCCAGTTCTTCTGCCATAGCAGCGCCAATTTCGGCAGGCGATTCTACTACGCGGATACCACATTCAGCCATAATTTTCATTTTAGCAGCAGCAGTGTCATCAGCGCCACCAACAATCGCACCTGCGTGACCCATACGGCGTCCCGGAGGCGCAGTTTGACCAGCAATAAAACCTACAACAGGTTTAGTGCCGTTCTCTTTGATCCAACGGGCAGCTTCAGCTTCCATGCCACCGCCAATTTCACCTATCATGATGATGCCGTGGGTTTCAGGATCGTTCATTAATAATTCAACCGCTTCTTTGGTTGGGGTACCAATAATCGGGTCGCCACCAATTCCAATAGCAGTAGTTATACCTAAACCGGCTTTAACCACTTGGTCAACAGCTTCGTAAGTTAAAGTTCCTGATTTTGAAACTACACCAACGTTGCCTTTTTTGAAGATGAAGCCCGGCATAATACCAATTTTGCTTTCATCAGCAGTGATAATACCAGGACAGTTAGGGCCAATTAAGCGTGAGCTCTTATCTTTCAGGTATTCTTTTACCTGTATCATGTCTTTGGTTGGGATACCTTCGGTGATACAAACAATCACTTTAATACCCGCTTCGGCAGCTTCCATTATCGCGTCGGCAGCAAATGCAGGCGGAACGAAAATGATAGATACATCAGCACCGGTCTCTTTTACAGCATCGGCAACAGTATTAAACACAGGTCTGTCAAGGTGTGTTTGACCACCTTTGCCCGGAGTTACACCGCCAACTAACTGAGTGCCATAGGCAATCATTTGCGATGCATGGTATGAACCTTCGTTACCGGTAAAACCCTGAACAATAACTTTAGAATCCTTATTTACGAGTACACTCATTGGCTTTTGTTTTTTGTACGGCAAATCTAAGTTTATTGGGCATATTGTCAAACTAATTTTGGGTGTATTAAGAGTTTACTTTGCAAAAAAGTGTAATAATTATGATTGATTTTATTAAATCTGCATCAGCCATCAATTAATGCATGCAAATTCATAGTACAAAGTGGCGGTAAAACAATTTAATGAATACATTTGTACCATAAGCTCATCTGCATAAAATGAAGAAAATTTTAGCATTGTTATTTGTTGTTTTGGTATTTGCAGGCTGTAATGATAAGCGTGTAGAATTGGTAACAATAAATGCGTCGGCTTATGTCGATGATGCTAAAGCAATTGCAAACTTCGCTATACTTACTCCTACAGAAACAGGTGTTTTCTCAAATGATGGCGCACTCGACAGGTATTTTGCTACCATTCAGCAAAACACGAAGATTGGCGTTACTGATTACAGTACACAGGTTTTACCCGGCGAATACGTTTTGGTTATACAGCTTAAAGATGGTAACCCTGGAGTGCTTTACCGCACCTATACTTATAATTTTATTACCACACGCGGCCCCTCTGCTAAATTTAATTACACTATGCAGTTCCGTTCTGGCAAAGCCGAGTTCTATCAGCCCTGGGCGGATAGGAAGTAGGTAATTAGTCATTAGTCACTGGTCATTAGTCATTAGTAAATTGTTATTAAAAGTAGTAGTTGCCGGTAACCAATGGGTTGGGATTATTGCAACCAATGACTAATGACCAACCTCAGCCATCATTCTGAACGTTAGATTGATCCTCGGGCTTTTAATCTTTTTAGATCTAGGCAATGCATGCAGCCAATGAGTTTGCGTAACACCTTTCATCAGCAGCAAACTGCCGTGTTGTAACATCACCTCCACTTTTTGCTTGCTTTCGTGATGCTTTAACGCGAATTTACGTTCGGCACCAAAACTTAATGAAGCAATAGCGGCATCTTTTTCTAAAGTTTTTTCATCATCGCTGTGCCAGCCCATGCCCTCGTCACCGTCATGATATAAATTGAGCAGGCAGGAGTTATAGGTATGGCCGCTCAAGTCCTCTGCAAGTTGCTTTAGCGCAAGTAATTCGGGTGTCCACGGTAAAGCTTCTTTGGTGATGTTGGAGTAAGTATAGTTGTAACCGGCATCGGCATACCAGGCAACTTCCCGTTTGGTAGTTAGGCGCTTGCCAAATATTACTACCTCATCATTTTTCCAGTTAATAGTATTTAATAGCGTACGGAAAAAACGATCTGCAAAAGCAGCTTCCATTACTTTGCCAAAGTAGATCACTTCGCCATCATATGGCAGTATATTAGTTGTTTCTGCAAATGCAAATGGTAAGACGATTGTCAAAGTGTTACAGTTGTTACCTATATTTTCGTTTAACACTTATTGCTCAACCATCCTATCATCCATAGGCAGGGTAAACCAAAAATTGCTGCCGGCTCCAAGGTTACTGTCTACCCCAATTTTTCCGTTATGCCGCTGTATGATCTCGGCCGTAATATACAGGCCCAACCCCAATCCCGAAAACTGGTGGCCGAAGGCATCCACCCGGTAATACCTGTCAAAAAGGTGAGGCAGTTTCTCAGGGTTAATACCAATGCCGAAGTCGCGTACCGATACGGTAACGTTCTCTTCATCATGGTAAATGGTGATCTCCACCCGGTTAGATTGTGGTGAGTATTTAACAGCGTTACCTATCAGGTTGATCATTACCTGGTAAATCCGGCGGTAATCGGCAAATATCATTACCTCTTCTTCGCCCATCAGTTTAAACTCGTGCTCGCTATTATAGTTGATGTAATCGCAGCAGTCGCGAATAAGGTCAACAATGTCAAACCTGGTTATGTTTAATGCCAGTTGACCCTGTTGTATCTTGGTTACATTAAGCAGATCATCTAACAGGTTGGTAAGTTTACTTAAATTGTTATTAGCCTTATTGATAAACACCGGTATCTTCTCCGACGACGGGTCATTTTTTACCAGTTTTTGCAATATCTGCATAGAAGCGCTGATGGAAGTGATAGGCGTTTTCAACTCATGGCTGGCTACACTAATAAACTCATCTTTGCGCTGTTGCAATTTGTAGGCTTCGGTAACCTCTTGCGCAATACCGCTAAAACGATAAGCCTCGTCTTCTTCATTAAATAAAGCTTTGCCTTTTACTTCCAATACACTTTTAACGCCGGTTGTGAGACTGGTAACCGTGTAAACTATGGTGTAATTGCCATCCGAACCGGGCGCTACTGCTTTAGCAATGGCATCTCTTACCCGCTGTCGGTCTTCCTCAATAATTGCCGATATAGCTAAATCAAGATCTATGTTTTCTTGTGGTGGGAGGCCAAACCATTCTTTCAGTCGTTCATTGCCTACAAAATAACCCGTAAGCGGATTAAGGTCCCAGGTGCCCAGTTCTGCTGCTTCAATAGCAAACTCAAGGTCTTGCTTGGCGCTTTTAATGGTATTATAAGCGTTTACCTTTTCGGTAGTTTCTGAGCAGATCACCAGCACTCCGGCAGGTTGGCCGGTTTCGTCAATAACGCGGCTGTGGCTAAAGGTCCAATATACGTTTTCAAGCTGATTGTTCCTATAGATAGGTATAAGCTGGTCTTCGCTCCAGGTAGCCTCTCCGGTACTTAAAACGCCGTCAATCATTGGTTTGATTACATCCCATGCTTCGGGCCAGCAATCTACCCCACGCTGGCCTAAGGCAGTAGGGTGTTTGCCATCTTTGCCTAAACTTGGTCTGTAGGCATCATTATAAAACTGTATCAGTTCCGGCCCCCACCATAAAAACATAGGAAAGCGGGAGTTAAGCATGATGCTAACGGTGGTAAGTAAGCTGGTTGACCATTGATCGGGCGTTCCTAAAACAGTTGCGTTCCAATCAAAATCACGTATAAGTTGGCCCATTTCGCCGCCGCCCTCCAGGTAATGTGCGTAAGATGTTGTTTGCATATTTTGTAAGGGCATTTCAATAAATGGTGCTGATTAAGGTGGGATAAATATAGTGGATTAAACAGCTTAGGGATAAAAAAGTTTATTGCAATGACCGTAAATGTTTTATTGCAGTTGTAGCTAAACTGAAATTTTCGCCTATATTGTGTTATTAAGCCTTAAACACATGAAGTACTATATTGCAACGCTTTGTCTGGTTTTGCTAATTAAATCCACTTATGGTCAAGATTATCTTAGGGAGAAAAACTTTATCAATCAGGTAATTATTAAAAAGAATATTGTTTATCAGGATAGTCTGAGTCGAGCGTCATCCGAGTATCTTCAATATCACTTAAAATATGCAAGGGAACTTATATTTTCAAAGCGTGATGCTGATAGCCTTATCTACATTGACAGTGCAGGACGTGAAACACGAATGATAAGATCTAAAGCTATGGCGCGCATGGAGGCGAATGAAAGGCCCGGTGTGAGCAACGGTCGAATACTTCCCATTATAAGAGATACCATCATCTTATCGGAGCAAGAAATAACACATATCCTGTCGCAATTTGAGAAAGAAAGTAAACGCAAATGGAACGAAGATTTGATACCGGGTGCGCGCCAAATAAATACTGATACCATAAATGCTGTGTTTAAAGACCGCATTTGGGGATGGGAGAAAATGCATAACAAAGGTGTGCCTTCAATACATACCTTTGGCCCTCCCGTTTTTATACGCGATGATAAGTACTGCATTTTTTACTCGGATAATACTTGTGGTTATCGCTGCGGTTCCGGCAAGTTAGCCATTTACAAAAAAGAAAACGGCAAATGGACCTTTTGGGGCGATATAATTACCTGGGTAAGTTAGTTTAAATATGTGTTTTCTCTTTTAAAAACCTATTTGAAAATCAAAACATTGTGTGTACCTTTGTCATCCCACGAGAGGAGGTATTTTAGAAAGTATGATCATTATCAACGTTAAAGAAGGCGAATCATTAGACAAAGCATTAAAACGCTTCAAAAAGAAATTCGAAAAAACCGGCGTATTACGCGAGCTTCGCAGCCGTCAGGCATTTGAGAAAAAATCAGTAACCCGTCGTCACGTGGTTAAACATGCCATTTACAAACAAGGCTTAAATCTGGAATCAGCTGTTTAATTGCTTTTTCATTCTGAAAAACATTTTTTCAGTTTTTTCTTAAAACATATAAAAAACTATTTGTACATTCAATTTACACGAATGTGCAGGTAGTTTTTATGTTTTTAGAGCGTTTTATACAATATATACAATTTGAAAAACGGTACTCTCCTCACACCGTTTCGGCATACCAGTCAGATCTTGGCCAGTTCATTGCCTTTTTAAATAATCCCGAAGGCATTGAGCCTCCGCCCGAACTTACCATTACCCATCCCGACCAAATAACACATCACCACATACGTAACTGGATGGTGGATATGATGGGCAATGAAATTGCTTCGCGGTCTGTTAGCAGAAAAATAGCTACACTGCGCAAATACTTTAAGTTTTTATTAGCTGATGGAATAATCATTGTAAATCCTGCTTCTAAAATAAACACACCCAAGGTGCCGAAAAATTTACCTGTAGTGGTTGAGGATGCCAAGCTTACGCAAATGTTAGATGGGGCATTGAATGGTAGTGGCACTCCCATATTCAATGAAGATTTTGCAGGAACACGTGATAAGTTGGTAGTAGAAATGCTGTTTGGTACAGGTATGCGTTTGGCAGAGTTGGTTGGCCTCAAAGAAACCGATATTGATAAATACGAAGGCACAGTAAAGGTTTTAGGCAAGCGCAACAAACAACGCATTATTCCGCTTAATAATGAATTGAAGCTTTTATTGGAGCGCTATTTGTTGTTAAAGAAAAGTGAAAATTTTAGTAACAATTCATTAACATTGATCGTTACAAATAAAGGAACGGATGTATATCCGAAGCTTATTTATCTGATAGTGCAAAAGTATTTATCTCACATATCAACCCAAAGCAAACGTAGTCCGCATGTGTTACGGCACACATTTGCTACCAGCCTGCTCAATAAAGGAGCCGACCTTAATGCTATTAAAGAGCTGTTGGGCCACGCTAATCTTAGTGCTACACAGATCTATACGCATAATTCTGTTGAAAGATTAAAATCTATTTATAAACTCGCCCATCCAAAGGCATAAAAAGGAGGAATCATGAAAATTACCGTTCAATCAATTCATTTTAGTGCAGACAAAAACTTATTGGCATTTATCCAAAAGAAAGCCGATAAACTTGATACCTTTTTTGACAATATTATAAACGGAGAGGTTTATTTAAAATTAGAAAATGTAGAAGACGAAGCTAATAAAATAGCTGAGATCAAATTGCACCTGCCGGGTAACACCATGTTTGCCAAAGAGCAGTGCAAAACTTTTGAAGAAGCAACCGACCTGGCTATTGAGAGCTTGCGCAAGCAAATAGCTAAACACAAAACCAAAAAAGAAATAGCAGCGCAGGAAGTTAGAAAAGCTGTTCTGACTTCGACAGACGAAGAAGACGATTTTTAATTAAATAAATATATTACAACGAGGGCCTTCATTAACGTGAGGGCCTTTTTTATTATATGTCTCTGACTTTTTACTTATAATTTTCACATTTCCTAAAACGTTTGCGTAAATTCAACCAACCTAATTACAAGCCATACCAATATGAATAAAAAGCGCAATTACTTTTTTTTTGCTGTTACATTTGTAGTTTATCTATCGCTGCAAGTGGTTGCAATTAGCGCTTTCGCGCAAGTCCCGGGCGGTGCCAGTGGGCCAGGTGCGGGCGGCCCCAGACGGGGACCAGCCCTGCCACCTATACCACTGGCTGAGGATACTACACATACATTAACCAAAAGCTTTACGCAGGCTACTAATATCAAAAAAGCGCCCGATGCCGACGGCTTTATTCAACGCTGGCTGGTACTGGAACCCATAAAAAAGAACGACCGCACTAATAGCCAGCTTACCGAGGGTTATTTGAGAGAGACCTTTGCCTCTGCCAATAATTTCTCAACGGACTATAACGTGGTACCAAAAAGTGGTGAGAAGGTAAAAATCGGCAATCAGGAATTGAAGTGGTATGCGCTGGACAGTAAATCATTCAACTTTAATTTACACCATTTTAGCTATGCCACCAATACTACCCGTAACGGTGTGCTGTTTTGGTTGGTTACGGTAGTGAACTGCGCGCAAGACATTAAGAACGTTCGCTTAGCTGCGGGGCCAAACTCTGCAGGTGGTTTTTGGGTGAACGGCAAAGAAGTGCTGGTTGTACCCGGAGATAAGGACGTTATAGCCGACCTGGCAACTTCACCGCTTTTTACACTTAAAAAAGGCAAAAATGTTGTTCGGGTGGCCATTATGAACGGGCAGGGTATGGTAAACTTTTGCGTGCGTTTTTTGGATGAAAACGGAAAGCCGGTAAAAAACTATACACTCAGCGTTGAGTGATCTGTCAACTTAAATCTCATTCAAAAAAATGAAAAGTATAAAATTGATAGGTGCTACCGCTGTTATGGTGGCATCTGTAACACAAAGTTTAACAGCGCAAATAGGCCGCCCCAATATTCATGACCCATCAACCGTGGTGGAAGATAAGGGTAAATACTACTCTTTTGGCACAGGCGGCGGCGGTATTATTTCAGACGATGGCTGGAAATGGTATGGCGGCGGTGTTCGCCCCGGTGGTGGCGCTGCGCCTGATGCCATGAAAATTGGCGACCGTTTCCTGGTGGTATACGGAGCAACCGGAGGTGGCGGTAACCACAAGGGGGTTATTTATGCGATGTGGAACAAAACACTCGACCCAAAATCGCCGGACTTTAAGTATTCTGACCCTGTGATAGTTGCGACATCCGATGGCTACGAAGATAACGACGCTATTGATCCCAGCCTGATGCTCGATCCCACTACCGGTCGCCTTTGGCTAACCTACGGAACTTACTATGGTTTTATCCGTTTAGTTGAGCTTGACCCAAAAACAGGCAAGCGTGTTGCAGGTAATAAGCCGGTTAATGTTGCCATTACCTGCGAGGCATCGGCTATGATGTATCATGAAGGCTGGTATTACCTTTTGGGGACCCATGCCACCTGCTGTGCCGGCCCCAACTCTACTTACAACATTGTTGTTGGCCGTTCAAAAAGCGTTACAGGTCCGTTTATGGATAATGTAGGCAGAAGCATGCTTCAGGGAGGTGGCAGAATGGTGGCTATTACCGATGGAGACCTTTTTGGCCCCGGTCACTTTGGCGCTATCAAGGGAGAGAAAGGCGTGCAGAAAATGTCGTTCCACTGGGAGGCTGATCTGGCGCAGGGCGGTGCAAGCGTTTTGGGTGTTTTACCAATAGTTTGGAAGAACGGATGGCCAAGCGCAGGGCAAAATGTTAAGACAGGCACCTATGAGATCCAATCAGAAAGAAGAGGTTTTGGACTGGAGTTGACCGTTGACCTGGTAAACATTCAAACCGCCTCACGCGGCTTTGGTGGCGCGCCTGCTAATGCTGGTCCTGAGAAACCAGTACCTGCGCAAAAGCTGAGTGATGTAATTAATAACTGGCCAACAGGCGATATCAATACGCGCCTGAACGAGTACATGTCTCGTCCGCATCAAAAGTGGAGCATTGTACCTGCGCCCGATTCAAGCGGATATTTGGGTGCACCCTATTATAAAATTGTGATAGCCGGTACAGACAGAGCTTTAACCGCGACGGCAGATGGCCGGGTGATTACCGTTCCTAAATACACCGGGGCGCCGGAGCAGTTGTGGATGCTTGACCAGTTAACAGACGGCACCTATCGTATTATGCCTAAACAGGTACCTAACTCAACCGATAAACTGGCCTTAATGTCAAGCGGAGACAGTACACCAGTTTTGGCTAAATTTAATTTTGATAGCGATAATTTTAAATGGAATTTTAAGGCGCAGTAGGTTTAGTGATTTCACTGAATGAAAAGACTTTCTGAAAAATAGAAAGTCTTTTTTTTTTAACACTATGGTGTCCCGCGTTGATGTGCGGGTTGATTTGATTTTTTCTGTCATTAGGACAAAAAAAGATTGAAAGACAGATATTTAATATTTTTCATTTTCAGCATAAAGAAAGATTGGTCGCTTTTGCGAGTTTTTGGTCCACGGGATGGGACAGGGTTGGGTACACTAAGTAAATATTTGCTCCGGTAGTCGGAGACTATCGGCATAGTGGTTCGTAGACAGGAGTCTACGAACAGTGGGGTTCTTAGATGGAGGCTACTAACAGCATGGGGAAGATGTGCTTCAATATTTTACTTCAATCTGATTTCCATGCATATCATCATATATTGTAAAAACATTACTTTTTTTATAGAATGCTTCGATTTTATATGTTTGATTTAAACTTTTACTGAAAAAGAATTCGGAATAATTAATTTGTTCCCCAGGCAGCAGAACTATACATTCTAAGAAACTGTCAAAAAAAAATCTTTAGTCATTGCAGTATTTCTAAAGTTTTTATAATAAAACTTCTGCTAGTAGGTGCGCTTTAACTTGTCAACAATAAGTTTTCTCTTTCTTATTATTTTAACAGATTTGAGGGGGGCTATAGGCTTCATAAAAAACAAAAACTCATCATCTAAAGATGCTGGAATAAGATTGTGTAATTGTATGGAATCCTGCTTTAACATTTTGTTATCTTTCGATACTTCTACTTTTATATCTTTTACAGGAATATATAGTGTGTCATTTGTGTTATTATGAATTCTAAAAAGCAACTGATTGCAAAAACTGCTGTTTGGTATTGCGTAGAACCCAAGAGAAACAAATTCAATATCTGAATTTCCAAGTGATGATTGACCAGAGACAGAGAATATTGATATACAAAAGGCAATAACTAACCCAAGCATCTTTTTCATAACATTTCTTTTTCAATCTTGATGTTCTGTCCTAATTAAAAGTTCAAAAGGTAAATTATCAATACACTGCCAACGCAATCACCTCGTCACTCACCGGAACTATCTTTTCTCTTCCGCCTAAAAAGCCCAGTTCAACAATAAAGGTAAAGCCGCATACATGGCCACCCATGTCGTGTATCAGTTCGCTGGCTGCCATTACGGTGCCGCCGGTTGCCAGCAGGTCGTCGTGCAATAAAATGTGCGCGCCGGGTTCAAAGGCATCGGTGTGCATTTCAATAACCGCGCTGCCGTATTCCAGGTCGTACTTTTTTTGCTTAACAGAGTAGGGCAGCTTGCCCGCCTTGCGTATCGGCACAAACGGTACGCCTAACTGATTAGCCAATGTAAGTCCGAATAAAAACCCGCGACTCTCAATGCCCGCAACGGCGTCAATTTGCTTATTGCCCAATCGCTCAATAAAAGCATTAACAATACTTTCGCACAAAGCATGGTCCTTTAAAATGGTAGTGATATCTTTAAATACTATACCCGGTTTAGGGAAGTCGGGAATATCGCGTATGGCCGCTTTTATTTGTTGTTCAATCATTTAAAAGAGATGTAAGGTGCAATTTTACGCAAAATTTCGTCGTTCAGCAGTACTATATCGCGCATGTCATCCACAGAGTTATAATTGCCATGCTGCGCCCGGTATTGAATAACTGCATTGGCCTGCTTATAGCTGAGGTACGGAAAGTGCCGCAATTCATCAAACTCAACTTTATTAATGGGTATTGGTTTCGGCTTGTAGGGATCAAGGCGCAGCTCATCGCTTATCTCCTTATACTTATCAGCGTCTAAGCCGTAAACTTCTTTTAGCTGTTCCATGTTAACAAAACCACCCAGTCTTTTTCGGTACAATACAATACGTCTCGCGAATGATGGCCCTACGCCATGAACGCGTGTGAACGTGGCGGAATCGGCTTTATTAATGTCAATCGTTTCGCCGGGCTTTAGTTTGTTTGAAGTATAAGGATAGAGCGATGCGTTATTAGCGTTTCCGGATTTTTTAAACGCTTTGTTGTCTTTGTTTTCTAACGCGGCTACCGCTTTATCAAAATCTTTAAAGTTTATTAATTTATCTTTGTGAAAATGTTGATAAGCATAGGGCAGCGCCAACACTATTAATATAACAATGAGTAATATTATAGTGCCGTTCCATTCTTTTTTGGTGATGGAAAAATATTGGATCAAGCGTTGCCTCATGGCTTAGGTAAGCTGCCGTTAAAGTACTAAGTTAAGAAATGAAAATAATAACCACCGAGGAATTTGCCAAAGCAACCGGATTAGATAAACTGCATATGCCCGGACTGGCCTCGTTCCTGATGGAAGTAATGAAGATTAACCAGGTAAACAGCTTGTTTGCCGGCGCGCAGGATAAACAAGGCATTGAGTTTATTGATGCCATTTTAAAAGGTTGTGGTGTTGAAGTTGAGTTTGATGAGAAAGATCTTCGCAACATTCCGCGTAATGGTAGTTTTATTGCCATAGCCAATCACCCGTATGGCGGCATTGAGGGACTTGTACTATTAAAGATGCTGTTAATGGTTAGGCCTGATGCTAAACTGATGGCAAACTTCATCCTGAAAAAGATACCTAACCTGAGCGATTACTTTATTGCCGTAAATCCGTTTGAAAATGTAGAGCATGCATCAAGCATCAGCGGTATAAAAAATACATTGCAATTATTGGCGGAAGACACGCCCATCGGTATTTTCCCGGCAGGCGAGGTGTCGACTTTTAAAATTGAAAAGCAGCAGGTTACTGATAGGATATGGCACCCGGTAGTAGGTAAGATCATTGCCAAATCAAAGGTGCCGGTTGTGCCGGTTTATTTCCACGGAAATAACGGAGTGCTGTTTAACGTGCTAAGTTTAATACACCCAACGCTGCGTACGGCTAAATTGCCGTCGGAATTGTTTAATAAGCAGGGACACACTATCAGGCTGCGTATAGGTAAGCCTATTTATGTACAGGATATTCCGGATTATAATAATACCGGCAAGTTGCTCAACTTTTTGCGTGCCAAAACCTATGCGTTGGGCACGGGCTTAGAAGGTGAGCGCCGTTTGTTTAAACCACGCAACCTGTTCAAAATAAAAAAAAAGCAACAGGAGATAGTTGAGGCGCTTAACCCCGACGTTTTAGATCGCGAGATAACTCCGCTGCGTGAAGATTACCTGGTATGGACGGAGAAAAACTATGAAGTGTTCATTACCCCAACATCAGCTATTCCTAATGTTATCAGGGAAATTGGCCGGTTGCGCGAGATCACATTTAGAGAGGTAGGAGAGGGTACCAATAAATCAACCGACTTAGACGAATACGATATTTACTATCACCACCTGTTTATATGGGATAGAGAGGCCCGCATGATAGTGGGTGCTTACCGCATTGGTCTGGGTGATGAGATTTACTACAGCTTTGGCAAAAAAGGTTTTTATATTAATGAGCTGTTTAAGATCAAGTCGGAGTTCTCTCCGGTGCTGAAACGAAGTCTGGAGCTGGGCCGGTCTTTCATCCGCAAAGAATATCAGCTTAAACCATTGCCGCTGTTCCTGTTGTGGAAGGGTATATTAAAATACCTGATGGATAACCCACGCTACAGGTATTTGATAGGGCCGGTAAGCATCAGCAATTCGTTTTCTAAATTCTCCAAATCACTTATAGTTGATTACATCACCCGCAATCATTTTGATGAGGAGATGGCCGCCTTTGTTAGGCCACGTAAAAAGTTTAAGGTTGATTTTTCAAAAGTTGATGCCAATATATTGCGCAGCGGCGAGGAAAGCTTTAAAAGCCTGGACAGCCTGATATCAGAAGTGGAAACCCGCAGCATGAAGGTGCCTGTTCTGCTGCGTCAATACATTGGCCTGAACGCCAAAATTATCTGCTTTAATATTGACCCTAAATTCTCTGATTCTCTGGATGGTTTCCTGGTATTGGATCTGGAAAACATACCTCAGGATATGTTGGAAAAGTTGGGTAAGAATTTTTAAATTATAGTGTTGTTGGAAAATTGAAGATGCTCCATTTGTTTGCCCGCGAACATCTTGTCTTTCACAAACTTGAAGCCCAATTTAAGGTATAGTTTTTTAGCTCCAGGATTTTGTTTGTCAACCAGCAGGCCCAGCGTTTTCCCGTGCTTGTAAACATATTCATCTATCAAAAACTGAAACAATTTGCTGCCAATGCCTTGGCCCTGGAGGGAAGGGCTTACTGCTACGCAATCTATATAATACTCACCCGCTTCTGTTTCGTCTTCCAGATCAAAATCTTTGTTAAACATCAGCTTTAGGCTTTGCGCTACCGGCTGACGTAACTGTTTCAAACAGCCGCCATCATACACCAATGCAATCGCAACAATTTCACCTTCTTCTTCTGCTACAAAGCAGTTTTCGAAGGAATATTGATTGCCGGTTTTGCTTATTAAACCGCTTAACCAGTTAGTAGCTTTCTCTGTTGAGTTTTCGCCTATAAATTTAAATGCGATATCGCCCATGGCCAGCAAAAGGTATGGTGCAATGATATCAGATTCTTCGGGCTTTGCTTTTCTAATTAACATATGGTTAGTTTAGGGGGTTAAGCTATTCCATTTACATTAAGGTCTGAAATCTTAAGAGTGGTTAAATTAATTTTCATATTGAAAAAGCATGCCCCGCCATCAAGTGTGTACATGATGTTGCTTTTCCAGCTATTGTTATAAGGCTTACTACAAAAACAATTTACCCAGACTTCCTTTTCATTTTTTGAGTTTATGATTGGAATTACTTGTTTATAATATTTAGACAATGGTCCAATCAAACTGAAATAATTTTTCAAAGGGTAAGGGTGTTCATCATTCGGAAGTGCTTGACCTTTTACCCATTTTTTTTGCTGATTGTTGTATTTCTGTGCTTTCTTTTTTAAGATACTATCAATTAATGTAAGCTCTTTAGGGGTTATTAAAGCAGGTGTTAACTCTTCTCTACCAAAAAATAAAAAATGTTCACCTTTATTGTATTTTATTACCGCATACTTGGACGTGTCAATAGCTCCAGAATTAAAAACTTGATTTTGAGTTTCTATTTTCTCGCGTTGAAAACTTAGCATCAGAAAAAACAAGATAATAAGGTATTTCATAAGCTATCGATTTATTTATAAAGATGCAGGTATTTAGTGTATTCCATAAATATATTTAAAACCGTCACTCCCGCGTCAACAAACCAATCTACCAAAATCAGTTGAGTTTATTTGCGTATATTGTATGTAACGAGGATGATAAAACAATCGCTCATTCACTCAATCAATAATTCAATAAGTAAAATATGGAATACAACAAATTAACACCCGACGAAGAGTGGGTAATATTACACAAAGGTACCGAGCGCCCTTTTACCGGCGCGCTTTTAAATAATAAAGCACAGGGCGTATATGCCTGCAAACGTTGTGATGCACCGCTGTATACATCCGAATCAAAATTTGAATCGCACTGCGGTTGGCCAAGTTTTGACGATGAAATACCTGGAGCAGTAAAACGCGTTCCGGATGCTGATGGACGAAGGGTAGAAATAGTTTGCGCCAATTGCGGCGGTCACCTCGGTCACGTTTTTGAAGGCGAATATTTGACGCCAAAAAATGTGCGCCATTGTGTTAATTCTTTGTCAATGAAATTCGTTCCGCTACAATAAAGTTTACATCGATATTCTTAAAAGGTGTATTAACTGGCAGGAAACACTGTAGGGGCGTTTTATCAAATTGTTTGTAATTTTTTGCAAAAGTTTTGCACCATTTGATGTGAAGAAAAAGGACGGAAAATTGTTTATAACTCGGCCTATTGTTAAAAACTTCGACGTGCATTTTATCAATAACGCTATTACATTTGTTTCAGTCCAACGGCAATATTAACATATAGCTACTTAGAACGTTAAAGTGATGTAAATCACAGGTTAACAAAAAATAAAGCTGAAGGGATTATACACAGAACTTTTAAGAAAGAAAAGTTATCCGCTTTTTAATAAAACAAAGAGCGGCCGAAGCTGTGTCGGCTTTTAACAATAGGTTAAACAGGTAAAAAAAGATAGGGAATGAGTCAGGAAAACGAAGTATTATTAAGAGAGAATAAAGACAGATTTGTTATTCTCCCTATAAAATATCCCGCCATTTGGGAGATGTACAAAAAGTGCGAAGCCAGCTTTTGGACGGCAGAAGAAATAGATCTTTCTGACGACTTAAAACACTGGGAAAACATGAACGACGGCGAACGTCATTTCATATCGCATGTGTTGGCATTCTTTGCTGCCAGCGATGGCATTGTTAACGAAAACCTAGCCGTTAACTTTATGAAAGAAGTACAGTTACCCGAGGCGCGTTGTTTCTACGGTTTCCAGATCATGATGGAAAACATTCACTCAGAAACGTATGCGTTGCTGATAGATACTTACATTAAAGACCCTGTTGAGAAAGACCGTCTGTTCCATGCTATTGATACCGTGCCTTGCGTGGGTAAAAAAGCGGAGTGGGCTTTACGTTGGATAGAGAACGGAAGTTTTGCAGAGCGTTTGGTAGCTTTTGCTGCTGTTGAAGGTATTTTCTTTTCAGGTAGTTTCTGCTCTATATTCTGGTTGAAGAAACGTGGCTTGATGCCGGGTCTAACTTTTAGTAATGAGTTAATATCTCGCGACGAAGGTATGCACTGCGAGTTTGCTTGTTTGCTTTACAAAATGTTAGAGAACAAACTAACCAAAGAGGCTGCAACGGCTATTATAACCGACGCTGTTGAAATTGAAAAAGAATTTATAACCGATGCCTTACCGGTTAGTTTAATTGGCATGAATGCCAAATTAATGAGCCAATACATTGAGTTTGTGGCCGACAGATGGTTAACCGAGCTTGGCTATGACAAAGTATATAACGCTACTAATCCGTTTGATTTTATGGAGATGATATCGTTGCAGGGCAAAACCAACTTCTTTGAAAAGCGCGTAGGCGATTACCAAAAAAGCGGCGTACTGGGCAATACGCAGGAAAGCAAATCCTTCTCATTAGATGAGGATTTTTAAGAGTGACCACCAATCACAATCATATATAGAAAAAAGACTTTTAAAACATTTTCACTATTCACCATTAACTATTCACTGGCATGTTTGTAGTAAAAAGAGACGGTAAAAAAGAACCGGTAAAATTTGACAAGATCACCGCGCGTATTGAAAAGCTATGCTATGGCTTAAACGCTTCGCTTGTTGACCCAATAGATGTAGCAAAAAAAGTAATTGAAGGTTTGTTTGACGGGGTAACCACGTCTGAACTGGATAACCTTGCAGCAGAGACAGCAGCATCGCTTACTACAAAACACCCGGATTATGCTTTATTGGCATCGCGCATTGCGGTATCAAACCTGCATAAAAATACCATTAAGTCGTTCTCCGAAACCATGAAATCGCTTTATGAGTATGTTGATCCCAAAACAGGCAAAAATGCCGCTTTGTTAGCTGACGATGTGTACGAGATCATTCAGAAAAATGCCGAAGAACTGGATAGCAGCATTATTTACGACCGCGATTTTGGCTTTGATTACTTCGGGTTTAAAACGCTTGAAAAATCATACCTTTTAAAACTTGATGGTAAAATAGCCGAGCGCCCGCAACACCTGTTCATGCGTGTATCAGTAGGTATACACAAAGAGGATATTGAAAGCGCTATTAAAACGTATAACCTGATGAGCGAGCGTTGGTTTACACATGCCACCCCAACCTTATTTAATTCAGGTACACCAAAACCACAAATGTCATCGTGCTTTTTGCTAACCATGAAAGATGATAGCATTGAAGGTATTTATGATACGTTAAAGCAAACCGCTAAAATCTCGCAAAGCGCAGGCGGTATTGGTTTAAGCATACACAATGTACGTGCAACAGGTTCATACATCAGCGGTACTAACGGTACCAGCAACGGTATAATACCAATGTTACGCGTGTTTAATGACACTGCCCGCTATGTAGATCAGGGTGGTGGCAAACGTAAAGGTGCTTTTGCTATTTACCTGGAGCCTTGGCATGCAGATATATTTGAATTTTTAGATCTGCGTAAAAATCACGGTAAAGAAGAAATGCGCGCCCGCGATTTATTCTACGCACTTTGGGTGAGCGATTTGTTTATGCAACGTGTTGAAGCTAATGAGGACTGGAGCTTATTCTGTCCGCACGAAGCGCCGGGCCTTGCTGATTGCCATGGTAAAGAGTTTGAAGAATTATACACAAGATACGAAAGCGAAGGCCGCGCGCGTAAAACAGTAAAAGCACAGGAACTTTGGTTTGCCGTGTTAGACGCCCAGGTAGAAACAGGCACGCCTTATTTGTTATACAAAGACGCTGCTAACGCTAAGTCAAACCAACAAAACTTAGGTACTATAAAAAGCTCAAACCTGTGTACCGAGATATTAGAGTACACTTCTGCTGACGAAATAGCGGTTTGTAACCTGGCTTCGCTGGCATTGCCACGTTATGTGCGCGATGGTAAGTTTGACCACGAGAAACTTTACGAAGTAACTTACCAGGCCGCTGTTAACCTTAATAAGATAATTGATAACAACTACTATCCTGTTGAAGAGGCGCGCACTTCCAACCTGCGTCACCGTCCAATTGGATTAGGTGTACAAGGTTTGGCTGATGCATTCATTCTGCTGCGTATGCCGTTTGAAAGCGAAGAAGCTAAACAACTGAATAAAGAGATCTTTGAAACCATTTATTTTGCTGCCATGACGGCTTCAAAAGACCTAGCTATTAAAGATGGTCCTTACGAAACGTTTAAAGGCTCTCCATTATCAAAAGGCCAGTTTCAGTTTGACCTTTGGAATGTTAAGCCCGAAAGCGGCCGTTGGGATTGGGAAAACCTGCGCTTAGATGTTATGAACCATGGTGTACGTAACTCTTTATTGGTAGCGCCAATGCCTACCGCGTCAACATCGCAAATATTGGGTAATAACGAGTGTTTCGAACCATACACATCAAACATTTATACCCGCAGGGTCTTAAGCGGTGAGTTCATCATTGTTAACAAACACCTGCTGCGCGATTTAGTTAACCGTGGCCTTTGGGACAATACCATGAAGAACAAGATCATTACTGCAAATGGTTCTGTTCAGGATATAGCTGAAATTCCTCAGGATTTAAAAGACCTGTACAAAACTGTATGGGAGATCAAGATGCGTAACATTATTGACATGGCTGCAGACCGTGGCGCTTACATTTGCCAGTCGCAATCACTTAACCTGTTCATTAACTCGCCAAACGCGTCAAAACTTACTTCAATGCACTTCTATGCATGGAAGAAAGGCCTTAAAACAGGTATGTACTACCTGCGTACTCAGGCGGCATCGCAAGCGGTTAAATTTACTGTTGAGAACCAGGGTGGCAAAAACATGGATCCGGTTATACCATCTGTGGTACAACAAGTGGAAGATGAAATACCTGCAGGCCCAACCTGTTCTATGGAAGAAGGCTGCGTAACCTGTTCTGCATAAAACATTCTGTTGATTAAATTTAAGCCCATGCTCCGTTTTAAGGATCATGGGCATTTTTATTCGTATTGAGTGTTAAACATACACAAAGGAAATTTTTTTAATTTGGGTTAAAAAAATGTGTTAACTTAGTGGCGGTCAAACTATTTCTTATCTGCAATATGTATTTTTCCCGCCCTAAAAAAGCTTTATTCGTTGTAACAGTCATTTTTGTTATTCTATTAAAATTTGGTTTTAGCGGCTACGCCCAACACAGATCTGTAGGTATGAATGCCGAAGGTAATTTGCTTAGTGGCAGCAGAGCCGGAAGCGGCGGCGGTTATTTACCTACCAGTGGCTGGGGATTATCAGTTCATGGAGGGTATGAAAACCCTATTGGTTCAATAACCGAAATATACAAAGGAGGACCATCTTTCGGGTTAAACGTTATAAACCGTTGGAATCACCTTATATTATCCGGTACGGTTGATTATCGCAGCTTTGTGCCTAAAAATCGCGTACTTCCGCTTGAAATTAAAATTAACGGACAGTTAGTTGCGGACGGAGAAATAACTTTAACAAATTTTACAGGCTTGGGCGTGTATTTAGGTGCTGCATATGAGTTTATGATAACGCCGGGCGCCAGTTTTTATGCGGGTGTTAACCTGGGAGCCATACGTACAGACTATAACGGCACATACAGTGGTACAGCAGAGGCTGAAACTACAGAGGAACCTACAAAATCTACAACACCATACGTGGGACCCAAACTGGGTTTAAACTTTGCCTTGGGTAACAAAATTAGTTTAGGTGTTGAAGCTAAATACGCATTAGGTTTAGGCAAATTGAATTTTACCTCAATTGATGGCACGCCAGATACGCAAGGTTTTAAATCTGTAGCCGGCAACCTGTTTCTAACCTATAGTTTTTAACTTTGCACGGTAATTCCGGATTGCCGTAAATGATCAAACACGAAATAATTGCCTGCGAACGCTGCGGAAAACGTATGGAATGCAAGGCTAATTCTTACACCAAGTGCGATTGCAACAATGTGCAGCTAACACTCAACGAAGTGCAATACATTAGCGAGAATTATGATGGCTGCATGTGTGCTGATTGTTTGCGGGCTTTGCAGATTGAGTATAGAGAGACTTTGGGGATAGCTTGATAAATATTAAAATCACATGTTCGAATTATTTTCAAAGCAAGAAAGAATAAGAATACAAGATGATGCTGTTTTCATAAACGACAAAAGAGGAAGTTTTGCCAAAGGTTGCGAAGTGCACCACGTCTTTGAACTTAATCACAATCCTGAAATTAAAGTATTTGAAAATGATAGGTTGATACGGAAATTTAAGATTGACGCTTTGAAATCAAACCCAGTTCTTAACGGGCAGTTTTTTCATAGCTCAATTAGAATTCAATCGAATAGCGCGGTAGTGATTGACGGAGTCATTTCGGACAATGATGTAGTCCATGCTAAATGGACCGACGACAATTATGAAGCAATAAGACTTCAACCATTTTATCTTTCTGACAAAAATGAATACAACAATAAATTAGTCGGAAAGGGACTCTTTCAAAGAGGATTACATTTTTCAGGAACAATTACACCACGTGGCGTAAGATGCGTTTGCTTGTGCGATAGTTGTAATGAAACCTTTACCATTCAACATATACACGCTGGTTTTTCTGAAATGCACTATTTTTATTCTGCTAATAGCAAAGAGACATTAATGTTACCCTACAGTGCTATGCCAAAAGTTCTCGCTCAAAACAATATTAATATAGAGGAATTAGAATCAATTGAAAGCAAGTTGCCTAATTCTTACGATGGTAAATTTAAATACTTTAACTCTTTTAAGTGTCCGCATTGCCTTGCTAATTATATTGATTTTGAAAAACACAGAGAAATCAGACAGGGAGAGTATTATGCTAATACCTATATTAATGAAACTGCAAAACTGTTAAACGTGTCATAGCGTACAGTATGTTAACAATCTCCTTACACATTTTTTGTGAGTTTGACAGCCATTACGCGTTGAAGGTAAAAGATGACGGCCGAGTTGCTTACGCCTACCTTTATGAAGCGGAAGACATTGTTGGCGACGTTTGGCTGTATAATCAACAACAACCACCGCAAACTTCTTTTTGGTTACCGGAGGATATGCCTTTTTTGAACCCGAAGGAATACCTTAACGATAGTGCGAATATCGCGCCCATAACAAATCAAAACCAGTTGCGCTGCGAATGGACCGAATCAAAAGATACAGGACTAATTGAAGCGGCTATCTATATCCGCGATAAATTCGTCGCGTCGGTAGCTATTGGCGATAAGCCGGGCTGGTCTGTGCTGGTTAGCAAAGATGGACCGCTGGCGTTAAAGTATTAATTAATTACGCCAGATCGGTTTCAGCTGAAGGCACATTTACGGGTATGCCTTTTACGCGGTGTTCAACCTGTTCGGGAGCTAATGGTAAACTAAAATAAAAGGTTGAGCCTTTGTCCTGCTCGCTTTCTATCCAAACCTTGCCACCATGCCGTTTTAAAATCTCTGATGAGATGAACAAACCAAGGCCAAGCCCTTCAAAACGCATAGCAGTATTGTCAACGCGGTAGTAGCGGTCAAACAACTTATCAATGTGCGATGGAGCGATGCCTATGCCAAAATCCTGTACAGAAACAATTACCTGCTGGCCTTCTATCCAACTGTCAATAATTATCTGTTTGCCTTTTGGCGAATATTTAACCGCGTTACTTAAAAAGTTATTCAACACTTGTTCCAAACGTACGTTGTCGCCAAGAATTTGAACGTCGGCAGCATTTTTCAAAACAACCTCATGCGATGAAGATAAATAACGCGTATTCTCAGCGCTTTCTACCAATAGCTTGTTAAAGCTGAAAGGCTGCATATCATACTCCAGTTTACCACTGTTCATTTTGGTTACATCAAGCAGATCGGCTATGAGTTTTTCCAAACGTTGTATATTGTCGGCAGATTTTTGTACAAAACCTTTCAAAGTATCCGGCATTGCCCCGCGTTTCAACATTTGATTAAACGCTTTTATGCTGGTAAGCGGTGTTTTTAACTCATGACTTGCAATTGATAAAAACTCATCCTTTTTTTGTTCATTAGTTTTTTGCAGGTCTATGTTGGTATTTGAGCCCAACCATAACTGTATCTCCCCATTCTCAATTAAAGGTAATGCTCTGCCAAGGTGCCAGCGGTAAATCCCGTCAGCAAACAGTAACCTGAATTCGATCAGATATTCATTACCATTTTCTAAAGCATGCATCCATTTATCAAGCGCTTTTGGAAGATCATCCGGATGAATGAATTTTTGCCAGCCATGCCCAACTACCTCATCTTTATCATATCCAAAGTCATCACAAACCACGTCGTTTACGTAGTCAAGGGCGCCATCAGGCTTCGCTGTCCATATTTGTTGCGGAATGGAATTCAGTAAAAAACTGAATCGCTCTTTACTTTCATTCAACTGTTCAATGGTGTTATGCAGATGGTCTTGTGTGCTTATCAACTCCTCATTAGTAGAGGCCAATTCTTCGTTAGATGCCATCATTTCTTCATTAATGGCGGTAAGTTCCTCATTGGCTGCTGCCAATTCTTCCGTAGCTATCTGAAGGTCCTGTTCGCTCTTTTCCAGTTTAAGCCGGGCTTCTACCTGTTCAGTTATATCACTTACCGAAGCCAATATAGCCTCAACCTTGCCATCCAGGTCAAATAATGGGTCGTACGAGAAGTTAACAAAAATGTCTTTAGAACTTCCATCAGGAAAAGCAATGTTAACTGGCATTTCAGGAAAAGCTACTTTCTCTCCCGTTTCAAAAACATTCGCCAACAGGTCAGGGAAAGGTTGTCCAATTAACTCCGGGAAAACATCTATAAGTTTTTTACCCATTGTTTGAGTTGAATTACGCTGCCATATCTGATACATAGCTGCGTTAGCCTGTTCAATGATCAAATCGCGGCCTTTCAAAATGGTCATGGCAATAGGGGTAGTTGTTACCATGGCTTCCAAACGGTGCCTGGCGGCTTCAACAGATTTTCGCGCCAATACTTGTTCGGTAACATCGTTGGCAACCACCATAATGCTGTAAACATCACCCGATTCATTCACCATGGCTTTGTATACAAAGTTTACAAAACGTTCTGCTAAATTGCCTTCATATTCTAAAAACACCCGCGCTTCATTACCGGTAAATGATTCTCCGGTGTCAAAAACGTTTTCCAGTAATGACATAAAAACCTGTTCTCTAAGCTCAGGCAACGCGTCTATAAGATTTAGCCCAACCACTGTAGCAGGTTTGCCCCATATGCGCAGCATATATTGGTTGGCGGCTTCTATCGTCATACTTCTGCCGGTAAGTACGGCAATTGCGACAGGCGCATCATCAATCATATAGCGCAAACGGCCCTCGCTTCGTTCAAGCGCTATGGTACGACTTGTATGCGTTCTTCCAGTTCGTCGTTAAGTGTATTTAGCTCCGTTTGGGTTTGATGGAGTTCTTCATTTATAGCGGCTAACTCTTCGTTAGCTGCAGACAATTCTTCGTTAAGTGCCAGCTCTCTTTCTAAAATTTGTCTTTGCTGCTCCTCGTTGGCTAATGCCATCTCGCCTAAAACCCGCTCGGTAACATCAGTAGCATGGTGCAGTAAACAAATAATATCGCCGTCTGCATTTTTTACCGGGCGATATTCATAGTCATAGTAAAATGTGTTTAGTTTACCATTATGCATTAGTTGCGCTGCTACGCCTTTGGCGCTAAAAGTTATACCTGTTGCTAAAGCGCTTTTCATTTGCTGAGCAAAAGGTTGTCCTTTCAACTCAGGTACTGCAACTTCAAGAGGTAAGCCTACAATATCACGGCTTCGGCCCCAAAAAGAAAGCATAGCTTGTGTGGCGGCTTCTATAACAAGATCATCAGTAGTATATATGGCTGTGGCAATGTGCGAGGTGGAAAAAATATCAAGCAACTCTTCGCAGCTAAGCAGTTTGGTTTTATTCATTGCAGGGGCAAATAACTTAAATATAGCCATTACTTTCAAAACAACGGCATTTTAAGCGCGCAACTTTGGTTAGGCTGAATGTTAACACATTTGTTATAACGCATTAGTGTTAAAGGTGTTTTGTTAAAATTAAATTAACCAATTGTTCACTCTCGTTAAAAACAACATAAAAAAAGCGCTCCGGTTACCCGCAGCGCTTAAAAAATTCGAAATCGAACAATCTGATATCCGAAGTATTATTAGCTCATCTTGAGCTTTTTCTGAATGTCGGCTACGTATCCTTTAAATTTCTTGTCAGTATCTATCAGGTCTTCAACAGTTTGGCAGGCATAAATTACTGTAGAGTGATCGCGGCCACCAAAGAAGTTACCTATTGATTTAAGCGAACTTTTAGTATGAGCTTTAGCCAGGTACATAGAAATTTGCCTTGCCTGTACAATTTCGCGCTTACGTGTCTGTGATTTTACCATCTCAACCGGCACTTCAAAGTACTCGCAAACCAGGCTTTGTATGTACTCCATCGAAATTTCTTTTGATGAATTTTTTACAAAGTTTTTCAGCATTTGCTTAGCCAGGTTCAGATCTATCTCCTTACGGTTAAGCGTTGATTGGGCCAGTAATGAAACCATTGCGCCTTCGAGCTCACGCACGTTGTTGTCAATGTTATGGGCAACGTATTCTATTACATCATCACCCAGGTCAATACCGTCCTGATAGGTTTTGTTTTTAAGAATAGCCATGCGGGTTTCCAGATCAGGTATCTGCAGATCTGCAGACAGGCCCCACTTGAATCTTGACAATAAACGCTCTTCTAAACCCGCCAGATCTTTAGGCGCTTTATCAGATGTGATGATCAATTGCTTACCCGATTGATGCAAGTGGTTGAATATGTGAAAGAAGAAATCCTGTGTTTTTTCTTTTCCGGCAAAGTTGTGAACATCATCCATAATGAGTACATCAATAGCCTGATAAAAGTTCACAAAATCGTTAATGTTATTGTGCTTTAGGGCATCAACAAACTGCTGGGTAAATTTCTCGCATGATACATATAGTACCAGCTTATCAGGCAGGGTGCGTTTTATTTCGTTGCCGATAGCTTGCGCCAGGTGGGTTTTACCCAAGCCAACGCCACCATATATCATTAACGGGTTAAATGATGTGCCACCGGGTTTAGCAGCTACAGCATAACCTGCAGAGCGGGCCAAACGGTTGCAATCGCCTTCCACAAAATTCTCAAACGTATAATTACGGTTAAGTTGCGGATCAACGTTCAGCTTTTTAAGCCCCGGTATAACAAATGGGTTTTTTATATCCTTATTAATTGAAATGGGGATGGGCATAGACTGTTTTTTTGCTTCGGCACCGTTACCGTTTGATGGCATATTGGTGGTATACGGTTTACTCGCCGATGATTGTTCAACAACAATGTTGTATTCCAAACGTCCTTCTTCGCCTAATTGTTTTTTAATTGTTTTGCGAAGTAGGCCAACATAGTGCTCTTCTAACCACTCATAAAAGAACAGGCTCGGAACTTGTATTGTAAGAACACTGCCTTCCATGCGTAAAGCTTTAATTGGTTCGAACCAGGTTTTAAAGCTTTGCGCCGGTATGTTATCTTTTATGATTTGAAGGCAACTATTCCAGACGTTAGTACAAGTTTTTTCCATATAAATTTTAGTAAAATATTGAATTACAACCCTCAGCGATGCATTCTTTGGGCCTGCTACGGAACATCGAATATTCGGAAAAAAAGCGAATTAAAAAATATAATTCTCACTTTTTCTGTGAATAAATTTTAAAAAATCAACCCGTTTGTGTATTGCTTTACGCAATAAAATTAGTATACTTTTGGCTTAAAATTCGTTACATTGTGTGTTTTAACACATTATAATTCGTTTCCAGAACAATTAGGCGCTTTTTGAACCTGCACAACATAAAAAATTATCAACAAATTTTATTTGGTTAAGCGTTGGAACGCTATGCGCAGGTGCCGAATGCAATCGCTCTACCTAATACAATCTTCCAGAAAGAAGGTTGGCGGTTTAATTAAATTTTTTTGCGAAGTAAATTATATAACAGCTTCGAGGTCGTTCCTTATAATATTCAGGCCAGTGTCGTATGGGTCGGCTTCTAATTGACTCAAGTGTGCTAATACAACTTTGCCCAGTTCCATACCACTTGCGTTTTCGGGCAGGGCTTTAGCGGCATTACTTATTATAGCTATGGTATCATTTTTTAATTGTCTCACAATTCCCCATGTACGCGCGCTTACGTAGATCTGTTGGGTAATGTTGTGCTGGTATTCGTTTCTAACCTCACTAACCACTAACGCGTGTAGTTCTGCGGCCGTGTAATCTCCCGCTTTAAGGCGAATAAGCATGTTAGCCGGATTGATACGCTCAATAAAAAGTACCATGCGTTCATAAGCCTGCAACTTTAATGGCAGGGTTTGATTGCTTATACTTTTTTTGAACTCCAACAGTTGTAATTGCTCTTGCTTATCAAAATAGGGTTTGATCAAATAAACAGCTACCCATACCACGCCTATACCGGCTACTGTATATTTTAATATATCTAATAAAAAAGAGTAAAGCTCCATATATAATATAATGTTAAGCTCAGGTCATAAAAAAATGCCGGCGGGGCAAAAATCCGCATTTTGCCTTATATTTGTGTAGCTAATTGAAAATAACATGAGTATAGCCGTAGAAGCAGCACCGGTAAGTTTTACAGAAGGTGCAGTTAAAGAATTACATAAGTTAAGAGATCAACAGGAAGTTGGCGAAGATTTTGGCTTACGTGTTGGCGTAGAGGGAGGTGGTTGTGCCGGTATGAATTACGTTTTAGGCTTTGACCAAATGAAAGATGGCGATAAAGAGTACTTTATTGATGGTATACGTGTATTTATGCACAAAGCGCATGGGATGTACCTTGCAGGTATGCAAATAGATTTTCAGAATGGTTTGAACGCACGTGGCTTTACTTTCAGTAACCCTAATGCCGCAAGTACCTGTGGTTGCGGTACTTCATTCTCCGTATAACAGATATTATATCCTTTTAGATAAAAAAAGCGGCTTTGAGTTTTTCAGAGCCGCTTTTTGTTTGCAGAAAATGATGTAAGGTGAATAGTCAATCATCATTCAATATTCTGCATTCGATGTTCGATATTCTTAATATGATTCCAGCTCAGCCTTTACCAATTCCATCAGCCACATAGGTGTTGAAGTAGCACCCGCAATACCAATGGTATCGCCGGGCTTAAACATTGACGGATTGAGTTCTGCTACAGATGATATAAAATAAGTGTCGGGGTTATGCTTGCGGCAAACTTCAAACAACACCTTGCCGTTTGATGATTTAACCCCCGATACAAAAACTATCTTATTATATTTCTTAGCAAACTCAGGCAAATCTTTGTCGCGGTTGGAAACCTGCCTGCAAATGGTATCATTCGCATTCAACTCATAGCCGCGGCTCAACAATTCATCCTTTATTTTGTAAAACTTATCTGTGCTTTTAGTGGTTTGGCTATACAGGGTAATTTTCTGCGGAAGTTCCACATTATCCAGCTCTTCAATATCCTGAAAAACCAAAGCCTCGTTATTAGTTTGCCCTTGCAGACCTATTACCTCCGCATGACCATGTTTGCCGAAAATCAGGATCTTCTCTTTTGCGTCAAATGATGTTTTAATACGGTTTTGCAGCTTCAATACCACCGGGCAAGAAGCATCTATTAAGGTAATGTTATTTTCAAGCGCGGTGCGGTAAGTTTCGGGAGCCTCACCATGTGCGCGGATCAATACCTTTTCATTATGCAGATCTTTCAAAGCCGAGTGCTCAATAATGCGAAGGCCTTTCTCTTTTAAGCGGGTCACCTCCTCATCGTTATGCACAATATCGCCCAGGCAATACAGGTAGCCGTCTTGTTCTAAAATATCTTCGGCCATATCAATAGCGTAAATTACGCCAAAGCAAAAGCCCGAATCTTTATCTATACTAACCTGTAAATTATATGCTCCCATGATGTTGCAAATTTAAGCAATATTTAATGCATTTTGTTTTACACCCTTCTGCCTTTCCAGGTGAGGGTGTGGGTTAAGTATTTTTGAATGGCGATAAATGATATAGCCGTTAAGCTTAGCATTTGAACCGGATGTAAAACTACATTCCAAACCGGGTTTTGACCTGCCGAAAATGAACTCATGATGCGGCTGAGAATGATCAAAGCCACCATAAAAAGGATGATAGGAATATTAAGCGATATGAATACTACCATAGGGCCTGTAATGGTTAACAGTATATAGATCAAAAACCAAATGATGTTATAATTAAATACGGATAGCACATTTTTGCTGAACCCGCCAATTGCCTCTGAAAAACCGGTATACATTCGGCTGCTCAACATTCCATTGGCTAATAAGGTTTCACCGCGGTATCCGGCTGCTTTTACCATGCGCATAATTTCGGTATCTTCTACAACCTTTTCCTTAACCTTTTGGTGCCATTTGTGCTCGCGGTAACTTTGTGCGTCGAATAGCATAAATTGCCCGCTGGCAGTAGCAATTGAGTGGTTTTTGATGAGGTATACCAGACGTAGCGGTAATAATCCTAACAATAGGTAATGCTGCAAAGGCACAACTGCAAGTTCGCCTGTGCTGAGCATGCTGGCATTGGCAAATACGCTGAGTAAACCCAGCTTGTATTGGTACATGCGGTAAATTGCTGTATTAATTAAACCATTATTAACTTGCTCATCTGCATCTAAAAATAACAGGAAATCTCCGCGTGCAGCCAAAGCCAATTGGTGACAGGCAAAGTTTTTACCGGTCCAGCCCGCTTCCAGTTTTTTACCCTTGATGAGGCGGAAGTTGGTATGGGTATCGCAAAAGGTTTTGCAGAGGTTAAAGGTGTCGTCGTCCGAATCATCATCCAGTATAATTACCTCATAATTGCTGTAGTCCTGCCGGTAAATTGATTCAAGTAAGGTAAGTATCTGCCGGGATTCGTTACGAACAGGTATTAGGATAGAAACAAGATCAGTATAGCGGCGGTTAACCCTTCGCAGTTTAGGGTCTGATATAAAATTGAACAGTGTAACTGTAAAGCGCAGTATAATGAACAATAAAGTTGCCGCTATTATGTAGATCACTGTGTTTGAGCCTGATTTTTATTAGCGCCTTTTTCTAAGGAACGCTGTTGTTCAAATTTAACCAAATAATCGTCAAGTGCAGGTATTACTAACCAGTGTCCCAGTTTAACTTTATGTATTATTGGATTCTCCAATTTGTTTATAAAAGGTTCCGCGCTTTTGTAGGTGAACAAATTATCATCCTCACCAAATATTAAAACGCATTTTATTTTGTATTGGTTTATCAATGCTGTTACTTTTTCGGTATCGGGCACCAGCGTGCGTATCAAATTTAGCGTGTAGTACACATCCAGGCGTTTTTTAGGTGTATCTATCTCGCTATAAGCAATATCAAAAAGCGGCTTATCAATAAAACCAACGCGCAAAAGGTTTTTAAGTAAGGCCACCGCCATCCACTTGCTTTTGGTAAGTCTGTTAAACAACCATCTGCCAAACGGCTGGTGCTGTAAAAAGTAAAAGCCTTTAAATACGGAGAGGCCATCGGGAGCCATCAGGATAACTTCATCTATCAGGTCGGGAAACTCTTCTACCAATATAAGCCCTATGTTGGCGCCAATGGAGTAGGCCATTACCGAGAATCGCTGTCTGCCATAAAGCTTAAACCATTCCTCAACATATTGCCTCACCATGGCGCGCGGCATGCCCTGTAAAATTTGTTTTTCGGTCCAGTTATCTAAGCGGCTTTCGTGGTGAAAAAAATGGTCGAAGCCGTATACGTTGTACTCTTTTATTATAGAACGCTCCAATACATGGAATTGTCTGCCCGTCATTCCATAACCATGAAAGGCCAGTAAGGGTTTGCTGCCTGTTCCGTACTCATGAAAATGTACTGTACCCAGTCCGGGTATTTGTAAAAAGCCCATTATGGCAATATTAACAAATAAGCATAAATAAGTTATAGCGGATTTGTGAATGATTGGCAAATGTTAACGAAACACGATTTATAGCTAATTCATTACCTTTGCAGCATCCGGGATAAAAACCCGGCAGTTTTATGATCAAAGAAACGGAAATTGTATGCTCGCCTGAGCAGCATGAAGATATAACTGCTTTAAAAAGTATAGCAGCAACCGCGCTTAAAGTTCCCGCAAAGGAAGTTACCGATATAAAAATTTTAAAAAGATCCATTGATGCCCGCGGCCGCAAGGTGGTATACCGCATGCAGGTGCAGGTGTTTATGGGTGAGCAAAAAGCTCCGGATGTTTTTGCAGTTAATTACCCTGACGTAAAAAGCGCTAAGCCGGTAATTATAGTAGGTGCAGGGCCGGCAGGACTGTTTGCCGCTTTGCAATGTATTGAAATGGGTTTGAGACCTGTTGTATTGGAACGCGGCAAAGATGTTAAACAACGCAGGCGCGATCTGGCCAACATCAACAAGCAGGGGCTGGTTAATCCCGAATCTAATTATTGCTTCGGTGAGGGTGGTGCAGGCACTTACTCTGACGGTAAACTATATACCCGCTCAACCAAGCGCGGCGATGTAAACGGGGTATTAAAAACCTTTGTGGCGCATGGTGCATCCGAAGATATTTTGGTGGATGCCCGCCCGCATATTGGTACTAACAAATTACCACACATTATAACCGCCATGCGCGAGAGCATCCAAAATGCGGGTGGCGAGGTAAGGTTTGATGCCAAGGTTACAGAGCTGATAGTAAGTTTTGACTGCATACGGGGAGTTAAACTGTCATCGGGCGATGAGATAAACGCTGATGCGGTAATACTGGCAACAGGTCACTCCGCGCGTGATATTTTTGAAATGCTGCGCCGGCAAGATATTTTGATGGAAGCCAAGCCCTTCGCATTAGGTGTGCGCATTGAGCATCCGCAGGAAATAATTGACCGCGCGCAATATCATTGCGATGTTAGGGGAGATTATTTGCCGCCAAGCTATTACAGTTTGGTTGAACAGGTGGATGGTAGAGGCGTATTTTCCTTCTGTATGTGCCCGGGAGGTATTATTGCGCCATGTGCCACCGAGCCCGGAGAGATTGTTGTAAACGGATGGAGCCCATCCAAACGTAATAATCCTTATGCCAACTCGGGTACTGTTGTGCAGATAAATTTAGAAGATGTTGCGGGAGATAATGCTGATCCGTTTAAAATGCTCAATTTTCAGCATGAAGTTGAAGTAGCGGCGTTTAGTGCAGGGGGCGGTAGTTTGGTGGCACCGGCGCAACGCATGATTGATTTTGTTGAAGGGAGGTTGTCTAAAGATCTGCCTAAAAACTCTTACTTGCCGGGTACCAAAAGTGTGCAGCTTAAAGAGGTTTTACCGGCTAAAGTGCATGATCGCTTGCGTAATGCACTGCCTGTTTTTGGAAAAAAAATGAAAGGATATTATACTAACGACGCCATATTGGTAGGAGTAGAGTCGCGCACATCATCGCCCATTAAAATACCACGCGACAAAGAAACACTACAGCATCCGCAAATAAAGGGCTTGTTTCCGTGTGGTGAAGGAGCGGGTTATGCAGGCGGAATTATCTCGGCTGCAATTGATGGCATAAATTGCGCGATAGCTGCGGGTAAAGTTGTCTGAACTAAGATTAGTTGGATTTATATTATTATTGGATGCACCATATATATGTATTTAAATCCTTGGCATAAAATCTGCTAATGATCTTACAATCCTATATATCATAGAAATCTTAGTTCAGACAAATGAGTACATCAGCCCAACTACACACCGAACTTAAAAAAGTATTGTGGGGACAGCCATGGTATGGTAATTCAGTTTATGTTACACTTGCTGGTGTAACATTTGAAAATGCTTACAAACGCCCGCCGGGAGGAGCCCACACCATAGCTGAAATTGTTCTGCACATGATAAGCTGGACTGAAGAGGTAATTGACCGGATGAACGAGAAGCCTGCCGGTATGCCGCTTGGTGGCAACTGGCCCGAGCCAGAGCAAGCTGATGAGCTTAAATGGAACCTGTATATTGACGATCTAAAGTTGGTTAACGACAATCTCCTTAAAGCTATAGACAGTTTTCCTGAAGAGAAATGGCACCAGCCTATTATTGATGAGCGTAACGAAGAGCCTGTGGTAAGCTATGCCGAATTGGTTAACGGATTAATTCAACATCACATTTACCATCAGGGGCAAATAGGGTTGTTGGTTAGGTTGCTTGCTTAGAAATTGTATGGAGGTTAATATGGCAGTTCCTCGCAGGTAAATCCGGCCTCGTTTAATAACAACTCAATTTGCCTTGGCGATACCTCATCGTCAGAAACTACACGAAGAATATGATCGCAGTCTTCCAGATCAAAGTTCCATTCTTCAATTTCTTTTTTACCGCTTAAAAGCGGTTTAACGCTATCAACCTGATGCGGTGCCGTAACACTTGTTGCAAATACCAGTACGTTCATGTTGTTATTGTTTAAGTTTTAACAGAAGGGTTAAAAATTAACCCTTCTGCCTTTTATAGTGATCATTACAGGTCAAGAAAGCCTTCGGCGCAAACATCCGGCCTACTAACAAGCAACTACTGAATTTTAGTGTTCGGGTGTTTTAGCTTCTTCAGTCCAATTCTTCCACTTCTGTGCAAACGGATGATTACCGCAGCGTTCCTGCATTTTCTGTTTAAAACGTTCCCGCTCTTCCGGTGTCATGTTGCGCAGTTTTTCTTCCATTTTGCGTTTCATCCAGGGCGCACCCCCGCCGCCGAATGGCCCGCAGCGGCCACCGCCCCTGCCAAAGCCAAACAGTAGTTTGCTTAAAATAAACAGGCCCATTGCCTGCCAAAAGGTTATAATGCTATACCCAAATATGCCGGGTATAAGCCAGTTCCATAATAGCATAACCGCATAGCTAATGAGCGACAAAAATGTTGCGCACGCCAGGGGCATAAATATGAAACGGCCTTTATAAAATGCTCTTTTCATTTTCTTAATATCTTGTTATATCTAAATACAATTGTTGTAAACGTGTACGGAGATGCAGCACGGCATAGCGCTTACGCGATACCAGCGTGTTAACATTCACTCCGGTTAATTCGGCAATTTCCTGAAAAGTCATGTCGTCCATTTCCTGCCACATAAAAACCTGGCGCTGCTCTTCGGGCAGTTCATCCAAAGCGCTGAACAGTTCTTCCCAAACCAGATTGCGCAAATAGGCAGTTTCGGGCGTAACATCGTCGGTCATTAAAATAGCCTGCAGGTCGCTGGTATCGTCTTCATCGTTATCTGTAATAAACAAATCGTCCAGTAAACTCTCCGAGCGTTTTTTATGCTTATCAGTAATCTTGTTCCTCGCTACTTTGTACAGCCAGGCGCCTGTCTGTTCAATAGGTTGAGCGTTCACCACCGAGCTAAACTGATACCATACATCCTGCAGTATATCTTCGGCATCGGCATCGCTCTTCACCCGCTTACGGATAAAGCCCATTAAACTTTTGCCATATTCCTTTATTGTATTGAGGATGTGGCTGTTCTTATCGTCGGGCATTGCGGTGGTGATCAAAATCTTAATTGCTTTAAAGGTATAGACGACTGTGCTTTAAAAACATTTCAAATTATTTTAAAATATTTTTTTGACCTGCTGTTGACCCACATTTGGCGCAGTATTTGAACATTTAATGAATATTATGGCAGATAAAAAAACATTGATATTAGGCGCAACTCCAGACGCATCGCGTTATGCTTATTTGGCAGCTAACCGCTTGAAAGGACATGGACATACTATAGTTAATGTTGGTCAAAAAACAGGCGAGGTGGCAGGTGTACCTATTGAGAAGCCTGAAACTATACACAGTGATATTGATACCATTACCTTATATGTAGGCACAAGAAATCAGGAACCGCTATATGATTATATATTAAGCACACATCCGAAAAGAATAATTTTTAACCCCGGTACAGAAAATCGTGAACTACAGGAGATGGCTAACCAACGTGGTATTGAAACAGTTTATGCCTGTACGCTGGTAATGCTTTCTATTGGAGAATATTAAAGTATTTGTGCTGACCGGTTAGTAAGGTGAGAAGTAAGGGCGACCCTATTGGGTACGCCTTTTTTGTTATACAGTGGTTGGGCGTTTTTATAAAACAAATTCCTTTGTATTTTCGTAAAAATCAATACTGTAAGTTGCGGAGAAAGATTAAATTACACCAATTCTGCAATATCCACAGCAATGTGGCCCTATTATAACCTGTAAAGAATGCGTGAACGTTTGATAAGATGGCATAGCCTCGTGCTTGTAATTTTAGCTGTCGCTTTTTATTGCCTGCCTGTATATGCGCAACAACTATCGGGGAAGCAAAATGTTAAGTTTACGCATATTACCACTGCCGATGGCTTATCTCAAAGTACGGTAACCTGCATTTTAAAAGATAGATATGGCTTTATGTGGTTTGGTACCGAAGATGGTTTGAACCGTTATGATGGTTATCGTTTTATTATTTACCGCAACAATTTAAATGATAAAAACGCCATTGCAGGCAACAGTATCACCACCCTTTACGAAGATAAAACGGGTAACATATGGATAGGTACCAAAGAGGGGCTCAGCAGATATAATCGCACTAATAACAACTTTGTTAATTACACTGCAAAGCCGGGTGGGTTAACAAATTCCAGTATAAATAGTATATGCGAGGATAATGATGGTAACATATGGGTAGGTACATTAATGAACCTTAACATCTTAAACCCGCGTAATAACAAAATTGAATACTTGCTGGCTGACGGAAAACCCGGCAGTTTAAGCAATACCAGGGTAACATACATTCTTAAAGATAGCCAGCGCAGGTTATGGGTGGGAACTAATGATGGATTAAACCTGTACAACCCGGCCAATGGTAAATTCAAAGCCTACTATCATGATGCGAAGGACGAAAACTCATTGGCAAGCAACTACGTCAAGGTGCTGGCTGATGTGGGAAACGGAAGGCTGATGATAGGCACCAATGATGCAGGTTTAGATGTTTTTGACACCAAGAGCGGAGTATTTAAACACCACACATCAAATAAAGGTGATACCTCAAGCATTAGCGATAATAACGTACACGCCATAGGTCGAACAAGCGCAGGCAATTTTTGGATAGGTACTGAAAAAGGACTCGACTTTTACGTCACTCGCAATGGTAAGTTCACTACCTATATCAACTCGCCTGCAGATGTCACAAGCCTGGCAGGTTCTTCAGTAAGGGCTGTATTGGTTGATGATATGGGTACGCTGTGGGCAGCGGCAAGTTCGGCCGGTATTAGCAAATACGATAAAAGCTTATCGCTGTTTAAAGTATACAAGTATCTGTATGGCGACAAAAGAGGATTATCAGGAAGAGAGGTTACCGCATTTGCCGATGCTGATAATGGTAATATATGGGTAGCAACAGACGGGGGCGGACTTAATTTATTTAATACCCAAACCAACACCTTTAGCTACTACATGCATCGCGACGGGATGAGAAATTCCTTATCGGCCAATAATATACTTGCGCTTTGTAAAAGCAAAACTGGCAACCGCTTGTGGATCGGTTCCTATACAGGCGGCGTTGACCTGTTTGTCATTAGCAAAAATACCTTTATCAACTTTAAAAAGGGAACTGGCCCGGCGCAGCTTTCTGATGACCGTGTATTTGCCTTAATGGAGGATAGTAAGAATAATTTATGGATAGGCACCAATGGCGGCGGAGTTAACATTTTAGATGCGTCACAAAAAAAAGTTACTGTACTCCGCAGCAATTTCAATGATGAAAAGACCATCAGCAATGATGTTATCCGCTGTTTTTATGAGGATGTGGATGGAGATATCTGGATAGGTACCTACAACGCCGGAATCAGCATTTATAATACAAAAACAGGGAGCGTAACCAGGCTTAACAAAGCTAACAGCAAGCTCTCCAATAATATAATTTTCGCAATTGAGCGAGATATATATGGTAACATTTGGGTGGCTACCGGTGGGGGCCTTAACAGGTATGATGCCGCCAAAAAACAATTTGTAACCTATACAACCCAAAACGGACTTGCCAACAACAACATTTATACAATTGTGCCCAACGGAGCGTACTTATGGCTAAGTACCAACAATGGCTTAACGCGTTTTGATATAAAGCGTAACAGTTTCAAAAACTTTAATTTAAGAAATGGTTTACAAGACCATGAGTTTAAGCATAACGCCGGCTTACTGTCTAAAACAGGCGAGCTATATTTTGGCGGTGTTAATGGGTTTAACCGTATTAACCCTAAGTACATAACCGGAAATCAGAATATTCCTGAAATAGTGATCAGCGGTTTTGAGCTGTTCAATAAACCGCAATATGTAGGTATGCCCGGCTCGCCGCTTAAGCAGGCTATAAGCGATACCCGCAGCATTACACTTAACTACAAACAATCCATATTCACTTTTGAGTTTGTAGCGCTGGATTACACAGTGCCCGAAGAGAATGATTATGCCTACATGTTAGAGGGCCTTGAAACCGACTGGAACTATATAGGTAACAGGCACCGGGCAACGTACACCAACCTGAATCCGGGTACTTATACATTTAGAGTTAAGGCCGCCAACAATGATGGTGTTTGGAATGAGAAGGGGATAGCTGTCGAGATAACCATACTGCCGCCTTTTTGGCTAACATGGTGGTTTAAAACTTTGGTGCTGCTGTGTGGTGTGGTCATACTCATATATCTCTATAACTATAGAATAAGAACCATCAAAGCTCAAAAGTTAGTGTTGGAGCGGCAGGTATCTCAACGTACAGCGGAAGTGCGCCAACAAGCCGAAGACCTTAAACAACTCAATAATAATTTGATTGAGCAAACGGAAGAATTGCAAACCCTTAATGAGGAATTGTATGAACAGCGGATGCAGGAAGAAAAAGCCAGGGCCGATGCTGAACAAGCCCGCTCAGATGCAGAACAGGCCAATAAAGCCAAAAGTATATTTTTAGCCACCATGAGCCATGAGATACGGACCCCTATGAATGGCGTAATAGGTATGGCGGCTTTATTGGGCGAAACCAAGCTTACCGAGGAACAGCACGAGTATGCCGAAACCATCATTCATAGCGGTGAGGCTTTACTGAACGTGATAAATGGTGTGCTTGATTTTTCAAAGATCGAATCAGGTAAGATGGACCTTGATCCGCATGAGTTTGAGCTGAGGGTTTGTATTGAGGAGGTGTTTGACCTGTTCGCTAAGAAAACTGCCGAAAGCAATATTGACCTTATTTACCAGATAGACCACCGCTTGCCGTCTTTATTAATTGCTGATGGTACGCGCCTGCGGCAGATATTGATTAACCTGGTAAGCAACGCCATTAAATTTACCCATCAGGGCGAGGTGTTTTTAAATGTTACTTTGGTTAAGCAAACCGGTAGCGAGTTTGAAGTGGCTTTTGAGGTGAGCGATACCGGCATAGGTATCCCTACAGAAAAAATACCTTATCTGTTTGAGGCGTTTACCCAGGTGGATTCGTCAATTACGCGCAGATATGGCGGTACCGGCTTGGGCTTAGCCATTAGTAAGCGCCTCATCCAATTAATGGGTGGCGATATTACCGTTGATAGCAAAGAACACGAGGGTACAAAATTCAGGTTCACCATAAAATGTAACGCTTTGCAGCATGACCGGCTGGAGGCATCGGCCTTGCCGGATATCGAAAACAAAAATATACTCATAGTTGACGACAACGCTACTAACCTTAAAGTGCTAAAAGCCCAGTTGGAGGTTTGGAAATTGAATGCCACCTCCGTGCACTCTGCAGCTGCCGCGCTTGATCTGTTAGATAGCGGGAAGCATTTCGACATGATCATTACAGATATGCAGATGCCTGAAATGGATGGCCTGGCATTCACCCGGATAGTTAAAAAGGTATATCCGCAAATACCGGTGCTATTGTTAAGTTCTGTTGGTAACGAGTCGCAGAAAAACTACCCTAACCTGTTTGCAGCCACATTAACCAAGCCGGTTAAACAGCATCACCTCAGCATGGCCATACAAAACGAGTTTAAGCATAAGCAGTACATGGCGGTTAACGAGGCCAAAAGCAATTCGGTTTTATCAATTGGCTTTGCTACAGAGAATCCTGTTAACATATTGGTAGCCGAAGATAATCCCATCAATCAGAAGCTCATATTACGAATTTTAGAAAAATTAGGGTACGAGGCAAGGTTAGCCAACAACGGAAGGGAAGTTTTGGAAGAAATTGGCAAGCAGGTGCCGGATATGATACTGATGGATGTACAAATGCCAGAAATTGACGGACTTGAAGCTACAAGGTTGATACGTAAAATGTCGGCCATAACACAACCTTACATAGTTGCCATGACGGCTAACGCCATGCCCGAAGACCGTGATGATTGTTTTGCTGCCGGCATGGATAACTATATTTCGAAACCTGTTAAGCTTGATCTGCTGGTGAGTGTTTTACGCGAAGGGTATATAAAGCAAGGCAATAAATAAAGATCACACTAAGGTGTCCCAACAACATATGCGTTAACTGTAATTTTGCAATGCATTGTTAATTTATAGTGTATTGTAATTAAGTGTATTAACAAATATTGATTGCAGCTTTGGGACAAACTTTAGGTCGGCAATGCTAAAGTTTTTCAATTTTGGTCCACCAAATGGGACAGGGTTCAATACACTAAGCTCATGCCTGGTAAAAAGCAAAGGCCAATAGCGTTTAACTATCGGCCTTTGCTTTGGTGGGCCTTACTTAAAATTTGTAAGACAGCGTGGTTTGAAACATGCGTGGAGGTATAGGGTTAATGCTGTAATTCTCGTGTACCAGGTAATTGATCTCGTTGGTAATGTTAGATAACTTGCCCAGCAGTGATAACTTTTTATAAGTATAACCTGCCGAAAAATCAAACGTAGCGTAATCTGTTAAATTGATTACTGCACCGCGTTGCAGGCCATTTTTAAGCGTGTTGAAACCACTGTTGCGTTTGCCGGTGTAATAGCCGGAAAAGCCAAGTTTCAACCCCTTTAAAGTGCCCTGGTCAAATGTGTAAAACAAGGTTCCGTTAGCCGTGTGGGGGATAGTGCCGATAACGCGTTCGCCCTCTGTAATTCCGGCTGTAGTGGTTGGCGGATTAGTATTAGGGTTAGTAACAACTATAGGCGCCGTTTTTGTATAACGGAAATAGTTATAAGAGTAACCCGCTATAAAATACCAGTTGTTTGATAATTTACCGGTAATGTCAACTTCAACACCATCGCTGGCGGTTTTGCCTGCAAATTCTTTGATGTTGGTGTCGGCGTTTGGCGTACCGTCTGCCTTGGTTAGTGCAGTTTGAGCAAAACGATTATTCAATATCCTGTAAGCCGTTACATTTACTGTTAATCTTCCGTTCAAAAATTCATTTTTTACGCCGGCCTCATATTGGTCAATAATAGATGGCCCCATAGGAGATCCATTTAAATCAACACCTGAGTTAGATGTAAAGTTATTGGCGTAGCTTAAATACAGCGAAGTAGTTTTAATTGGCTGATAGATCAAGCCCAGTTTTGGAGAGAAAGCTTTGTCTACTTTAATACCGGTAATGCCTGTACTGCCTCCCAGGGTGGTAGCACCTGTTTCTAAGTTATAAATTGATGTTCTTGGCGTTCTTTGCAGCGTATAGCGTACGCCTGCCAATACTTTAAACTTTTGAGTTAGCTCGATCAGATCCTGAGCAAATGCTCCCATACGGTAAATAGGGGCAACTGTATTTTGATAAAGCCTTGTAAAAGGTATGTCTTTACTGGTTGCAAAAGTTGATGGGTCGAGCAAATTGAAATCATAACTTGGTGACGTTGTTGATCCGTTTGCGTATTTAAAGGCACCGGTTGTTGTGCGAGATTGGTCAGCATCAGCACCAAATAACAAAGTATGTTTAACAGAACCAGTATAAGCGCTTCCGGTTAAATTGATCTGCTCGTTGTAGGTATACTCCTGCGTATTTGACCTCGTTAGCGTCCGCGGAGCATATCCTAACGGCTTACTTGCGTCGCTGCCATTGGCCTGTGGTCTTTCTGCTCCAAAATAATTACGACCGTATGATTGGAAAGCAGTTATAACATTTAGCTTCCAGTTGCTGTTAAAACGGTGTGTTAAGTTAGCTTGTGTTGTAACTGTGTTGGTATTGTTGTACGCCCATGCCATGTTTACAAAAGCGCTTCTCGGCAGATCAGGTATTTTGCCCAAAACGGTTCCTATTCCAAAATCGGGGGTGTAGTTGCTTTTCAAATAATCGCCCTGAACAATCAACTCGGTTTTATCGCTTATTTTAAATAGCAAAGATGGATTAACATAAAAGCGATCGGTTTTAACCACATCTCTAAAGCTGTTGGCGTTTTCCTTTGTAGCAATTACTCTAAAAGCTATGCTTTTGCTGATAGGGCCGTACAGGTCAACTATAGGTTTATACATATTGTAACTGCCCACGCGCATGCTTACCTCGCCACCCCAGTTAAATTTGGGCTTTTTGGTAACCAGGTTCACCACCGCGCCACCTGTAACACCACCGTAAAGCAACGCGGCGCTACCTTTTAATACTTCAACTGATTCCAGCGTACTGGCCTCCGGCGAACCGCCGATGGATGATCGCGCGCCGTTTTTGAATATATTGTTAGCGCCAAGGCTATAACCACGAGCGAAGAACGAATCGCCGGTTGAGCCGCGGTTTTCACCCAGGGCTACGCCGTTCACGTTTTTCATTACGTCGGCCAGGCGGTTCATTTGCTGGTCGGATATAAGGATGCTGTCTATAACCTGAATGCTCTGAGGCACATCTAAAACACGCAGCCCCGATTTGCCAACGTTAACCGGTTTGTTAAGGTGATTGGAACCTGCTATAACTACCTCGTTCAACTGCGATGAGTTTTCGGTGAGCGTAAAGTTAAGGTTGCTTTCTTTACCCGGTTCAACAGTTACCTGCTGTTCCTGCGTTTGCATACCTACAAATGATACGCGTACTGTATAGCTGCCCGGTTTAATACCGGTTAAGCGGTAGTTGCCGCCATCATCAGTTGTTGTTCCTTTATTGGTGTTAATAATGCCTACGCTAACGTAAGCAGCTGCTTTGCCATCGCTTGTTTTTACGTGACCGCGAATGCTGCCGTTTTTCTCCGTTTCATCATCGGCCAAAACAAGGCGACTGATGAAAAGCAAGGCAACAAAAATTGTGTAAAGTTTCTTATTCATTATGTTGTTTTTATTTAGACTGATTCTAATTGCAGCAAAGATAGGTTCAAATCTAATCCTGTCAAGTCTTATTTAGAATTAGTATAAATAATTAAATATCAAGCTGAAGCGGACTTTTGGAGATATTAAAAATTGATTAGAGGATGGCAAGCGTGTGAATAAAACGTCAGATTTTGGTCATCGCAATGCTCTCAACTTCGTTGGTTTGGCAGGAGTTAGATAGCTACGGAACTTATTACTGTTAATCTTTTAGCTTAATGCAAGCAGAATGCTTGCAACATTGTAGGACGAAGCTGAAAGCTTCGACCAGTGGGGCGATGAGTTCGCCATAGTTGCTGAACAGTTTGAAGCAACTGAGCACTTCCCCTCCAGAGGCGAACTTCACCCGCCACCTCTTTGCGAGGTACGAAGCAATCCCGAAATGATAGGTGATAAAGCTATGAGTAGCACAGCGTTAATGTCGCTTTGGCTTATCGCTTCATTACCGCTCAATTGCCGCGGAGGCTGTTACTTTTGTCTTGTCTATAAATCGGATGGTATTCAACCGCTCAACAACTTCGCATTTCCAACACCTTACTGCGCATTATTGAGCAACAAAACCCCAGCTGCTATTAAAGCTATTGCCAACAAAATTGCCATGACTATTTTTATAGCGCTTAACGGTCGTTCGCCAATAACCTCGCCGGTGCTGGCGTTGATGGTAAATTGGTACAGTTTATTGTTGTAAGTATAGGCGCTTACCCATGCTGGCAGCAGTAAATATTTTACAGCATTGTTATTGTAATCGGTATCCGTGTCGTTAATACGTTGCTCGTCGCCGCCTATATCATCCCGTATGGTATCATGAATGGTATTTACGGTTTGTGCCTGTGCTTGTTCAAAACCACTTTCCGGACTTACCTGGTAGGTTTCTGATCGGAAACCGCTTAAATATTGTTCATTGAATTTTTTGAGTTTACCAAAGTTCCAAGGACCTAACTTTTGCAGCGTTTTTGCCGGTAACGAATGGCTGGCAGGTACCTCAAGGTTTTTAAACTCACAATTAACCGTGCCGCTGGCGTAACTCCAACTGGTGTGCCGCACCCTGCGTGTTTTGGTTTGCGTTTGGCCGTTTACCGTTTCGGTGTAGGTTTCGTCCGTATAATAGTATTGGCCGCGCTCACCGGTATAATGAGTGGTAGTGTCGGTATCATAAGTAAAGTAGGGCAAATACACGCCAGTTAACGCCGATGCGCTGCCGTTAACCTTCTTCGCCAGATCGTTAGGCGCCCACCAAAGACCCTTCAACCATTTGTTAAAAAAATCAATACCTTGCTCTTTGCCAATATCAAAAGGCAAAACATAGTGCGGCGGTACATATTGCCTGCCGCTATCAGCTTTAACAACCAGGGGTGACGTACAAAAGGCACATTTATCTGCTGATAAAAATGCATCCATCACCGTTTGCGAGCCGCAATTGGTACATACCACCATCTTAACCTCGTTATTGGGCGGCAGCGCAGCAATGCCTGATATAAACTCATCCAGATCAACCGAGATAATTTTCTCATTTTGTTCTTGTTCAATATTACTGGTTTGCCCGCAATGGTCACATTGCATAGATAAGGTGCCGGGCTTGAAAAAAAGCATAGCACCACAACCGCCGCATTTAAGCGACTCGTTTACCTGTACGGTTTTAACATCGGCCATTTTAGCGGTCAATTATAATAAGGTGATCCAAAATTTTATTTAAGCGATTGGCGGAGGTACAGCAGCTAACAGTTCGGCAACTTCGGGCAGGGTATTTGCCGCCGCCCAGTTAGCCATCCCTTTTTTCCAAACCATGGTGGTTTTATCAACTTGCCTGTTGCTAACCATGGTGGCAACATCCTGCAGACTATGCGGCCCATCGGCTTTGCCATTAATTGCGATGTGATATTGCACAGCCGATGGTACAGGCGGCGGAAGCTCACCATTACTATCCGACCCTACCTGCGTAGGTTTAAAAATATTGCCTACCTGACCCATCATGGCGGCGCCAACTCCCAAACCCATCCCGGCGGCGCCTAAATTTCCGCCAATGCTGTTTTCGGCAGATTTTTCAATGGCGTTTGCCGCCTGGTATTGCGCGTACGCACCCAAATTGCCTAAAATACCCATTTGGCTGCGTTTATCTAAAGCGGTTTCTACCTCTGGTGGTAACGAAATATTTTCAACCAGCAGCTTAGACAGGTTAAGCCCCATCTCTGTAAAATCGGGCTGAATGCTGGTAGCAATAAGTTGTCCTACTTCATTATAATTAGCGGCGAGGTCTAATACGGCAATTTTTGATTCGGCAACGGCATCCATACCGCGTGCACTTACTATGTTGCGCAGTTGTTCCTTAACATCGCCTACAATAAATTGCGGGTTGGTGGCCGAGATCCGGGTGATGAACTGTTTAGCATCATGCACGTTGAAGTTGAATGAGCCAAAGGCGCGCAAACGCACGGGGCCAAATTCGGCATCGCGTATCATTACCGGGTTTTTAGTACCCCACTTCTGATCAATAAACGTGCGTGTGCTCACAAAATATACATCCACTTTAAACGGACTTTCAAACGTATACTTCCAGCTCATTAAAGTGGTAAGTACAGGCATGTTTTGTGTAGTGAGCGTGTGGGTACCGGCGGTAAACACATCGGCTATCTGGCCCTCGTTGAAAAACACGGCCACCTGAGATTCGCGCACAATTAATTTGGCGCCCATTTTAATGGCGTTATCCTGTCGCGGAAATTTCCAAACCAGCGTGTCTTGCGTGGTATCAACCCACTCAATTACATCTATAAATTCGTTTAATAGTCTGCTAAAAAGGCTCATATTAGTAAGGTTGTATCAGGGATAAATATGTACAAAAAACTGCGGCTGTGCAATTACACCTGCTTGTTTGTTTTTGAATTAGATGTACTGAGCAGTTTAATGTTACACAGGCTTAAACCAACGTAACAAGCAAAAACATCTTAGAAGTATTAATCCTATTCTTATTTGGATTTAATCTAAATAAATTATTTCTTTGTCACGTGAAAATAATTGCCCCTACGTAAATCAAAAAAAGAAAAGCCGGTGATCCGTCGCCAAACATCACACCGGCCCATGTTAACAGATCAGTTCAATCCATTAATCATTTCAGTTCAAAGCTATGAATTCTTTATTACTATGCAGTAATAGTTTTACCCCATCTCACCTATCTCAAAAATTACTTAACCTAATTACTTTACTGTTATTAACGCTTAGCTTTACTACTGCAAACGCACAGCAAAACAGCAGTGTTAACGGCGTTGTAAAAACCACCGACGGCAGCCCGGTTGAAATGGCTACCGTTACCATTCCCTCACTAAAACTCAGTACTGCCACCAACGAGTATGGCGAGTTTACCCTTAACCGTATACCGGCAGGTATCTATATAATTGAAGCACGTTACCTCAGCCTTGCTCCGCATCAAGTGGAGATATCAGTAACGGCTGGGCGTAAAAATTCAGTCAACCTTACGCTGTCGCAAACCTCGCAGCAGTTGCAGGAAGTAAACATATCATCAGAAAGGGCTAACAAATTCGCCTCCAAAAAAACCGACCAGGTGGCACGTATGCCCCTGGACAATCTGGAAAATCCGCAGGTATACACTAGCATCCCTAAAGAGTTAATTGCCGAGCAGCAAATAGTTGACTTTAAAGAAATGCTGCGCAACGCGCCCGGCGTTGTGCCCAATAATAATCCAGCAGGTGGTACCGGTGGAACAATCAGGGGTTTTACAGCTACCACAACAGTTAGAAATGGTTTGGCCGTACAGTCGTATCAGTCAGATCCAATCAATATTGAGCGTGTAGAGGTGATAATGGGGCCGTCGGCCACGTTGTTTGGTTCAAGTATTGTTGGTTTTGGTGGTTTGATCAACCAAGTCACAAAAAAACCTTTCGAAACCTTTAAAGGCGAAGTTGGCCTTACGTTGGGCAGTTATGAGCTGAGCCGCATTACCGCTGACGTTAATACGCCACTTAATGCAGATAAAACAGCGCTGTTGCGGGTGAACGCGGCATCTCATAAAGAAAACTCGTTCCAGAACTTTGGGCATAAACGCATGAACACTTTCGCTCCAAGCTTTTTATATAAGGCCAGCGATAAACTTACCTTCTTACTGGAAGCAGAGTTTAATAAAACCGATCGCTCAACGGTGGCCTACTTCCAGAACTTCAATAAAACCACTTACAAAAATTTTAAAGATATCCCCATTCCTTTCCGTACCTCTTTAGGGGGCGCTAACCTTGGCGCCGAGTTAACAGCGGTTAATTACTATGCCGAGGCTAAGTACAAAATGTCTGACAACTGGACCTCAACCACCAGCATTGCTTTTGGCGAGAACAACATTGAGCACAGTCACCAGATCTATCCGCAGTGGACAGCCGATAACAAATTTGACCGTACCATATCCAGCTATGGTCCGCGTATTTTTACCTCGTGGAACGCGCAGCAAAACTTTAACGGCGACTTTAAAATTGGCAGTCTGCGTAACCGTTTGTTGGTTGGGGTGAACTACTACTCTTTCCGTAGCTTTTTAAGATTTACGCCAACCGGTTTGTATGATAAGATTGACCTTTCCACCTCGCAGAGCATACCTGCAATCAACCTGGAGCGGGTGAACGCTATAGGCGCAACCGTAACGCAAACCAACACCGAAAACAACCAAAGCTCCTATAGCGCCTACGCATCAAATGTATTGAACATTACCGACAGGTTAGCTGCCATGATGAGCCTGCGTGTTGATCGTTTTATGAACGAAGCGCCTATTAATAATGGCGTAGTTGCAACAACCGGCAATTATAATCAAACGGCCCTCTCGCCTAAACTGGGTTTAACCTACCAACTGGTAAAAAACCAGGTTTCGGTTTTTGGTAATTATATGAATGGTTTTCAAAACGTGGCTCCGGTTACGCAACCCAACGGAACCGTTGACATTTTTAAACCCCGTCAGGCAAACCAGTTAGAGGGCGGTATAAAGGTGGAGGCCTTTAATAATAAATTGAACGCCACCATAAGCTATTACGATATTAAACTGAATAATGACACCCGCGTGCAGAACCAAATTACTGTTCAGGATGGTAACTCGCGCAGCAAGGGTTTTGAAGTTAACGTAATTGCCAACCCGGTTGAAGGCTTGAACATCACCGCGGGATACGCCACTAATAACTACAAAATAACAAAGGCCAGCACACCTGCAATGGAAGGCCTTTACCAGGCACAGGTGCCTACCAAGTATGCCAACTTTTGGGCCAGCTATAAATTTATGAGTACTACGCTTAAAGGTTTAGGCTTTGGCGTGGGCGGCAGCTACGTGTCTGATTGCTTTTTTGACGCGGGCAATACGGTAGTTATTCCTTCATACACGCTGGTTAACACGGCAGTGTTTTATGATCAGTCTAAATGGCGCTTCGGCATAAAAGGAAATAACCTTGGCAACCAGCAATACTGGAGCAACTGGGGCATACAAGAATCTTTGCGCCAGGTGTTAGGCACTCTAACTTTTAAATTCTAAACCTTGAACCCTTGGTCTGTCGGGTGTAATGCCCGGCAGACTATTTTTTGCTGAAACAATATGTTAAGTACAACTCCGCGCGCATCATCAGGTAGTAAAAAGTCGGTATTTCGGAAGATGTCCGAGTGGCTGCATCTTTGGCTGGGCCTTTTTTCGGGTATTATTGTATTTGTGGTTTGCCTAACAGGAGGCATCTGGGTGTTCAGGTATGAGGTTTGGCATTTTACCGAGCCCTATCAGCGTGTTGAAGTGCAACAAAAAAACTATCTGCAACCTTCAGAACTGGTGGAACGCTCGCGCAGGTATTTGGCCTCAAAAGGTGAAAACCCCGATACGCTTGCTTCCCTTACCTTAGGTAAAGCGGGTAAATCGGCATTTTGCATTTTTGATCTGGGCGGGGAGAGCCACGCTTACATTTACCTTAACCCATACACCGGCCAGATCCTGCACGACAAACGCGAGGCATCACCCGCCGAGGCCTTCTTTATTTTTGTGAGGGCCGGGCACCGCTTCTTTTGGCTGCCGCAAAAAATTGGTAGTCCGGTGGTGGGTTCGGCGTGTATAATATTTATTATAACGCTACTAACCGGACTAATATGGTGGTTCCCTTTAAAATGGACGAAGAAGACACGTGATAAAAGCTTTAAGATTAAATGGAACGCCAACTGGAAACGCGTCAACATTGATCTCCACAACGTAGTTGGCTTTTATGCCCTGCTGTTTATTATGACGCTAACCATATCCGGAGTTGTTTTTACATTTGATTGGTTCGAGAATGGCTTATACCGCAGTTTGACGTTCAGAGGTCTGCCCGAAACGAAGCAAGCCAACCCATTTTCTGATACCACATTGGCTACGCAAAGCAGAAAGTTTGTTAAGGTAGAGGATAAGATAATTAACCAACTGGTAGCAGAGCACCCCAACTTTGGCCGTATTCAGCTGGTTATGCCCGGAAAAAAAGAACAACCTTATCAGGCAACAGTTTTCTCGGGCGATGGTACTATTATTTATGACCGCGATGTGAGGTATTACGATCAGTACACTTTGAAATCTTTACCCCCAACCAATCCGATACTTACGCCTTATGCGCAGGCTTCAGCAGGAGAGAAGCTGTTCCGCATGAATTTTGATATACATACAGGCCAGATACTTGGCCTGCCCACCAAGATCATTGCTTTTTTTGCTTGTATAATAGGTGCCAGCTTACCCATAACAGGTTTTATTATTTGGTACAACCGCAAATGGGGGAAAAAGAAAACCGCCAAACGTAAAAAGCGGTTGGCCAAACCCAACTTACAAACTGTTTAACATTTCCTGCCTTATCAAATTAGTCCCCGCGGAGTTGTGCTGCGGGGATTTTTTAGTCTGTTACGCTTTATTGGGTGAAGCTTTTAGCTTCCACCTAAAATACGCTAACATTAAAGCTTAACGCAAGCAGGATGCTTGCAACATTGTAGGACGAAGCTACAAGCTTCGACCAGTGAGCGGTGACCAATGGCCAATGACCAATGACACGATCAAACCCCCAGCTTAGCCAAAATCTCCTGTATAGAAAAAGTGGCCCCGCACACAAACTCGTCAGATGCGCCATAGTATATAGTAATAGTGTCGCCATCAACCACGTGACCGTTGGTAAATACCACATTACCGAAAAATCCGCTCAACTCGTACGGTTCGGTAGGTATCATAATAGGATCTTTGGCATGGGCTATAACTTTAGTGGGATCATTGAGGTCCAACAAAAACGCGCCTAAGCAATACTGGTGCTGCTTGTTGGCACCGTGGTAAATTTCCAGCCAGCCCTTATCAGTTTTGATAGGAGCGGCACCGGCACCTACGCGGGTGCTGTCCCAACTGTCTTTGCGGGTTTTAATAATACATTGGTGGTTACCCCAGTGCACACCATCCGGCGATTCGGCAATCCATATAAAATTGCCGCCAATATCAACGCTGCTTGGCCGGTGCAGGCAGTAATACTTGCCGTTTATGCGTTCTTCAAAAATGGCGCAATCTTTATTATGGGGTGGCAGTATCATGCCATGGCGTTCAAATATGCGCCAGTTTTTGGTGGTGCGCATACCCACACCCACACCATTGCCGGATACGGAGGTGAAGGTGAGGTAAAATGTATCGTCAATTTTGCTAACGCGGCAATCCTCAATACCAAATGCCTCCAGCTTACCAATGCCGAAAAGAGCGTTAGGTCCTTTAGGTTCGTAAAAGTTAATGCCATCATCGCTGCACAGCAAACGCAGGTGCGATAGGGTAGTGAGATAATCCAACCCCATGTAACGGATCACGCGCGGGTCGGTAGTGATGAGTTCGGGATGCTCAGCAGGGAGTTCAATAATTTCAGTCTTACCCATTTCATTCAAAACAGGGAAAAAGATAGAGCCTTCCTTTTGCACCGCGTTCTCGGCCACGCGAACAATTAGCCATGTCTTGCCCTCAAACCTAAACACTCCCGGGTTAAGCAGGCATATAATATGCAGGCCCTCCTCGCTTGGCGGCAGGTCGGCAGGTTTTAACAAAGGGTTTTGCGGAAAGCGGCGGGCAATATCTGTCATAGCTATATAGTATATATATAGTAACAGTATATAGTAGTATATGGTTTGATTGTCTGAACTAAGATTTTTAGGATGATGAAGATTGTTGGATTTCCTTGCCTACATATAATATATATACAACAATCCTATAACCAAAAAAATCTTACAAATCTTAGTTCAGACAATTTTAGTTTGCGGAGCAGCGGCCAATATCCTCAACTCTTTCGGATAATAATTATTGACGCGGTTAGGCAGCAGTTTGGCCCAACCCAACGGTAAACCGTCAAATGTCATTAAACTCCACCCCTTATTATTAGTGTTAATGCTGATGTTGTCGCGGCGCAGGTATTGTATAGCTTGGTCTTTTTCCAGTTCGGTTTGCAACACAGCCTCTTTATTAATAATAGTGCTTAGGGCCAGCTCGTGGTCGGGTATCACATCTCGCCCGGCTACCTTACCAATGCGTACGCCCGATTTTTTGATGTATAAACGATGCGATATCAGGCTCAAGCTTTCCTTGTGGCTATTATTAATAGCCAGCCAGTCATCGCTAACTTTAAAAAAGTAAAAGTTCTCAGGTTCCGTTATATAGTTACGAACCAGTTCCAGCTCGTGTTTATCCACCTTTTGGTTATTGTTGTTTTTAAAGGATGCCGGATCTTCGGCACTTTCCTTTTTACGCAGACAGGCCGCAAACAAACCTTCGCCCTGCACCTGTCCCGGATAGAAGCGATAACCCCAGGCCTGCTTAGCTGCAGATTGGGTTTCAACCACAACCCACTCCTTATTAATAGGTATGCGGATGCTTTCCATATTAAATTGCGTACACAGCCAGTCGAGTATATCCTCATTTTCCTGGTGCGAGTAGGAACAGGTACTATATATAAGGTAGCCATCTTCTTTTAGGGCGGGGTAAACATCGGCCAATATGCGTTCCTGCCGTTGATGACAAAGGTTTACATTGGCTTCGCTCCATTCGGTCATGGCATCCGGGTCTTTCCTGAACATACCCGAGCCCGAGCAGGGTGCATCAACCAATATTATATCGAAAAAACCGGGCAGGCGTTCAAAGTCTTTCGGGTCGTTATTGGTAACTATAGTGTTGGATGTACCCCAGCGGGTAAGGTTATCTGCAAGGATAGGCACACGTGTCTTGATAATTTCATTGGCTACAAGCAAGTCGTTGGTGGCGAGTACCGAGCTTAGTAAAGTGCTTTTACCACCGGGTGCCGCGCAAAGGTCAAGCACCTTTACCGGCTCCGGTTGTTTTATATACCTATATATAGTATCAATAAACATAGATGATGCCTCCTGTACATAATAAGCTCCGGCATGAAAAAGCGGATCGAATGTAAAGGATGGCCGCTCATTTAAATAGTACCCTTCGGCGCACCAGGGCACCCTTTCATCAAGTTTCACCCCTGTTTTTTTAAAAGGATTAAGCCTTATACTGGTTGGTGCAGCTATATTTTGATGTGCTTCAACAAAATTTGTTGGGTTAAAACCCGGCTCATTTTGCAGCGATTCAAGGAAATTTACAGGGAAATGCGCGTTTTTCATACGTTTCAAATATATCAAATTACCTAAAGTAAGTATTGCAATGTGCGGTTTATGCTATAGTTTGAACTGTAAAACAGTGAGTTACAATGCTATTTAAAAAAGTGAAAATTGTTTTTGCCAAAATGCCTTTTCTGCTTACATTTGTAACCCGGCCAGTAAGAAGGCAGGTTGTTATTTGAAAGCTAAAGAGTAGCGAAGAGTTTTAAAAAAAAGTAAAAAAATACTTTACAAATTGAAAAACTTTCCTACCTTTGCAGCCCGCAAACGAAGGAATGCGGTTGTACATTGAGAGGGGTTAGCGAGTGATGAATGGGAAGCGAAAGCGGAACGGAAAACGAGCTAACAGGAAAGGGAAGAGAGGCCAGAAATTATTTTAAAATAAAATTTGGAAAAAGAAAAAAGATTTCTACCTTTGCAATCCCAAAACGATGGGAGCTGAAAAGCGAAAGACGGTGAGCGAATCACCTGATCAACAAACAGAGATTTAGCCGCAGCAATTGCGGATAAAATATATCGGAACCGAGACGGGGAAGAGAAAAGTTCTTTTAAAAGATGCAATCATGTAGCGAGCAGTTAAACCATCAGGTTGAGCTGTTCAATATTGAAGAAGTTAGTAATAAGAATAGATTGAAACAGGGAAGGGTGTTGTATAAAGATATATAACAAACAGAACTAAGATTCTATTTAGACAATTCCAAAGAATTAATAAGTAGAGTCAGGAAAAGTTCGAACTCAAAACATTTACAATGGAGAGTTTGATCCTGGCTCAGGATGAACGCTAGCGGCAGGCCTAATACATGCAAGTCGGACGGGATAGGAGAGCTTGCTTTCCTTGAGAGTGGCGCACGGGTGCGTAACACGTATGTAACCTACCTTAATCTGGGGGATAGCCTCTCGAAAGAGAGATTAACACCGCATAACATTATTGAATAGCATTATTTAATAATCAAATATTTATAGGATTAAGATGGGCATGCGGAACATTAGCTAGTTGGTGTGGTAACGGCATACCAAGGCTACGATGTTTAGGGGATCTGAGAGGATGACCCCCCACACTGGTACTGAGACACGGACCAGACTCCTACGGGAGGCAGCAGTAAGGAATATTGGTCAATGGACGCAAGTCTGAACCAGCCATGCCGCGTGCAGGAAGACGGCCCTACGGGTTGTAAACTGCTTTTGCAGGGGAATAAACCTTCGTATGTATACGAAGCTGAATGTACTCTGAGAATAAGGATCGGCTAACTCCGTGCCAGCAGCCGCGGTAATACGGAGGATCCAAGCGTTATCCGGATTTATTGGGTTTAAAGGGTGCGTAGGTGGTTTATTAAGTCAGGGGTGAAAGACGGCAGCTTAACTGTCGCAGTGCCTTTGATACTGATGAACTTGAATGAACTAGAGGTAGGCGGAATGTGACAAGTAGCGGTGAAATGCATAGATATGTCACAGAACACCAATTGCGAAGGCAGCTTACTATGGTTTAATTGACACTGAGGCACGAAAGCGTGGGGATCAAACAGGATTAGATACCCTGGTAGTCCACGCCCTAAACGATGAATACTCGATGTTGGCGATATACGGTCAGCGTCTAAGCGAAAGCGTTAAGTATTCCACCTGGGGAGTACGCCCGCAAGGGTGAAACTCAAAGGAATTGACGGGGGCCCGCACAAGCGGAGGAGCATGTGGTTTAATTCGATGATACGCGAGGAACCTTACCCGGGCTTGAAAGTTAGTGAATAGAGCAGAGACGCTCTAGTCCTTCGGGACACGAAACTAGGTGCTGCATGGCTGTCGTCAGCTCGTGCCGTGAGGTGTTGGGTTAAGTCCCGCAACGAGCGCAACCCCTATGTTTAGTTGCCAGCATGTAATGATGGGGACTCTAAACAGACTGCCTATGCAAATAGAGAGGAAGGAGGGGACGACGTCAAGTCATCATGGCCCTTACGTCCGGGGCTACACACGTGCTACAATGGTCAGTACAGAGGGCAGCTACCTGGCAACAGGATGCCAATCTCACAAAGCTGATCACAGTTCGGATCGGGGTCTGCAACTCGACCCCGTGAAGTTGGATTCGCTAGTAATCGCGTATCAGCAATGACGCGGTGAATACGTTCCCGGGCCTTGTACACACCGCCCGTCAAGCCATGGAAGCTGGAAGTACCTGAAGTCGGTAACCGCAAGGAGCCGCCTAGGGTAAAGTCGGTAACTGGGGCTAAGTCGTAACAAGGTAGCCGTACCGGAAGGTGTGGCTGGAATACCTCCTTTCTGGAGCAATACCCACCCTCGATCTGTTCTACTAACAGCATCAATAAAGAGCAGGAGTGCTCGATACATGATTATCTTTTAAATAATAAAACAAAAAGAAAACCCAAAAGATGAAGCCATCAGTGGCGGTAACATCTGAGAGGCAGGATTGTAAGAGATTACGATTTGCGATTACGAAAATCCGAAATCGTGAGTCCGACATCCTAAAACAAGAAGTCCTGTAGCTCAGCTTGGTTAGAGCACTACACTGATAATGTAGGGGTCAGCAGTTCAAATCTGCTCGGGACTACGAAGGTGAGTGAAACATATCACAGATTCATTAATTGGGGGATTAGCTCAGCTGGCTAGAGCACCTGCCTTGCACGCAGGGGGTCAACGGTTCGAATCCGTTATTCTCCACCAAGTATAGCGAAAGTATATTATATATATGATTAGGTTTACGAACGTTCTTTGACATATTGGAAGAAGTAATTGAAAAACGAGAAAACAACAGTAGGGACGTTGTTAAGAAGTTAGTCAATAGTCAACAGTTATTAGCAATAATGACTAGTGACGAATGACCAATGACTTAATGACTGACTAACTAATAAAAGCATACATACCGGCGCAAAAGGCGGTATAGTAGAAGAAAGTAAGAAAGGGTACACGGGGGATGCCTTGGCTCTCAGAGGCGATGAAAGACGTGATAAGCTGCGATAAGTTACGGGGATTTGCAAATAAGATTTGATCCGTAAATTTCTGAATGGGGAAACCTAACTAGTTGAAGACTAGTTGCAATAGCGCAAACCTGCTGAACTGAAACATCTAAGTAAGCAGAGGAAGAGAAAATAACAATGATTTCCAGAGTAGTGGCGAGCGAAATGGAAGAAGCCCAAACCTATATTGTTACGGCAATATAGGGGTTGTAGGACCACAACATGACTTATAAAATGAACCGGAACGGGGTGGGAAACCCGGCCATAGAGCATGAGAGCTGCGTACGGGTAAGTAATATAAAGATAGTGGTATCCTGAGTACCGCGAGGTCGGAGACGCCTTGTGGGAATCTGCCGGCACCATCCGGTAAGGCTAAATACTCCTGAGAGACCGATAGTGAACCAGTACCGTGAGGGAAAGGTGAAAAGAACCCCGAACAGGGGAGTGAAATAGAACCTGAAACCGTGTACTTACAAGCGGTCGGAGCGGTTAACACCGTGACGGCGTGCCTTTTGCATAATGAGCCTACGAGTTACTCTTCATTGGCAAGGTTAAGTGTTTAAGACACGGATCCGAAGCGAAAGCGAGTCTGAATAGGGCGCATAGTCAGTGGAGGTAGACGCGAAACCTTGTGATCTACCCATGAGCAGGTTGAAGGTGCCGTAACAGGTACTGGAGGACCGAACCGATAAACGTTGAAAAGTTTCCGGATGACTTGTGGGTAGGGGTGAAAGGCTAATCAAACTGGGAAATAGCTCGTACTCCCCGAAATGTTTTTAGGAACAGCGTCGTGGTAGAGTTATAAAGAGGTAGAGCTACTGATTGGGTGCGGGGGAGTCAAATCCTACCAAATCCAGACAAACTCCGAATGCTTTATAATATACACGGCAGTGAGGCTATGGGTGCTAAGGTCCATGGCCGAGAGGGAAAGAACCCAGACCATCAGCTAAGGTCCCCAAATTACCGCTAAGTTGAACTAACGAGGTCCGATTGCACAGACAGCTAGGATGTTGGCTTGGAAGCAGCCATTCATTTAAAGAGTGCGTAACAGCTCACTAGTCGAGCGATCGGGCATGGATAATAAACGGGCATTAAGCGGTATACCGAAGCTATGGATTGCATGTAAATGCACTGGTAGGGGAGCATTCTATTTGCGGTGAAGCAGGAAGGTAACTGACTGTGGAGGGAATAGAAAAGCAAATGTAGGCATAAGTAACGATAAGGCAGGAGAGAAACCTGCCCACCGAAAGACTAAGGTTTCCTGATCAACGCTAATCGGATCAGGGTTAGTCGGGGCCTAAGGTGAAGCCGAAGGGCGTAGCCGATGGATAACTGGTTAATATTCCAGTACGTTTTATAACTGCGATGCAGTGACGGAGTAGTGAAACTGACGCGAACTGACGGAATAGTTCGTTAAAGGCCGTAGGTATAGGAGAGGTAGTTAAGTACGCCTTTTTTGCTGAAAGCTGATAGTATCTCGAGCCTTCGGGTAAGGGAATAGTTCAGGTAATCAGACTTCCAAGAAAACCTGCTAAGCTTCAGGTTATAAAACCCCGTACCGTAAACCGACACAGGTAGTCGAGGAGAGAATCCTAAGGTGCTCGAGTGAATCATGGCTAAGGAACTCGGCAAAATGGCCCTGTAACTTCGGGAGAAGGGGCGCTGGTAGCAATATCAGCCGCAGTGAAAAGGCCCAGGCGACTGTTTAACAAAAACACATGGCTTTGCAAAATCGAAAGATGACGTATAAGGCCTGACACCTGCCCGGTGCTGGAAGGTTAAGAGGGGATGTTAGTCGCAAGGCGAAGCATTGAATCGAAGCCCCAGTAAACGGCGGCCGTAACTATAACGGTCCTAAGGTAGCGAAATTCCTTGTCGGGTAAGTTCCGACCTGCACGAATGGTGTAACGATCTGGGCGCTGTCTCAGCCATGAGCTCGGTGAAATTGTGGTATCGGTGAAGACGCCGGTTACCCGCAACGGGACGGAAAGACCCCATGCACCTTCACTACAACTTAACATTGATATCGGATACAGGATGTGTAGGATAGGTGGGAGGCTGTGATCCTGCTTCGCTAGGAGTAGGTTAGCCAACGTTGAAATACCACCCTTTCTGTATTTGGTGTCTAACTCGACACAGTCGAGGACATTGTTTGGCGGGTAGTTTGACTGGGGTGGTCGCCTCCAAAAAGGTAACGGAGGCTTTCAAAGGTAAGCTCAGTACGCTTGGTAACCGTACGCGGAGTGCAATAGCATAAGCTTGCTTGACAGTGAGACAGACAAGTCGAGCTGGGTCGAAAGACGGATATAGTGATCCGGTGGTTCTGCATGGAAGGGCCATCGCTCAAAGGATAAAAGGTACGCTGGGGATAACAGGCTGATCTCCCCCAAGAGCTCATATCGACGGGGAGGTTTGGCACCTCGATGTCGGCTCGTCACATCCTGGGGCTGGAGAAGGTCCCAAGGGTTGAGCTGTTCGCTCATTAAAGTGGCACGCGAGCTGGGTTCAGAACGTCGCGAGACAGTTCGGTCCCTATCTGTTGTGGGCGTTGGAAGTTTGAGTGGGGCTGACCTTAGTACGAGAGGACCGGGTTGGACTAACCTCTGGTGAATCTGTTATGCCGCCAGGTGTACTGCAGAGTAGCTACGTTGGGAATAGATAAGCGCTGAAAGCATCTAAGTGCGAAACTAGCCACGAGATGAGACTTCCATTGAGGGTCGTAGTAGACTACTACGTTGATAGGTTACAGGTCTAAAGGTGGTGACATCATAGCCGAGTAATACTAATCGCCCGAAGCTTTCTTCGGTTGGAATATAGGGGTGCAGAGCAATCTGCACCCTGACAACACAACACAGATAGTAAATTAATACTGTTGTTTTCTCTACAATTCAATCACTTCTTTCAATCATTGTCTTAGATATGAGACGTGAGATATGAGATATGAGACGTTAGTCTGTATCGCACAATCTCTTCTTACATCTATAAAATATTGATTTGTTATTGAAATGAGTCTCAAATCTTATATCTCAATACTCAGATCTGAAAACCTTCAGGTGCCTATATCGGCGGTGTCCACCTCTTCCCATTCCGAACAGAGAAGTTAAGCCCGCCAGAGCCGATGGTACTGCGGTAAAACGTGGGAGAGTAGGTCGGTGCCAAATTTTACTCAGAAACCCTTTCATCTAACCATGAAGGGGTTTTCTGTTTTTATAACCTTCCCTTCTATAACCTCAATTGGTGGGCATATTACCCCTATACAATTTAAAGTCCTGCCATAACAAGCGTTAGTTATCATGCCAATCCTACTAGTCTTACTGAGAACCTTAAATCTTTGATTTCATGCCCTCATCCGTCGATTAAAGCAATTTTTGAACGTGATAGTTGTTGAATTTACCCCTAAAGGCTGGTATGTACTGGAATGGCACTTATTGAGCAGCTCGTATTCGTAACGGCAGTTAGTCTACTTGCAATTAAAGTCTAAGCGAAGTATGACCATCTGTATTTCAATACTATGTAATTAGACTATTTGAATTAAACGCTTAAGCGGCGGCGTATAATCCATTAAAAATTTCAAACCTTTATACGAGTGTTTGGAACAAACCCTTTGTTGTAATTTGGTTAAAGCCCTAGCCTTTTGCCAAAATTCCGTTGGTGGAAACCAAGAGCAATTACAACTATTTCATTAATATATGCCATATAATCGTTCAATTACGGGACTGATTGACAGATATAGAGTAGCGTCTTAACCAAATTCAGTCTTCCGAATACTTATGAATTGCAGTGCGATATAAACACTGAAGTAATTAAAGTGCTGAGCAATCTGCTTAGTTTGCTAATACCATCCTTTTAGTATCGGTTGAAGGTGTACGGGTAGCTTTATCGTGCTTTTTCTTCCCTCTTCCCCACCATATAACGAAACCGGTTACTGGCATACTTGCAGCTAATAAACTGGCAAAAAATGCAATTACCTTTCCTGGCAGGCCTGCAATGGCACCAACATGTATATCATAATTCATACGCGTCAACTTATCGGCTGCGCCGGCTTTGTTTAATTTACCATAGATGTGTTTGACAGGTATTTCCGTTAAAGTATATTGGTCAAAATAAAGATAATCAGTTTTCCAATAAGTATAAGTGTCAGGGTTTATAGCCACCTCAATAGATGCTTTGCTATTCTCAGGTATATGAACATCTATGCTGCCGATAAAGCCCGGCAATTGCGCCCGCATTTTGTACCATATTTTATCTACATTATTATGTTTGGTTATTTTGGTTGTATCTGATTTAGGTTCATAAAACGCGACTTGTTGCTTGCCTCCTGAGCTCACCCAATATACAGATTGAGCAAACCATTGAAAACCCCATACCAGTCCGGTAAAGGCAATAAAGATGATAACCCAAGCCATATAAAAACCGAGTACGTTATGCAAATCGTAATTTACCCGGCGCCATTTAGCGTTTAGTTTTAAGGTGAAGCGTTGCTTAGCTGCTGCTTTACTGCGTGGCCACCACAAAATAAGCCCGCTTACCAGCATCAGTACAAAAACAAGAGTTGCGGACGCTACAATTGGCTGACCAATTGCTGGAGGTAGCCACAGGTAGTAATGGCCCATGGTTACAATTCTAAAAAAGTCGGCATCCATGTCCTTCACTTTTAAAACCTCACCGCTATAGGGGTTTAAATATACAATCCAGTAGTATTCCGGATCGGCATTATAATAAACAGCTTGTGTAGCTTTTCCAGGTTGGTAGGATATACTGTGAGGGTTGTGTTTGTTAGGGAGCGCTTTATTAGCAACATTCTTTAATACGGATGGTGGAAGCAACGCCTTATTTTCCACCTGAACAAAGCGGTAAGGTTGGGTTGCATCGCTGATCTCACGCTCGAAAGCTAAAATACAGCCGGTTATCCCTAAAAAGCAAACAATAAGTCCGCTTGCCAAACCGAACCATAAATGTAAACGTCCAACCCAATATTTAAAATTTCGCTTCTTTGCCATCCGTAGAAGTAAAGATGCAAATAATAGTTGGACTATTAAGAATCTTTCTTAATAAGCTTCCGCCGAACTTAACTTTACAATTTAACCCGGAACGTCGTTCCATCTGTAAATGCTGAAAAATCTTTAGTCATCTGTCTTGAAAGCACATTTAGTTGAGTTCCGTCACGCCTAACCTCCAGATAGTGAAATAGCGGTTTATACCCAGCGGCTACATCGTTCATTACATCGTTGTTTTCTTTCACACCTTGATGAAGTCCGCCTCCGCCGCCAATTACCACAAAGTTTTTTCCCTGCATCTTAAATTGCTCGTAATTATGGGAATGTCCGGATATAAACAGGATGCATTTACGGGATGTTATAAATGGCGCTACAAAATTTTGTTGAACAGACAGCGATGGCTTCACAACCCTACTATTGGTATACGGTGAATGATGGCACCCCACAATTATCATTTTTATAGATGGGTCGGTATCTAATTTTTTCAGTTTGGCTTTGTACCACTCGTTTTGTTTAGCTGTATCGGCGCTACTCATGGCGCTAAAATTTGAGTTGAGTAGCAATACCGCAACCGAATCAATAACCACAGAAAACCCGGTTGGCTCATAGTCGGGAAACCTTTTTTTAAACTTGAGCATCCCTTGTTTAGCGTTGAACATAACATCATGGTTACCCAACGTAGCATATACAGGTATCGAATCTTTAACAGACTGACCAATGTACTTATCCATGTTTTTCCAGGCTTTTTCTTTCTTACCAGATGAAACCACGTCTCCCATAATAAATAAGGCCGAGGGCTTACGTTCGCTAACATCTTTAAACAGCGCCTGCGTAGCCTCCAGATTATGATCGGCTTTAAGGAATAATTTTTCAACCCATTGCGGCTCCTGAGTATCGCTTGCAAATGCTAAGACAGGAGTTTTTTGCTGTGAAAATCCTTTAAAGTAGCAACAAACTGTCAGTAAATATATTAAACCTAAACAGACACTTTTTTTAATCATAAAAGTTAAACGTGTAATAAAAACATTAATTGCAAACACTCATCCGGAAGCTAATAAACTACTTTTTTATCAGCATAAACAAAAAGTATTGTTAACTGTTGTTTAAAACATTGTTACCCCTATGAAAAAGTATTTACCTGTTTGGATGCTTATGGCGTCCGTTTTAATTATTGCCGAAACCGCCGGTTGTAAAAAGAGTGAAAAAGTGCATGCGCATAACGCCATAATTTTGAGTGGGAGTAATGCAGCCGTTAATACCTGCGGTTGGGTTATACAAGTAACTGATCACGACACTGAAACAAGCCCTCATAATAGCCTTAAGCCGGTAAACCTCGATCCTCAATTTCAGAATGATAGCATGCAGGTCAAGATAACTTACACCATTCCGGATATGCCTGTGGTCAAATGCGGATCAGATGCCGGCTACACACAAATAAGCATCCTGAATTTAAGCCACCTGGATTGACAAACAAGTTTATTTTGTTGTAGCGGTTTATGTTTTGCCTGCGTTTAATAGCTAAAACATTATCATGAAAAACTTAACCGTTAAACTTTTTCTGTTGCCGCTATTTACTTTGGTTGTGACCTTTACCGCGTGTAAAAAGGATAGTGGATTAATAGCAAACGAGGCAAAAATTATAGACAGCGGGCCGGTAGCAGCTGATGGTTGTGGATGGCTGATAAGGGTTGGTGATGTAAATTACAGTCCTACCAATCTGGACAATAAGTATAAGGAAACCGAGCTTACGGTTATTTTGACCTACAGGGTGTTATCTTCAAAATTTGTATGCGGCTGGGGTAATAAGATAGATGAAATAGAAATAGTGAGCATTCGCAGGAAATAGATCTAATACGGATCTACATCGGGCTGAATGATACTGCCTTTACTGAGCTTGGTGGTTTGAAATTGCGTTATAACATCGCGAATTGTGGTTTTTACTTTATTAACTGAAACACCATCCTTTTCAAACTTCAGCATAATAGATTTGATGTAGTAATTGCGTATACGACTTACTAAAGGCGTTTCAGGGCCTATCACGCGTTCACCAAAGTGCTTACGCAATTCTGCTGCTAAGTAGGCGGCCTGGTTGTAAAGTATCTCGGGGTCTTTATGTTTAATGTCGAGGTTAATCACCCTAAAAAAAGGCGGGTAACTGAAATTTTTTCTCTCCTCCATTTCGGTGAAATAAAGATCACGATAGTTATTTTCTATTACCTGTTTTATAACGCGATGGTTTACATCATAGGTTTGAATAACCACCTTTCCCTGTTTGCCCCTGCGGCCGGCCCTGCCGCTTACCTGCGCCAATAGTTGAAAGCTTCGTTCATTAGCGCGATAATCAGGGAATTTGAGCATGCTGTCGGCATTGATAATGCCAATAACGGTAACATCTGCAAAATCCAGCCCCTTAGCCACCATTTGGGTACCCACCAAAACATCTATCTTTTTTTCTTCCAGATCATTAAGTATGGTTTGCAGTGAGTTACGCGAACGCGTAGTATCCAGGTCCATCCGTGCAATGCGCGCAGATGGCAGGAGCAGGGATAATTCATCCTCTATCTTTTCGGTGCCAAAGCCTTTATATTCCAAATGTGTTGAACCGCATGCCGGGCAAATTGTCGGACTATCTTCTTTGTACCCGCAGTAATGGCAATGCAGTTTGCCACTATGTTTATGGAACGTAAGGCTTACATCGCAATTAATGCATTTTGGGGTATAGGCGCAAACCTTACAAAGCAACAGCGGGGCATATCCACGCCTGTTTTGAAATAGTATCACCTGCTCTTTATTGGCCAGGGCTTGCTGAACGTCCAGCATTAAAACACTGGTGAAATGCGATTGTATGGTTTTCTTTTTGGTTTCTTCAGCAATGCTTATCACTTCAATTAACGGCAGCTCAGTACCGCCAAACCGTTCTGTCATTTCTGCGAGACCATACTTATGCGAACGCGCATTATAATAAGTCTCGAATGCAGGGGTGGCAGACCCTAATAAAACCTTGCCGTTATGTTTGTTAGCCAAAAAAATGGCGGCATCCCGGGCATTATAGCGTGGTGCCGGATCAAACTGCTTATAAGATACTTCATGCTCCTCATCAATTATGATAAGGCCTAACTCCTGAAAAGGCAGGAAGACTGCTGATCTCGCCCCTAAAACCACGCGATATTCTCCATTGAGAACTTTTTGCCAAACTTCAACCCGTTCATTGTCATTAAAGCGCGAGTGGTATACACCTATGCTTGTGCCAAAGTACTGACGAAGCCGCTCAATAACGTGTGTGGTTAAAGCAATTTCGGGCAACAGGTATAGCACCTGCTTACCTGCGGCTAACGCTTCTTCCATTAAGCGGATGTAAACCTGCGTTTTGCCGGAGGAGGTAACACCGTGCAGTAACACTACATCCTTTTGTTCAAATTGTTGCCTGATGCTGTTAAGCGCTTCCTGCTGTTGCGCACTTAATTCAAAAATGTCAAACAGGCCTTCGTCTTCAATATGTAGCCTGCTTACATTTTTCTCCTTAGCAATAAAAACTTCCTTTTCAATTAATGAATTAATACTGGACGAACCTGCACCACTCTCTTCAATCAGTTCGTTTTTTGAAACAGCTTTTTGATGGCGGGAAAGTTTCATGTAGGCCAACACCGCATCAGCCTGTTTAGGTGCCCGCTTTTCCAGTAAGCCAAACAATTCTTTTAACTGATCCTGATTTTGATATACGGGATTGAGCGTTAAAAAAGTGCGCATGCGTGGCTTATAACGCTCGCTTACCTCTTCAGATATATTGATGATGCTTTTTTCAAACAGTAATTTCAATATCGGCATTACCGTTTTTTGCCCCAGTAGTTTAGCAATGTCGCTAACAGTAAGCTCGGGTTGCAGATCGAGCGCCTCAACTATTAAAAACTCCCTGTCGTTTAACCCCGACTTATCAGCCAGGAATTCGCGGTTAAGTGTTATTTTGGTTTCGCTGGCCAGCTTTAGTGCTGTGGGAAGCGCCGCATTCATTACTTCGCCATCATTACACATGTAATACTCTGCCATCCATTTCCAAAACTGAAGCTGGGTTTGGGTAACAACCGGCCGGTCATCTAAAACTTCAAGTATGTATTTGGCTTCGTATTTTTCGGGAGGGGTTTCGGTTATTTTATCAATAATAGCCGTGTATAACTTGCTTTTACCAAACTGTACTACAACACGCTTACCTACCTCAACCGCTCCGTTCATTTCAAACGGCACACGGTAGGTGTAATTTTTGGCAATAGCCAAAGGTAGTATTACCTCAACAAAAAAGGTTTTACGGCCATGGTGTGCAGCTTCGGCAAATTCAAGCATATTATTTTTGCTTTAAAGCGGCCATTAACAGCATTACCCATCCGGCTATAAATAACAATCCGCCTATTGGAGTAATAGGACCTAATACTTTGGCCCAGTTCCAGTTGAGCGCGTAGCGCAAAGAAAGTACGTATAATGACCCGGAGAAGAATATAATACCAAATGTAAACAAATAGAATGCAGCCGACGCGTAGCCATTATTTTGCTGCCCTAATACAGCCAGAAATAATAACGCGAAAACGTGATAAAACTGATATTGTACAGCAGTTTGCCACGTTTGTAATTGCTCTGCAGCTAATATGGCTTTTAAGGCGTGTGCACCAAAGGCCCCGGCCATAACGGCCACCATGCCAAATATTGATGCGGTTATAACTATTTGCTTATCCATGCTTTTAATAAAAGGCTAAATTAACCAATTGAAAGTATTACTTGAATGCTATCGGCTAAAAATCATAACTTGCGCTAACCAACAAAAGCATGAGGCGACCCATTATTTTATCGGTATTTCTGTTTGCGGCTATTATACTTTTGGCTGTTCTATACTTTAATAACTTAAGTACACCGGGTTCACGCACCACCAATGTGTTACGCGCTATTCCTGATAACGCTGCTTTAGTTTTCAGATTTAATAACGAAGAAAGCTTTTACGAAATATATAATGGTAACAAACTATTTGCTGCCGTTATTGGTGAAAAAAACCTGAATGCACTGGATAGTTTACGAAAAGAATTTTTAAATGATAACGCCCTGAGGTCGTTCTTTGATGGACAAGACATATTTCTATCGTTCCATCCTGAAAAGGATAACGGGATAGGGATGCTGTTAAGTACGTCGGCAGCTAAAAATTTTGACAGCAAAGCTTTTGATAAAATGATTGCTCAAAAGGGCCCGCTTCAGATCAAGGCGGCTAACTATAATAATCAAAAAGGCTATGATATCTTCTCGGCCAGGTTAAATAAGCACTTTTACCTGGTAAGTAAAGAGAAAGGAATTTATGCAGGTAGCTTTTCTAAAGAAGTAATAGATGCTTTTATAGCATATACTCCCCATAAGGATAAAGATAATTTTATACAGCTTCCTCAGCAGCAAACGGCTAATTCGCTGGCCAATTTGTATGTTAATTACGCGCAGCTCAACCCGTTATTCGATAAATTATTAAAGAATAAGTATAGCGATATTTTTAAATGTTACCGCATGCTGCCGGCGCTTGGCGTGCTTGACCTTAATTTTAAGAGCGATGCCTTGATGTTTAGCGGATTTACTGAAACCGAGATGAATAAGTCGTCGAGTTTTGTGAGCCTGTTTCTATCTCAGCAGCCGGTTGTGAATGAATTGGTCAATATTTTTCCTGCAACAACTGCCTATAGCGTAAACTTTGCTGCTTCTGATGTGAAAAAGTTTGAAACGGATCTGGCCGATTGGCAAAGCAAGGCAGGATTAAAACATGAGAAAGACTCGTTATTTAAAAAAATAAGTACTGAAACAGGCATAAAACTGGTAACAGAATTCAACAAATCGTTAAGTAATGAATTTGGCGTGGTTACTACAAGGTACATGGAAAAGCTGGCCATTATAGCGCTTAACGATGGCTCTGAACTGAGGCCGGCAATGTATAACATCAGTAATATGGATGGCGAGGAAATGGGGCAGTTCAAATACAATAAAGTTCCGTTTTTTTTATTGGGCGATGCATTTAGCGTGTTCAACCATCCCTGGTTTATGATAGTTGACAATTATCTGGTACTTGCCAATACAAAAAACGAGTTAGTAAGTTATCGCGATACTTATTTCAATAATAAGTTTCAAAGCAAATTGTCGTCATACAACGAGTTCACTAAGTTAACCACCCAGCGTAGTAACGTGTCTTGGTATATGAATTTTAAGAATAGTCAGTCTGTTTTAAAACGGGATCTAAATGATAATTTTTATAAGGCATTCAATGAGAACGAACCCGGATGGAAGAATTTTTACGCTGCCTCGTATCAATTATCAGCAGCCGATAAAAACTTTTATAGTGTTTTTTGTTTGAATGTTAACCAGCCCGATACCTCTGGTGTAAGCAAATAACTAATAAACATTTAAAGCCGTACAACACAATATAGCCGGGATGAAGAAAGTAGTACTTGTAAGTTGTTTCCTATTATTGACTGTTAAACTATTTGCTCAGCAATTTTCTCAATACAATACCGGAACGCTGTACGATTCGTTTGAAAACCCATCCCAGCGGTCTTTTATTCCCGATTCAAGCAGGTTCATAGCCTCCAATTTTTTCATTCCTAATTTAACGGGTAATTTTTATGTAACGGGTAATGCTCAAGATGCTGTTATAGACCGGTTCTTCTCGGGTTACTATAATACGAAGGCTTTACAGATTGGGCAGGGTAAATACAGCAACATACGCAGCAGTTCAAACGCTTACCTGGCAATGCTTAAAATATTTACCAGTCTTAACGGCAACCAGGAAATAGGCTTCTCCATAAGTAGCAGGGCCGAAGCTATGGGTTACGTTACAGATGAATCATTAGCTTTATTTGCTGGGCCTAATGATTTTAATAAGTCTTTCTACGCTAATGTACTTAATGACAATTACTCTTATCAGGTATATCATCAGTTCTCTTTTAGTTACCGCGAGCAGATCAATCCGCGTTTTGCATTAGGTATAAAATTGAGCGCGCTTTTGGGTTTAGCTTACAGTGATGTAAGGATCAATCAGTCGCAATTAACATTGGATCAACCTAATGATGCCGCTATTATTGCATTGAGTGGTACCGGTAAAATAAGCGAGCAGATCAAAAAGTTTACCTTTAAAAACCCGGGAGCTGCTATTACCATTGGAACAGGCTTAACAACCAGAGATGGCTACCGGTTGCAATTCAACTTAAAAGATCTGGGTATCATCAGGTGGGGAGGCGACTCATACATTGCAAATTTTGTAAGTGGTGATACCATTAACAATTTCAGTAAGAAAGAGCGCGAACAAAATATTATCAATGCAGTTTCGTCCATAACATCAGGCAACAAAACTCCAGGCCCTTTTTACAGCCACACCAATGCTATTTTTGAGACAAGCATAAACAGGACTTATTGGCTGGATTACGACAAAAAATTCAGAATAGCGCCAACGCTTATCGCCTCAAAGGAGTTGTTTTATGACCATGTAACAGCTGCGGCAGTAGTTCCGTTCAGTTATAACAATATTACTGTTACCGGTACCGCATCTTACAATACCCTGGGGTTGTTTAATTGGGGCGGCCAGCTTATGTATAAAACTCCCAATTTTGAGCTTTTTGCAGGAACAGAGCGTTTGTACCAGAGCGCAAAAGCTGTAAGAACAGCGCTAAGAAACAATGGTGCTCAACAGGAGCAGGTTGTGCGCAACACTGGTGCCTACAGCGGAGCAGATGTATTTTTTGGCATTTCTTTTAAATTTGGAAACGTAATTGAACACCCAATGAATGCCAGTTGGATACCTAATGGTGAAGATGGTGGTTTCTTCAGCCGGATATGGCATAAAGTATTTAAAGGGAAACAAGGAACCTATTAAGCCTTTTTAGTAGTAACCAAAAAATCTTTAAGATAAAATGGTTCAAAATAAGCAACGTCTTCAAACTGACCCGCCTGATATTTTTGATAGGCTTTTTGAGTAAGGTGCGCAGCTGAATTATAAAAATCTTCTACAATAACGGCGTTGCTGCTTTGGCTTAAAATTCTACGGCATTTTGCAGCGCCATCACCAAAAAATACGATTTTGTTTTGTTGGAGTTCAGTCGTAAAACTATGTTCATCAATAATTTCGGCAGCAGTTGGTTTTATGGTATTTCCTGCCGCGTCAAACAAGGCGGTGTAAACTTCCATCCGGCGGGCATCAATCATTGGGCACATAAGGGCATCAGTATAGTTACCCTCGGCTGCAAAGCCACTTGCCATAGCCTCAAGCGTTTCTACGGCTATTAGTGGTTTGCTTAAAGCGTAGCATAAACCTTTCGCAGTTGAAACGCCAATACGTAACCCTGTATATGACCCGGGGCCACTGCTAACGGCAATGGCATCTAACTCACCGTACTTAATGCCAGCCTTATTGAGCAACTCATCAATAAAAACAGTTATAACCTCGGCATGTACATTACGCTCATTAACTTCCTTAACGGCAATTAACTCTCCCCGGTTAGCTAAAGCTACCGAACAAACGGTTGTGGCTGTTTCTATTTGTAAAATCATTTTAGTCATTGGTCATCGGTCATTGGTCATTAGTCATTGGTCATAAGCTTTTTACTAATGACTAATGACCAGTGACTAATGACCATCACGGTACAGGATCATGCCCGTGGCCGCCCCAGGGGTTGCAGCGGGCAATACGTTTCAAAGTTAACCATCCACCTTTAAAAGGGCCATATTTTTTTACGGCTTCTAAACCATATTGAGAGCAGGTAGGCGTATACCGGCATGATGCACCTAAAAGGGGAGAAAGAAAATATTGGTAGAACCTGATCAGTGCAATAAATACGGCGCCCAGGCCCGTCTTTATTATATTTGCTATAGCCTTCATTTAGCAAGCCCCTCGCAAAGCTGAGTGAAAAGCTTTTGCATTTTTTTATCAATAAATGCATACTCACTTATCTCTTTACCAATGTAACTTACAGAAAGAATGATGGTTTTACCCGTCTGCTCCAAAAAGTTGTAAAGCTGTTCTTGTTTATGCAGGCGGTAGGCTTCGCGCATGCGGCGTTTAAGCAGGTTGCGGTCAACCGCGTGCTTATACCGTTTTTTTGCAACAGTAAAAACTACTTGCGCAGGTGCGGGCTGTGGCTGTTCAATAACTAACCACGATACCTTAAAAGGATAACATAAAAAGGAAGAACCGTTATGATAAAGACCATCAATAAGCCTTTTGTTACATAACCGTTCTTCCTTTTTAAAGGTTTGCATTTTGCTTATACTGAACCGAAATTTAAATAAATAACCGGTTCAGGCCCCTATGCTGATAAGAAGCAACCGGAGGAATTATGCTTTATGACGACGCTCGTCAGATACTGTTAGTCTTTTTCTGCCTTTTGCTCTTCTTGCTGCTAATATTCTTCTACCGTTAGCAGATGCCATACGCTCACGGAAACCGTGTTTATTTCTTCTTTTTCTTTGAGAAGGCTGGAATGTTCTTTTCATGACTGTTTATTCTATTTGTTTAAAAAAACAAGAGCGCAAATGTAGTGTTATTTTCGCACTTCTCAAATACAATTTTACATTTTTATAATTGTATATTTAAACTAATACTCAACCATTAACTGCTGTTATGAAAAGACTTTACATTGTTATGCTGCTATTTTTGATTATTGCAAAAGCATCAGCTCAAAATAACACGCAGGCAGCTTACACTGTTTACAATACAACCACCAAAAGTAAAGTTCCTGTACAGGATGTTATTCAGGCTATGACTAATGCTGATATAGTTTTTTATGGCGAGATTCACGATGACAGCGTGGGCCACATTGCCGAGCTTGATCTGCTGAAGGCCTTATCAACACAATATCCCGGCAAAGTGGCCTTATCAATGGAGATGTTTGAAACCGATGTGCAGCCTGTGCTAAATGAATACCTATATGGCTATATCCGCGAGAAGAATTTTATTACAGATAGCCGCGCATGGCCCCATTACAAAACTGATTATAAGCCATTGGTTGAATTTGCCAAAAATAATAACATACCTGTTGTGGCAGCTAATGCTCCTGCCCGCTATACCAATATGGTTACTACCGGCGGACTTGGACACTTAAATGTACTTAGCAAACAAGCCAAAAGCTATTTGCCGCCTTTACCAATTGATACAGCAACCGGTGCTTATTACGAGAAATTTATTGCCGAAATGGGCGGTCAGCACGGTATGGGTAACATGCATATTTATCAATCTCAAAATTTGTGGGATGCTACCATGGCCTGGTCAATTGCGCGCTTCTATAAAGCCAATAAAGGCTTCAAAATTATGCAGGTTAACGGCGGGTTCCACAGCGAAGAGAAGATGGGCATTGTAGCACAGTTAAAAAACTATGCGCCTAAAGCAAGAGTAATAACCATCAATGCCTATGCAGGCTCTGTTCCCGATTGGAAAGAGCTATCCGGTAAAGCTGACTATGTTATTTTAACGGGAGGTAAATAGCGTTTAAAATAATATTTACAGCGATTTACAAATTAATCGGTTTTATCGAAGTTAGTTTAAGGTTTCCGTCGTTTAATACTTCAAACATTAAAGAACTACACTCGTGATAATCTAATTTATAGTAACCAGCACCAGGTCTGACCATATCTACGGGTCGTCTGCTAATAACACTATAGGCGATCGGCTTTTTTCCTTGCAAGAAGATTAAAGTACATTTTCCTTCATCATCAAGATTTACTTTCGCTAAAGCGTCTTTCACTGTTTGTAAATTGTCAATTTCTAAGGTATTTATGGTTTGCTGAGTGGTATAAGGCGCTAAAACTACCATCTCATTCCAAGGAACAACTGACAGTAAATTGCAGAATTGGCCAACTAATCTTGATTTATCGCCCCCTGCTGACATAACATAATGAGATATTCCTTCGTCGACATCTACTTTTTGCAGAATCGGACGATTATTACACGCATTAAATATGAATGCTAATGCTGAACAAACGGCTATATAGATTCTTGATGCTTTCAATAAGTAAGGTTTGTTACGTTATTGACTTTAACCCTTCCTCGCCAACAAATCCCTTATCTCAGTAAGCAAAACTTCCTCTTTGGTAGGTGCCGGTGGTGCCGAAGGGGCTTCTTCGTCTTTCTTTTTTGTTGCGTTGATGGCTTTTACAATGATAAATAAGGCGAAGGCAACTATAATAAAGGAGATGATCTGCGAAAGGAAATTACCATATTTTATAGCTGTTCCGGGTATAACCAGTTTTTCCAGGTCAGTAAGTTTTGCGGCTTTTAGCGCAGGTGTTAAAATGGCGGGTGTAATAATATCATCAACCAGTGAGCTTACTATTTTACCAAACGCGCCACCAATTACCACCGCAACGGCGAGGTCAACCACATTGCCGCGCATGGCAAAAGCTTTAAATTCTTTTACTATAGACATGTTTCAAAATTTAGGGTTAAATAATCAGCTAATAAAATTAATCAATATGTAAAAACAAATACCCCATTTTGGCATTTATAGCATAAATGTAACCATACTAATCAAGTTTTCAAATTATTGGTAATTGATGTAGATTTGCCTCTACTCTAATTTATGTTAAAACAGAACCTTCAACAAAAGCTATTACAAAAACTTTCTCCTCAGCAAATTCAATTCATCAAATTGCTGCAGGTACCCACCGTATCATTAGATACGCGTATAAAAGAGGAACTGGAAGAGAATCCGGCGTTGGAGGATATGAGCCTAACCAACCTTAACGAGCCCGAAGAACAATATCCGGATCGTGATCCCGACGATGACAACTATAGCAACGACGAGGAGCATGGCGAAATGGACGAGTTCAATATAGACGACTATCTTCAGGAAGACAACGTGAATGAGTACGGATCTCGTTATGACCAGAACGGCGATGACGAAGAAGACCGTAAGGAAATGCCGCTGGCTATTCAAAGCTCATTTTTTGAAAGTTTACAGGCGCAGTTGGATATGCTGCCGCTATCTGACAAAGACTTTGTTATTGGCAAGCAAATAATAGGAAGCTTGGATGATGACGGTTATTTGCGTCGCCCAATAATGTCACTAACAGATGATCTCGCGTTTTCGCAAAATGTGATGGCCGAGGATGAGGAGGTAGAAGACATGTTAAGGATCATTCAGGGTTTTGATCCCGCAGGTGTAGGTGCGCGCAGTTTACAGGAGTGTTTGTTGATACAATTGCGTAAAAAAGACCAAACCGACCCTATCATCAAAAAGGCTATGTTGGTTGTTGAGGAATATCTGGACGAGTTTACCCGTAAGCATTACGACAAGCTGGAGCGTTCACTGAATATGAACTCGGAGGAGTTACGTGCCGTTGTAAGCGAGATATTAAAGCTTAACCCTAAACCGGGTGATACCAATGAAGTAAACACTAAACAACTACAGGTTATTCCTGATTTCCACATCAAAAATAGCGACGGTACCCTTATACTTACCCTTAACGCTAAAAACGCCCCTGAACTGCGTGTGAGCCGTTCCTATCAGGAAATGTTCCAGCATTATGACAAGGCATCGCAAAAGGATAAAAAACTAAAAGAGGCGGTGCAGTTTGTTAAGCAGAAGCTGGATTCGGCTAAATGGTTTATTGATGCTATTAAGCAGCGTCAGCAAACCTTGCTTAAAACCATGAATGCCATTATGCAGTATCAGTACGAGTTTTTCTTAACCGGAGACGATAAGAACCTCAAACCTATGATATTGAAAGATATTGCTGATCGTATTGGCATGGATATATCTACTGTATCGCGTGTAGCTAACTCTAAATACGTTCAAACAGAGCATGGTACCTATTTGCTCAAATCATTCTTCTCAGAAGCCATCCAAACCGAAAGCGGGGAAGAGGTTTCCAATAAAGAGGTTAAGAAGATATTGGAAGAGCATATTGGCAAGGAAGATAAACGCCACCCATTAGCCGACGAAAAGCTAACCGAGATACTCAAAGATGCCGGCTACAATATAGCCCGCCGCACCGTAGCCAAATACCGCGAGCAAATGAATATTCCGGTAGCAAGGTTGAGGAAAGAGGTGTAAGTATTTTATCTATAAAAAATTAAAAGCGATGAGTTTTGAAACCCATCGCTTTTTTTATGTGATTTCGTTTAAGCTTAAAACTTCTCTACACCCTTTACGTTCATTTTAATTGAAGTTAATTTGGTAGACGGCCCGGTTATAAACAAAGTTTTATTATCCGCACCTCCAAAAACATTGTTGGTTGCACCACCTTTAATTGGTATACTCAGTACTTTGGCACCGGTTGGATCAAATGCTGTTATACCTAAACCATTGCTGATGTAAACGTTTCCTTTTTCATCCATTGACATGCCGTCGCCGCCCATATCATTGAACTTCTTCATATTGGTAAGCGTACCATCGGCATTAACATCAAAAACCCATGTGCCGCCCATATTGTTGCCTGCCCATTTGTTAACGTAAAGTTTCTTGCCGTCAGGGGTTCCAACCACGCCGTTTGGCCACGAGTTGGCATCCCAGCCTGCTGCTTCAGATGTAACTCTGACCAAAGCCTTGGCGCCTGGCGCCAGGTAATAAACATGTCCGCCTTTGCCGGTTGCTGCCTGCTCAGAATGTGTAGGCTCCCAGCCTTGTCGGCGAGGATCGGTAAGCGTCCAGTAATCGCGAGGAAAAATAGGATCTGTAATGTACAAGCCGCCCGTAATCGGGTTGATCCAAACATCATTAGGACCGTTTAACAGCTTACCATTGTAATTATTGATAAGCACCGTTTGATTACCATTGGGAGCAATTTTCCATAACTCGCCATACATATCAGCGCAAGCAATAAGATATCCGTTTTTGTCAAACGCCATACCGTTTGAGCGGCCCGCACCTTGCTTGAAAAGCGACAGTGTTTTAGTGCCTGCGTCCCAACGAAAAATCTTATCAAATGGTTGATCGGTAAAATAAATATTACCTTGTTTATCAACCGCAGGTCCTTCAGAAAAACCAAAGTCGGATGCAAGGGTATCTAATTTACCTTTTGCCGCAGCGGCTACCAACCTGCCTGGGTCAACAATATCGCTTGTAACATATTGCTCTTCCCCTTCCTGGTTGGTGTTATTGTCTTTTTTGCAGGAATTAAAGGCAACAAGGCCTGCCATACCAATAAATAGTAAAGTTCTCTTTCTCATAAAAATAATATTAGGTTAAATAATTGGCACAGGTAATTAAGCGCATAATCTTGATGCGCAGTATCGCTTAAAAAAATAGCTTACTTTAGGTAGATTGGTTTAATAGAGGGTTAACTAAAGATAGCGGTGGTTTTAATTAAAAAAGTATAATAATTAACAATGGAGAATATTGTACAGCGCAATATTATAATATTTACATATCAATTTATACATAGCAGCGTTATGAATTGCAGTGATAAGTTAATGATTGATAGATATTGCCACTTTCTGAAATTATCGAAATCAATTTGTATAACTTGGTGTTAACTATAAAACTCATGCTTTATAATACAATATGCTAGCTATTGAACGTAAACCTGTAAGGGTTAATCCCGATTCGAAACGTGTTATTGCCAGATTCTTTTTTAACGGTAACGAGAGAGCCAAAGAAGTAATTGAGCGCGTAATAAAAGTAGACGAAGAAACCGCTTTCGGTATATTATCTCCGCTATTACAAGAGTATTCAAAACGTCACAGAAATATAACGCGGGTATTAAACAGACACGCCAGCAAATTAAAGCCTCTGTTTGAAGAGTTGGGTATTGATTTTGACGCTTTAACAGTATATCGTAAGTTGCTTATCGGTTCTTATTTCACGCATGAATACTCAATTGAGTCGGCTGCATTTTTTAACCCGTCTATCGTAAATGATCCTGATCAGTCAGAGCTTACCGAAGGTGAACGTCGGGTAATTATGAGTTTCAGAGCAGTAGGTGAGGGGCATATTTCGTCTATTACATTCCGCCGCGCGCTTATTGATAAAAATAACAACATCACGGTACTGCCGGCAGGTAATTATATTGATGAGGCAGAAATTGTGAGGAACGCGGTATATAACAAGAAATTGTTTTTTGACAGAGCCGCAATTACGCAGATTGACATCAACGTATTGCACGAATTGGAATCAAAGCTTGATCATCATTTTGAATATGCTAATCTGCGCCGCATCATATCAGACTCGCAGCGCCTTCAGGAAAGCGATATGAAAAAGCTGGAGTATGATAAAGTACTTTGGCTTGCTGATTCATACTATGAGATAATTTTTTCTTTAGATACAGATATATCCGACAGGGTAATTTTCCCGATATCTGAATATGAGCGTAAAGGTATTGAGGATGCCCGTTTTGTAGAGTTTAAAAACGAAGATGGTTCGTCAGTTTATTACGCTACTTATACAGCTTATGATGGCTCTTTAATTATGCCTAAACTGCTCCAGACAAATGATTTTTATAACTTCAAAATAATGCCTTTGTATGGTGATGGCGCGCAGAATAAAAACCTGGCATTGTTTCCTCGTAAAATTAACGGCAAGTACGCCATGATATCGCGTATTGATGGCTGGAATAATTACATCATGTATTCAGACAAGATCAACATATGGGAAAAACCAATGTTGTTGCAGCGCCCGAAATTTGCATGGGAGTTTGTACAGATAGGTAACTGCGGATCGCCAATAGAAACAGAGCATGGCTGGATTGTAATAACACACGGTGTAGGCCCAATGCGCCGCTATGTGCTGGGTGCAAGCTTGCTAAAGTTAGATGACCCTCAGGTAGAAATAGGCAGATTAAAAGAGCCTTTACTAATACCTAACAGCGATGAACGTGAGGGTTATGTACCTAACGTTATTTATTCTTGCGGATCGATCATAAACAACAATAAATTGATCATTCCTTACGGCTTGTCAGATTACTCAACATCATTTGCTGAAGTTGATCTGGACGCTTTAATAGCTAAATTTAAGGAAGACGGAATAGATGATTGATTACTTTATCATTGCGAGGAACGAAGCAATCGCACGCAGACAGGTCGCTGGCATGCATAGTCCGCGATTGCTTCGTTTCTCGCAATGACAATATTGACTGATTAACGTAATATCCGCTTGTACAACTCAAAATAATCACTCGCCATTTTCTCACTCGAGAATTTACTTTCTGCCCATTGGCGGCAGTAAGCGCGGTTGATCTGTTTAAGTCCATTTACAGCTTCAACAGCTTGGTCTACGTTTTTTACCAGATACCCTGTCTGCTCATGTTGAATCAATTCAGGCATTGAGCCGCGATTGAATGCAATAACAGGCGTTCCGCAAAGCATGGCTTCGGCAACGCTTAAACCAAATGGTTCGTTAAAGTTGATAGGATGTAGAAGCGCGACAGCATTGCCCAATAATTCATTGCGCTCTTCCGGCCCTGCGCTGCCTATGTACTTTATTTGCTCATTTAAATGTGGCTCAACTTCCTCTTTAAAATAGCGTTCATCCTGTATTATACCCGCTATAATAAGCTGGTATTTACTTTTCTTCGCTATCGCGATGGCTTCAGTAATGCCCTTGTCAGGATGAATACGACTAAAGGATAGTAAATAATCTTTTGGCTGTGCATTAAAAACGAATTTCCCGGCATCTAAACCATTATATACTGTAGCCAGGTAGTCTAACTCCGGACTCCTGTCCGAGTCGCTTATAGATACGTAATGGCTTGTTTGGCTATATTTTTTATAAACCGGGATTATGCGCGGAGAGGAAAATCCATGTATAGTAGTAATAACCGGGGTTTTTATAAGTCCAGAATAGGTGAGGGGTAAAAAATCAAAGTTATTGTGGATCACATCAAACTGATGAGCCTTCTCCATCAAATTACTGATGTGAAGGCACTCCAATACTTTGGCATCTTGTGAGCGGTCCTCCTCGTAACCAGTTTCGCAAATGGCATCCAACGTACCTACGGTAACAGAATCGCCGGTGGCAAAGAGTGTAACCTCTGCCCCCAGCTTTATAATTCCTTCCGCAATATTTGATGCTACCTGCTCCCATGGCCCGTAATGTCTGGGCGGTGTGCGCCAGGCCACAGGCGACAAAACGGCTACCTTCATTTAGCGCCTACCAGTTTTTTTTGAGATAATTTGTTGTACTCGTACTCTAACTCAAAAGCCTCCAGAACTGTTAAGTGCGATATTAAGTAAGCTAAAGTACTCTCGGCACCCTGGTTACGGTTAATACCGGTTGGCAGTAAGCCATCGCAGCAGCCCTTGGTTTCGTGGTCATATAATGGTGCGCGTAAGGTGTTTTCGCCCAGGAACCATTTATAGCTCAGGAACATTTTTTCAATATGCTCAGGTTTTCTAAATATATGGTAAGCCTGGAAGTGCAGTAACACCATTGCCATAGTTTCAATAGCCTGTTGGTCAAAAGTAGGGAAGGTGCCACCACGGTAATACCAGCCATCATTACCCACCGGGCTTAAGTAACCGTTTGATAACGTTAACTTATCTAAAAACTCCATGGTTTTTAAGGCAACTTCTTTAGCGCGTTCATTACCGGTTATCTCGCAGGAGTGTAGCAAGGCAAGAGGCAAAATGGCATTATCATAGGTCATACCTTCTTCAAACCACTCCCAATCATCTGCACGGGTTTTATCATACGCGTCAATCAATGGTTGCGTTAAACGGGCCATTTCGGCAACCATGCCGTCATCAGTAGGGTGAACCTTTAAATAGTAAGCTATTCCAATAATGGTATTTGCCATTCCGCGCAAATGTTTAAGCGCTCTGAAATGACCGAACGATTTTTGGAACAACTCGGTGGCAAACTCCCGGTAAGAGTTGCTTGATGCCGTAGCGATCAAATAACCCAAAGACCAAATGGTACGGCCGAATGAATCTTCTGAACCTACTTCATCCAGATATGAACGGTTAAAGCTCAAAAAGTTGCGGAAGTTACCATCATCAGTCTGCATGTAGTGAATGTAACTCAGGTAGATAGGCAACAGGTCAAACGCCTCCTTGCTGTTGTTGCGCTTATGGGCCATTAGCGCCATGATCAGCGCGCGTGAGTTATCATCAAGGCAATACCCTTCTTTTAGGTTAGGTATGCCATATTTAGCGTGTTGAACAATACCTGTATCATCAGTAAGGCGGATAACGTGTCCAAGACTAAACTTAGGCATGATCTCAGGGTCAACTATACTGTTCTTTAATATCTTGTCCCTAAAATCATGATTAAAGCAGGCTTCCTGGGCTACTTTGATAAACTCCGATCCCACCACAGGCCAGCGTAGATGTAAACCGTATTCGTATGCGTTATTGCGCATTTGGTTAAGCATAGCCTGGTTGTCAAGCAGCTCAATTACAGTATCGGCCAGCGCTTCGGCGTTCTTAAAATCAAACAGCCTGCCACGGTTATGTGCCAGTAATTCGGTAGCGTGCCAGTATGGGGTTGAAACCACCGCAGCACCCGACCCAACCGCGTACGATAACGTGCCACTTGTTATTTGCGCTTCATTAAGATAAGGCGTAACATAAATTTCAGCAGCCGTTAAATATTGTATCAGTTCTTCCTCGGCTACAAATTTATTAATGAAGTGCAGATTTTGAGATACGCCAAGCTGGCTGGCCAATGTCTTTAAATGATCGCGATACTCTTCGCCTGAATTTTTTATAACGCCCGGATGCGTGTTGCCTAACACCACATAGTTAACATCCGGATGTTTTTCCACTATTTTAGGTAAGGCTCTTACCACCGTTTCCAGTCCCTTGTTACGGCTTATTAAACCGAATGTTAACAGTGCCTTGCGGTTTTTAAATGGCGTAAGATTTTTTATCGGGTTATTTTCAGGTGCTTCCACATCAGGCACACCATGTTCAATTATCTGTATCTTTTCGGTAGGGATATCATAAATAGTAGTTAAAAACTCCACAGCACGCTGGCTCATCACAATTATTTTGGCAGATTGCTCAGCCATTTCTCTGATGATGATGCGCTGCACATAGCTTGGATCTTTTAAAACCGTGTGTAAAATAGAAATAAGCGGCTTCTCTAAGCGATTAATAAGCGGGAGAATATAAATACCACTTTCACCACCATAAATACCAAACTCGTGCTCAATTATACAAACATCGGCTGTACTGGTGTTAATAAAGTTGGCTGCTCTGATGTAGTCTTTCTGATGATTTTGCCTTACAACATATTTAACCTCTTCAGGATATTCATACTCATCTAAATTTTCTGAATCATTTAACGCTACAACAAAGTCGTTACCTAATATATTTTTCCTTTCAGGAAAATTAGCGCCAATAGCGCGCATAAGGTTTTGATTAAAGGTTGCAATACCGCATTCGCGCGGAGGATAGGTTGAAATGTACGCTATTTTCATATTTTTTTGTAGATGGCTTACTGGGGTCATGTCTGTATAGTTAACTGACTTAAAAACTATTCAGTTTCGGCTTAAAAATGATGCTTTAAAACCTATAAATCGGCTTTTTGCATTAATACCCTAATAAATGCACAAACTATACCAAAAGCGTACGTTAATAGCCGCAATATTACCTTGCCAACGAGTTTGCTTAAGTAATTTTAAGTTAAGTAATTGGAGGTGTTTGTATTGCGTTTTAAAACTGACGAGAATGTCAGGAATGAAAGTTGATAGCTTCTATAATAATGTTACAAGCTTCTTCAATTTGAGTGGCTGTTATAATAAGGGGGGGCGCTAAACGCATAGCATTGCTGCAATGCAAAAACCAGTCGGTTATTACACCGTTGTCAATGCAGCGGTCAATTATTTTTTTGTTGAGGTCAAAGTTCTCCAGTTCAACAGCCAGCATCAATCCTTTGCCGCGAATTTGCCTAATGGCTGGGTGTACTAATAAGCTGCGTATTAAAGCTTCCTTTTCGGCAACACCTGCAACAAGTTCTTCTTCCAGTAAAACCTCCAACGCGGCTAATCCCGCTGCACAGCAAACCGGGTGCCCGCCAAATGTGGTGATGTGTCCAAGAATGGGGTTCTCTTTTAGCGCACCCATAATTTCATTTGATGAAACGAAAGCGCCAATAGGCATGCCTCCGCCAAGCGCTTTGGCCAACAACAAGATATCGGGAACTATATCAAAATGCTCAAAGGCAAAAAGCTTACCTGTGCGGCCGAAGGCTGCCTGTATCTCGTCCAGTATCAATAAGGCGCCGGTTTCAGTACAACGCTTGCGCAAGGCTTGCATGTAAGCAAAATCAGGCACTTGTATACCAGCTTCACCTTGTATGGTTTCAATAATTACGCAAGCGGTTTCGGTGGTTATGAGGTTGAGGTCGGGCAGGAGGTTAAAGTTAATGAATGTAACACCTGGCAAAAGCGGACGATATGCCTGTTTGTATTCCTCATTGCCCATCACGCTTAATGCGCCATGGGTGCTGCCGTGGTAAGAGTTGTAGTATGCCACAACCTGCTGCCTGCCGGTAAAACGCTTAGCCAACTTAAGGGCGCCCTCAACAGCTTCGGCGCCGGAGCTAACAAAATAAACCGATTGCAAATTATCCGGTAGTACTGATACCAGTTTCTCTGCAAAGCGTACCTGTGGTGTTTGTACATATTCACCATAAACCATCAGGTGCATATATTTTTCTACCTGTTGTTTTACAGCCTCAATAACTTTTGGGTTGCCATGCCCTAAACTGCTCACGCCAATGCCCGATATCAGATCAATATAAGCTTTGCCTTCGCTGTTATATAAATGCACGCCCTGAGCCCGCTCAAATTCAAGCAACAGGGGGAAGTTGGTAGTTTGCGCATTGTTGGCTAAAAATAACTGGCGAAGTGTTGGCATGGGGCAAAAATACAAAAGGCCCGTCATTATAATAACGGACCTTTGGCTTAAATACTTTTTTATTACTGATGTTCGCCAACTCTTCTTATCAGTTCGTCGTTAAACTCGCGTTCACTTTTATAAAGCTTGCTTAGTTTTTCGGGCGGTAATATTTTCAAAAACTCATCAGAGTAACGCTCACGTATTCTAACCATGCGGCTGTCATACTCCATGTTTTTCCTGATCTGCTCGCGTCCATCGGCCTGGGCATCAGAGTTGTTGATTCTTTTTAAACGCAATACCTCTCTCAGTTCATCCTGATATCTTCTGTATACAGGCCAAAAGCGAGCAGCTTCATCAGCAGAAAGCTGCATTTTTTGCTCTAAAAAGCTCTCTTTTATTGACTCAACCTTTTGCATACTGGCAGCATTAGGCGCCTGGTTGAACCGTTGTGCACCGTTTGCATTACCCGGACGGAAACTATTGCGGGGTATCTGCGCCCATGCGCCATAGCCGGTGGCTAATAGTAATAAAGTAATAAAAATGTGTCTGGTAAACGGTTTCATCATCATTATTTATTGCATCTCAGCATATTCCTGTAAAGCATTAGTAAAGGCAGCTTCGCTAACCGGAAGGTCCTCAATTGCCACCGTGTGTTGAACATCCACACCTTCCATACTTGCCTGAATATATTTCTGCAAGTCGTCAACCGGTACAGTTGACAGTTCCTTGTGCAGGTAATCTGACGCATTTATAGGTTCAACATTGTTTGTTGAAGGCCAAAACATAAAGCCTGCGCCTGCAACCAATACAAAACATGCAGCTGTGGCATATTTGAACGCTGTAGAGCGCATTAGCCTAATAATACCGCCCTTGCGTTGTACAGTTTCCTGTGTAACTGTTTTGTTTAAAATTTTAGCATTAAGCTGTTCAAAATATCCATCCGGAACGGTAAATACCTCGTCAGTAGATAAAGCCTCTTCAACAAATACGCGGCTTTCTATCTGGCTGGTTAATGTCTCAAAATAACCTGCAGGCACTTCAAAAGCTTCGCCTGCCTCCATTGCTTCTTCAACAGCAATGCGGCTTTGTATATTAGCGTTTAGTTCATCAAAATAGCCGGCAGGAAGCTCAAAGCCCGCCTCTTCGTGATCAATCAGTTCTTCAACCGCAATACGCGACTGTATATTTGAAGCAAGTTCATTAAAGTATCCTTCAGGTACTAAAAAACCTTCCTCAGGCATACTATTTTTAAGCTCGTCTATCGTAATTGCAGCCATAATGCGCTCATCCAACCCATCAAAATAACCCTCGGGCACTACAAACGGATTGGCTTTACCTGCCAATTCCGGTAGTTTTCCGTCTTCCGGCCATTCTTTATTTTCTATATCAACTGTCATGATACCGTATAGATGAAATTTAGATGAAAAGGTTTAACAGCAAAAATAAATTATTCTTCGGCTAATAAAATAGCTTCTATCTTTTTTACTGCAAGATGGTATGATGCTTTTAGCGCACCTACGCTGGTACCCAATACGTCCGACATTTCCTCGTATTTCATATCTTCAAAATACTTCATGTTGAACACAAGGCGTTGTTTTTCAGGCAGGGTAAGTATGGCCTGCTGTAGTTTGCGTTGCGCTTTATCGCCATTAAAATAGCTGGCGGCGGTGAGGTTATCGGCCAGTGAGTAATCTACCTCATCTAATGAAATGTTGTTCTTTTGCTTTTTCTTATTTAAAAAAGTAATGCACTCATTGCTGGCAATTCGGTACATCCACGTATAAAGTTGTGAGTCTGCCCGGAAATTGGCCAGGTTTTTCCAAACCTTTATAAACACATCCTGCACCAGGTCGTCAGCATCATCATGATCAATCACCATGCGGCGAATGTGCCAGTAAATTTTTTGCTGATATTTTTTCAATAACAGATTAAACGCCTCGTTGCGGGTGCGCTCATCCTGAAATTTACTTAATATCTCTGCATCTTCTACCTGTGTTGGCATACGTTTAATTAATTTAGGTATTAAATGGTTTTTACGGAGATTTGTTTGGTTCGCTTAATATTGAACACCGAATATAGAATTTTGAATGATGAAGTTGAAAGCAATTCATCATTCAAAATTCGATGTTCAATATTCGATATTCAAATCACCCCTTAATCAGGTCAAGCACCTGCTGCGATGACGCTTTTGTATCCACTTTCGAAATTACGTGACTGATAACACCATCAGCATCAATAATAAAGGTTGTGCGCATAGTGCCCATGTATTTTTTGCCGTACATGTTTTTCTCTCCCCAAACACCATAAGCCTGAACAATTGATTGGTCGGTATCTGCTATCAGCGGGAAAGGCAGACTGTGCTTGGTTACAAATTTCTTGTGCGATTTTTCGTCATCAGTACTAACGCCAATTACCTGGTAACCTTGTGCCTGTAACGACTGGTAGTTATCTCTGAAATCGCAAGCCTCAGCGGTGCAGCCGGGGGTATCATCTTTAGGATAAAAATATAGAATTACGATTTTTCCTTTAAAATCAGCTAAAGAAACTGCTTGTCCGTTTTGGTCGTTCGCTGTGAATTCAGGGGCTTTATCGCCTGCTTTTAAATGTGACATTATCTGTAGAATTCGGCTTTAAATTGTTTAATATTATTCTTGTAATCGCTAAGAGTCAGCTCAAATAAATGCTTGCCCTGGGCAACACTGTTATCAAAGGTATAATTTAGTACGCGTGTTTTATAATCCCACTCCATTAAAACCCACTTACCATCAATGTAGCCTTTATAGCTTTTAATGCCCGACAGGTTATCACCAATTTTGAGTGATATTTTCTTCGCTGCAGACAAATTACTTCCGTTTTGAATATTGATAGGGGTGGCATACGGAGCCACTGTATCAACAGTAACGTAATAATCGCCAAAAGCGCGTGGTGTTGCTTTCACAAACCCACCATCTACTCGGCTGGTATCGCAATAACCGGCTGTATTTGCAATAACAGCTTTAGCAGCTAAAGTACCCAGTTCAACCTCAGGTTTTATCCAAAGTTCAAAGCTATCATGTATGGGGGTAAGTCGGTTATGAATACGGTGCGTTGCCGAAAAAGCGCCGGGGCGTTTAGGCAGGAGTGAATAAACAAAGTCAACATCATCATACAAGTTGCCTGGTGTTACGGTAACCTTCACTTTGTCTGTAGCGTACTCGTTTTTTTTATCGTGTTTAAAAAGTGTGCCTTTTAAAGGAGCATCTGCTGCAGACGGTTTAATAACCGAGCGCACCTGTAATTTAAGGGATGATGTGTTGCCCGCCAGGTCTTTAACCACATATTCTACATTATGCAATGCGGCATCATTGAAGGTTACGATCCCGCCATTGGCTGATTGCGGATAAAGTGTAATGCTACTGCCCGGGGGAATGAAGCATTTTTGAATATACCTGCCCTGCATTAAATAAGTAGGGTAATCAATATACCCGTTAATGGCCCGTGTTTGGTCAAAGCCAAAACGTTCAACAGCAAACGTATAAACTGTTTTGCCGTCAACTTTCAACTCAATTGAGTACACGCCATTTTTATTGGGCGATGCGCTGTTAACATCTGTAGCGCTTATGCCAAAGCCGGTATTACCGCTTACCTCTATTACCTGCGGTTTTGTAAGACGATGATTTGGGCCACTGCCCGTAACCGCGAAGAAACGATGAGGTGTATTTTCGCTGAATGGCTTGTCGCCAAGGTTGTAAACTGCAGCAGCGGTTATAGCCGGAGCAATTTTGTCGGGTATGGTTAAGCCGAATAGCTGTGGATTAATGGTTTGCTCGGTAACGGCATCGCGCAGCTCAAAATGTAAATGGGGCCCCGCAGATGCACCTGTGTTGCCAGATATACCAATGACCTGTAGTTCATTAACCGGCATAAGCAATGGCGGTACCTGGAAATCCACATCATATCTTTGCTGGGCGTATTGCTCATCGCGAATGGCTTTGGCTATTTGCGGATTAAAGCTTTGCAAGTGCCCGTAAACACTGGTAAAACCGTTTGGGTGTGTAATGTAAACCGCATTGCCAAAGCCGCCGAACTGCACCCTGAGGCGCGAAATGTAACCCATGGCCGTAGCGTGAACCGGGTAGCCTGTGCGCTGATTAGTTTTAAAATCAAGCCCCGAATGAAAATGATTGGGCCTTAATTCACCAAAAGAGCCAGCCGTGCTTGGCGGAAGATCTATAGGGTATTTAAAAAAGTTTTGCGGATACTGCCTGCTTTGTATGCTTTGAGCCCGTGTTAAAGCAGCCGAAGCTATAAAGAGAAAGGTAATAAATAGTTTATTCATTTGCAGAAAAGGCGCGGCAAATGCCGGTTTATTTGAACGGATTATATTGTACAAATAACATACGCCCAAAATGGCTATTTGTTTAGTTACTTTATGTAAAAATCAAGTAGCTTTTGTCCTTCCAGGTATCCTTCAAGCCTGTCGCCTATGTTTACTTTGCCAACGCCCTGTGGCGTACCGGTGTAAATAAGGTCGCCTTTTTTAAGCGTGATGTATCTGGAAACGAACGCTATAATGTAGTCAAAACTGAAGATAAGATCTTTGGTGTTACCTGTTTGTCTGCGTTCGCCATTCACATCCAGATTGAAGTTTAACTGGTACAGATCAGCAAATTGTGCTTTAGGCAAAAAGTTGCTGATAGGGGCCGAATTATCGAAGGCTTTAGCCAGCTCCCATGGCAGTCCTTTTTCTTTGTGGCGCTGCTGTATATCGCGAGCGGTAAAGTCAATGCCTAAGCCAATTTCTTCAAAGTAGTTAGCAGCAAATTTTTCGCTGATGTGTTTGCCTTCTTTGCTTACTTTCAAAACCACCTCAATTTCATGATGAATATCTTCTGAGAAATCAGGGTGATAGAATGGCTTGTTATCTTTAAGCAAAGCTGTATCAGGCTTCATAAAAATAACAGGCGATGCAGGCACCGGGTTATTTAGTTCCTTAGCATGCTCAATGTAATTGCGACCAATGGCGATGATTTTCATAGCGATGTTATTAATGATTTATTGAATTACTGAATTATTGATTGAGGTGGCAAATTAATAATTGAATCAGATTAACAAAAGCCAATCAATAATTCGCTAACTCAATAATTCAAACTTATAAAATTGAGATGCGCTTAATAACAGATTCTGTGCCGGCTAAAACGCGGATGAAGTAGAAGCCCTTGTTCAATTTATTAGCTACCGGGAATGAGCGAGTTTGCTCACCCGGTTCAACACGATTAGAGAAAAGGGTTTGTATATCATTACCCAACACATCCACTATTTTAATGGTTAGTGTAGTGTTTCTTGATACATAGTAACGCAGGTTGATCTGATCTGTAACCGGATTAGGGTAAACTTCTACACTGCTGATCACCTTGTCGGTAGGGCGTGATACATTTAATTTAACACTTGATGTTTCGCCGGCCTTGACAGGCGGCAGGGTAAATTGCAAAGTGCTTTTTTTAAGTTTCTTTTTAGGGAATAGATTAAACGAAGTATCGCGAGGTTGTTGAGGAGCCGCAAAAGATTGCGCAATATTTACCGGTACCGCCATGGCGGTAAAAAGTAAGCACAAATACAGGTAGGTAAAAAGTTTCCTCATATTATTCCCCACACAAAAGTATAAATAAACCCTGCATATGTTATTAAACAGGCAATATTGTTTATCATTTTAACATTTTTTAACAATCAGGGTTTAATTACGTTATCAAATTATACGATTTTGATAAAAATTGGTTGTAAGTATATAAAACTGAGTTGTATTTATATTTTTTTTAATTTTGGGCTTTTTAAATCTGAATAGTGTCTCAACATAAAGATCTGTCAAAACTGTCAGCCGCCGGGCTCCTGATCAGTTTGGGAATAATTTACGGTGATATTGGTACGTCGCCGCTCTATGTATTCAAAGCCATTGTAGGTTCGCAACGTATATCGGAGGTATTGGTATACGGCGGAATATCATGTATTTTCTGGACGCTAACGCTACAAACCACTTTAAAATATGTGGTTATAACGTTGCGCGCAGATAACAAGGGCGAAGGTGGTATTTTCTCACTTTTCTCATTAGTAAGGCGTAAAGCCAAATGGCTTATTGTACCCGCTGTAGTAGGTGGTTGTGCTTTACTGGCCGACGGTATAATTACGCCTCCCATCACTATTTCGTCGGCAATAGAGGGTTTACAAACCTATTATCCAAATCTTTACACCGAGACGATAGTTATAATTATTATAGCAGTTTTGTTTATCATACAGCAATTCGGTACGTCGCTGGTAGGTAAGGCTTTCGGACCTATCATGTTCCTCTGGTTCACCATGATGGGGGTACTTGGCGTGATGATGATCTGGCAGCATCCCGGTGTCTTAAAGGCGCTAAGTCCGCATTATGCGTTTGAGCTTTTAAGTACTAATCCGAGCGCCTTTGCTATTTTGGGTGCGGTTTTTCTTTGTACAACCGGGGCAGAGGCCTTATATTCAGACCTCGGCCATTGCGGCAGAAAGAACATTCAGGCCAGCTGGGTTTACGTTAAGGCTTGCCTTGTTTTAAACTATTTGGGCCAAGGTGTTTGGTTACTGCAACATAACGGCGAGGTGATGAAGCTGGATATCTTTAATCCGTTTTACCAGATAATGCCGGGCGAGTTTAAAATATTTGGTGTTTGCATTGCAACCGCCGCTGCGGTAATTGCCAGTCAGGCGTTAATATCAGGTTCATTTACACTGATAGCGGAAGCTGTGAGATTGAACCTGTGGCCAAAAGTGAAGATCAATTACCCAAGCGAACAGAAAGGTCAATTGTATGTGCCGAGCATTAACTGGATTTTGTGCGCCGGTTGCATTGGTGTGGTGCTGTTGTTTAAGGAATCGTCAAAGATGGAGGCCGCTTACGGTTTAAGTATTACTGTAGCCATGTTAATGACCACCATATTGGTATCTAAGTTTCTGGCACGTAAAAAAGTTCCAAATTACATTGTGGGACTGTTTTTAACCTTGTACCTAATTATTGAAGGCACCTTCTTGTTAGGCAACCTGGGTAAATTTACCGAGGGTGGTTGGTTTACACTGTCAATAGGGTTTGTATTGTTCTCGGTAATGTGGACCTGGCACAATGCACGGCGCATACGCAACCGCTACGTTAAATTCATTGAGATTGAAGACTATTACGGCATTTTAAAAGAGTTAAGCGAGGACGAAAGCGTACCGAAATACGCGTCGCAATTGGTTTATCTTACCAGTGCAAATTTTAACTCTGAGATTGAATCAAAAATTATTTATTCCATATTACAGAAGCAGCCCAAGCGCGCCGATGTTTACTGGCTGGTACACGTTGATGTGGTTGATGAACCTTACACAAGTCAGTACGAGGTTGACTTTTTGGTGCCAGGTAAGGTGATCAGGATAGATTTTAAACTGGGTTTCAGGGTTGAGCAACAGATCAATTTACTGTTCCGTCGTGTGGTGGAAGATCTGGTGAAGAATGGTGAGGTGGATATTACAAGTACTTACACATCGCTCAACAAACACAAAATAGTAGGCGACTTCCGTTTTGTGGTGATAGAGAAGGTATTGTCGCGCTCCCATAACCTGTCGTTTTACGAGAAGTTCATCATGATGTATTATGGCTACCTGAAAAACCTGAGCTTATCTGAAGAGCGTGGCTTTGGTTTAGATCTCAGCTTCGTTACCATAGAAAAAGTACCGTTAATGCTGGCCGCGCCTGATGCGGTAGACGTAGAGCGAATTTATCCTCTCGGCAATTAACTTTTTAATAATAATGCGAAGAGCCCCGGCATGCCGGGGCTCTTCGCGTTTTACGCTTAACCATTGAGGCGTTCCTCAAAAAACAGGAAAGGTAAAAACGTTTCAATGCCGTTGATCACCCACGTTGGTCCGTCAAGGCAGTACAATATGGTTTTTACGGGTGTGCCTTGTTTTCTTTCGTACTCAGCCAGAACCTGCAGGCAGCTGCCGCAGGAGGTGACTGGTTTCAAAATGGGAAACTCTTCTGTAAAGGCGGTTACAGCCATGGCTTCAATGGGATCATCCGGGTGATTGGCACCCCAATGAAAAAGCGCAACCCGTTCGGCACACAGGCCGGATGGGTAAGCGGCGTTCTCCTGGTTGCTGCCTAAAATTATTTTGCCGCTTTTTAACCGCAAGGCAGCGCCCACCCTGAATTTAGAGTACGGCGAGTGCGAGTTTTTCATGGCGATCACTGCCTGTTCGCACAATTTTTCGTCGGCCGGGTCAAGTTCTGTTATGGTGTTGTATTCTTTGAATGATACTTTTATTTCGTGTTCTGTCATGTTTTTTCTTTCCGCTTTAGGTAAACAGATAGGCCTGTTGGCGCGGGGGGAAACAAGGTAAGCAATTATTATTTATATTGTTTGCATAGAGCTTATTTTTCCCTGGTTGTTAATAATGGCGCCGATGGTTGTAAAGCGATATATTTGCACATGGTTATTACCGAAGTTTCGTTACGTAAATTTACAACTGATGTTTTTCTGGCTATGGGCTGCAACGCGGCCCATGCACAACTTGCTGCCGATGTACTGCTTAAAGCAGACCTCCGTGGTATTGATTCGCATGGGGTGGCACGGCTTACAGGCTATGTGCGACTATGGGAGAAGAAACGCATTAACGCCCAACCCAATATACAGGTAGTACATCAAACTGCTACCACCGCCACTGTTGACGGCGATGCAGGCTTAGGGTTGGTTACTGCCCCTTTTGCTATGCAGCTGGCTATTGAGAAAGCTAAGCAGTTTGGCTCGGGGTGGGTAGCTGTTCGCAACTCCAACCATTTTGGTATTGCCGGTTATCACGCTTTGATGGCCGTTGAACAGGATATGATAGGCTTCGCCGTAACCAATGCAAGTCCGCTGGTGGTGCCTACTTTCTCTAATGAGCGCATGTTAGGTACCAATCCTATCTGTTACGGTTTCCCGGCAGGGCAATACCCGCCTGTGGTTATTGATATGGCGACCTCGGCAGCAGCTAACGGAAAACTGGAGATAGCCCAACGCGCCGGCAACGCCGTGCCCGAAGGCTGGATACAGGACAAAGACGGCGGTTATACCACCGACCCATTCGCCTTAAAAAGTGGAGGCGCACTATTGCCCCTGGGCAGCGACCGCGACCATGGCAGCCACAAAGGTTTCGGACTTGCTTCGGTGGTTGATATTTTGTCGGGGGTGCTGTCCGGGGCTAATTACGGGCCTTGGGTACCACCTTTTGTGGCTTTTCTGGAGCCGTCTGCTAATCCGGTGGGTGAGGGGATAGGACATTTTGTGGGTGCCATGCGCATTGACGGCTTCCGTCCGGCTGATGATTTTAAGAGCCATATGGATAACTGGATAACCCGTTTCAAATCGGCCTCGCGCATTGATGAGCAGCAAGGGGTTGTTATACCCGGAGAGCCTGAGTATGAGGCTGAAATTGATCGTCGCCAAAACGGTATACCGTTAGTTGATGCTGTTGTAGCCGACCTGAACGAGGTTGCCGGGAAGTTGAATGTAAGCCCGTTAACCACCTGATAACTGCAGCAGGCATAGTGTTTTATCGTCTCATCGTTTCATTGAATATGTGAGACGAAGTGAGACGATATTTTTTATAAAGCATTGATTTTTAGTTTTTTATTAAAAATTAGTGAGACGAAAATGAAACGGGTGAACCGATTGTAACAATTTGTACCAATGCCAGTCATACGTCATAGACAGCACCCTCTTTTATGGCCAACTTTTCCTTATCAAAAACAACTTACATCAACGGTTTAATTATGGGCATAGGCTTTTGCCTTTATACCACACTCATGTGGTTGACCGGGCTTGACAGTACTTACCTTTATATTGGTCAGTACTTTGATATGCTCATTGTATTACTCCCTGTTGTAATGATCGTACGCGCAATAAAGCAGGAACAGGTTGGGGGACATATCACTTTTTTAAAAAGGGTGGTTGTTGCTTTAGTTGTAGCAGCTATATCGTTCGTTATATATGAACCATTTTTGTACGTTTATCACCACCATATCAACCCCGAGTGGTATAATGCGGTTTTAACTTTAAAAGAAACCGAACTAAAGGCTGCTAACACCCCCGCACCCGAGATTGCCCGCACATTGCAACAAATGCGTACCTCCGGTGTGGCACAAGCGGATCTGTTCAGGTTGTCAGCAATTATACCATCAGTAATTATACTTCCGTTGCTAATTACCCTGCTCTCTTACGCTTTTGTTCGAAACAGTAAAGTAACATTACATCAATAAAACACTGCCAATCTTTCCGGACTATTGCTTTGTGCAAGCAGAGTGCTTCGACCTAAAATACATTAGGCTTCAGCTTAACACGAAAAAGCCCCGCGAATTCGCAGGGCTGTAAATTTTAGTTCTCCTTCAGGGGCGGAGGGGCTTAATTTATCCCCTTAAATATCCTGTTCCAGCGTATTTTGCTAAAGAATGATGCATCGCTATCCCAGCTCATCCAAATGAACAATGCTTTACCAACTATATGGTCCTCTGGTACAAAACCCCAGAAACGCGAGTCGAGCGAATCATGACGGTTATCGCCCATCATCCAGTAATAGTTCATTTTGAAGGTATAGCTGTCGGTTTTTTGTCCGTTTATCAAAATGTCGTTGCCAACCTGTTTTAAAGTATTGCCTTCGTAAACAGTAATTGCACGGCGATATAGCGGCAGCGTTAAGCTATCCAGTTTAACGGTCCATCCTTTTTTAGGGATGATAACAGGGCCAAAGTTGTCAACGTTCCAGGTATATTTATGGTCGCCGGGTGTAACAAGGCCGGTTGGGAATACCGGGAAAACACTCATATCACCACCGTTAGCAGGCTGTATACGCGGTTTGATGGATGTTACATTTGAATAACCTTTAATGGTATTGGCCGCTTCCTTGGTCATGGTATAGAAAGGGCTGCCCTCGTAGTTGCTTACATGCAGATCGCGCAGTACTTCAGGGTTAATATCCTGACCGCTGGTGGTTACTTCGTAATCTATTTGTTGTCCCGGCTTATCTTCAACAGCTTTGCCGTTAATATAAACCTGGGCATCTATCAATTTAACCGTATCGCCTGCAATACCTATACAACGTTTAATGTAGTTCTCACGTTTATCAACCGGACGAAGGTAGGGCGAATCGGCCTCCATTGGGTAATTAAAAACCACTACATCCTGGCGCTTAACTTCGCTTAAGCCGGGTAAACGGTGATAACCCAGCTGCCATCCATCCCAATAAGCTTTGGTGTTGATAATGGGCATGGTATGGTGCGCAAATGGAAACGCGATAGGCGTAATTGGCGTACGCGGACCGTAATTAAGCTTACTTACAAACAAAAAATCGCCCACTAATAAGGAGCGTTCCATGGAGGGTGTAGGTATGGTATAAGCCTCAATAAAAAAGGTACGTATAATAGTTGCGGCAACTACTGCAAAAATGATAGCGTCGGTCCACTCACGGGTAGCGCTTTTCTTTTTCTTTTTTGTATCAGCAGATTGGGTTTTGTTTCTGTTCCAGAATTTCCAGTTCATTGTTCTAAAATATCTTCAATGTTATTTATTATTTAGGGTAAAATCAAACATATCTTCTACCGAGTAAAAACCTTTACGGTTTTGTATCCACTCGGCAGCCATTACCGCGCCTAAGGCAAAGCCGTTGCGGTTATGTGCTGTATGCTTAAATTCTATAGAATCAACTTCCGAATCATAAATTACGGTATGCGTTCCGGGAACGCTGTCAATGCGGTATGATTCTATCAACAGTTCATCAGCTTTTACATTATCGGTAGCTTCCAGTCCTTCGGCAGTTAAAACATTCACCCACTCTTGCTTGGCATCAAGGTTGTTGATTATACCTTCTGCAATGGTAATGGCCGTGCCGCTTGGCGAATCAAGCTTTTGCGTGTGATGGATCTCTTCAACCTGTACGTCGTAGTAATTGTAGCCGTTCATAATTTTGGCCAGCATTTTATTTACATGGAAGAAAATGTTTACCCCTACGCTAAAGTTGGTGCCGTAAATAAAAGCCAGGCCTTCATCTTCGCAACGTTGCTTAATAACCGGTATATCATTCAACCAGCCGGTTGTGCCTACCACAATAGGTACGCCCGCGTCAAGGCAGTTGTTTATATTTGAAAGCGCGGTATGAGGTGTGCTGAACTCAATGGCTACATCAGCCCTTTGCAGATTCTCTTTAGTTAGCTCGCTTAAGTTATCCTGATCTATTTTTAAAACAATTTCGTGCTTACGGTCAATGGCAATTTTTTCAATTATTTTACCCATTTTGCCGTAGCCTAATAATGCAATCTTCATGTGTGTTATTTAACCTTCTGTGAACAAAAGGCGATTTTTAATTGGTGATATTTATCTGAATGTAAAGGTAACTTTTAAACCGGGAGAATAAGCGCTTTGTACATCATAAGCATACATTGGCACCGTCAATAACTGCGGACTGATTTTAAATGACAGGTTATTATCCATTGTGTAGGAGTGGATAAACTTGGCATCAATATAAGCGTCAATAATTTGCAGGCCCCACATGCCGGCAAAAAGCAACACGCTCAAATCCCTGTAACGCCTGTAACCTCTTACCGCATCATTTATAGCCTGGTCTGAAAAACCATACGTGGCATATTTTTGATAGGTTTCGTAATATGGGTCGCCTGCTTTTGGTACCTTCCCTTCACGTCGGTACCGCGCTATGGTTAAATTCTCAGTATAATAACTTTGATTAAAAGCATACATCCAGCCAATCAATCCCAGGCCGCCGTAAACAATAGGCACTTTCCACCATTTTTTATTATACACTTGCCCCCAGCCGGGTATCATAAGCGAGTGCATCACTGCTTTACGCGGACTGTGTGTGCTATCAGGATGGTAAATTTTTTCGTCAACCACGCTTGGCGCAAACGCTTTTGAACGTAGCGAGTCGCGGCGCATTTTTACGCTGTCGGCCTTGGTTTTAGGCGGGCTAAAATCAGGCCTTTGCGCCATTCCTGCACTTGAAAGGCCAATAAATACTAAAAAAAATACAAATTGTTTGAGCATGTTACCAGTCAAGCATTTCTAAAATGCGGTTAAGGTCTTCTTCAGAAAGAAACGGAATTTCAATTGTTCCATTGCCCTGAGCATTAACTTTTAACCTTACCTTTGAACTGAATTTGGATGCAAGGTCATCCTGTATTTTTTGCACCTGGAAAGATATTGGTTCAGGTTGTTTGCCTTCTTTTCTTGGTTTGGTACGTTGCAGTTCTCTAACTATCTCCTCTACCTTACGTACAGACAAACCTTGCTGAATGATCTGTTTAAAAATATACAGTTGCTGTGCCGGGTCATCAATGGTAATTAATGCACGCGCGTGGCCCATGCTTAATGCTCCGTCTCTTATGGCAACCTGTATAGCAGGAGGCAGCTTCAGTAAACGCAGGTAGTTATTAACGGTTGACCTGTTTTTGCTGACGCGATCGCCAAGTTCTTCCTGTTTAAGGTTTAACTCATCCAGCATGCGCTGAAAACTCAGTGCTACCTCAATAGCATTCAGGTTTTCGCGCTGAATGTTCTCAATAAGCGCCATCTCCAGCATCTGCTGGTCATTAGCGGTGCGTACATAAGCCGGTATTGTTGTTAAGCCTGCAATTTTTGAAGCACGTAACCTGCGCTCGCCCGAAATCAACTGGTAGTTGTGCGCACTTACTTTTCTAAGTGTAATAGGTTGTATAAGGCCCTGCAGTTTAATGGAGTCTGCCAGTTCGCCTAAGGCTATTTCGTCAAAATCTGTACGCGGCTGAAAAGGGTTAACCTCAATTTCATCAATCCTGATCTCGTTTACCGAGCCGGCGCTGTTGCCGGTACCGTTTGTTGAGGCAGCAGGCGCAACAGTATTGGTATCATTATTTCTTTTGTAGGGTAGTACATCGTCGCTGTCATTAAGCAGTGCGCTTAACCCTTTTCCTAAAGCTCTTCTTTTCTCAGCACTCATCTATCGGGCGGTTTCGGTTGTATTTTGTTGAACAGGTTCTCCTATTAATCCGTTTTTACGCAGTATTTCACGCGCAAGGTTCAAGTAATTTATGGCGCCCTTTGAGTTGGCATCATGCATAATTACTGATAAACCAAAGCTTGGCGCCTCGCTTAACCGGGTATTACGCTGTATAATGGTTTCAAACACCATGTCTTCAAAGTGGGTGCGTACCTCTTCAACCACCTGGTTTGAAAGGCGCAGCCTAACATCATACATGGTTAATAAAATGCCTTCAATTTTTAAATTGGTATTAAGACGGTTTTGAACAATTTTAACCGTGTTTAACAATTTGCCCAAACCCTCTAACGCAAAGTACTCGCACTGTACAGGTATAATAACAGAATCGGCAGCGGTTAAGGCGTTAACGGTGATCAAACCTAATGATGGCGAACAATCAATAATAATAAAATCATATTCATCTTTAACCTTTGCAAAAACCTCGCGCATCTGATACTCGCGGTTATCCATGTTGATCATCTCAATTTCTGCACCAACAAGGTCTATGTGAGCAGGCAGCAGGTCAAGATTAGGCGTTTCGGTTTTAATAATAGCCTCATGCGGATCAACCTGGTTAATTATACATTCGTAAATGCTGTTTTTAACATTGCGGGGGTCAAACCCTATACCCGATGTTGAGTTAGCTTGGGGGTCGGCATCAACCAGTAAGGTTTTATACTCTAATACAGCAAGGCTTGCCGCCAGGTTAATTGATGATGTAGTTTTACCCACACCGCCCTTCTGGTTGGCTAAAGCAATTATTTTACTCATTACAGATATTCAAATTTGTGTAAACAGTGGTTATAACAACGACAAATAGAGATATAAATTTCTACCTTCGATAAAACTTTTTTAAGCAGGCGCTAAGATACGGATTTAAAGCAACGCAAAATCCACAGGTTTTGGCAATTTACAAACATTTACAGGCTTGAATTATTGATTTACTGAGTTATTGATTGAACAAATTTTAAATCATTCTAAATTCGATAATTCAGTAATTCAATAATTAAAAAAATGATCACCATTATATCTTCTACCAATCGCCCGGGCAGTTCAACACAAAAGCTGGCTGTTTACTACCAAAAAAAACTTCGCGAAAAAGGTGTTGAAGCTGATATACTTTCAATGGCACAGTTACCGGGTAATTTGATCGAAACCAGTTTGTATGGTAAGCCAAATGAGGCTTTCGCTAATATACAGGAACGCGTTTCGGCTACGCAAAAGTTTATATTCATTATACCTGAATACAACGGCAGTTTCCCGGGCATTTTGAAGTTTTTTATAGATATGTGCGCTTTCCCGCAAAGCTTTTATGATAAAAAGGCAGCATTGGTGGGCCACTCATCGGGCAAGTACGGCAATATACGCGGCATAGACCACTTCACCGGGGTTTGCCACTACATGCACCTGCATGTAATGCCGTTGAAACTGCATATACCCAATATCAGAACTGAGTTTGATCAAAACGGCGATCTGTTTAAGGAAGATACCGTGAAATTTACCAACGAGCAGATACACAAGTTTGTGCAGTTTTAAAGTTAAGGTATTTTTTTATTTTTGCTCGGCTTAAACGCAGATCGCAATTAATATGAAATACCTCACTTCGGCATTGGTAACAATTGTTACGCTTTTTTTAGTTACCAACGTAAATGCTCAAAGCAACTTCAAGCCCGGCTATATTGTTAGCCTTAACGGAGATACCACCCGTGGACTTATTGACTACCGAGAATGGCGTGAAAACCCTCAGCGTGTAAGCTTTAAAGCAAGTGCCGAAGAGGCAGCCAAACAATTTACTGCTGTAGATATAAAAGCTTTTGGCGCGGATATGCTTGATCATTACCGCAGTTACAGCGGCCCTATTACAAAGGGTGCGGTAGATCTGGCCGACCTAAGCGTGGGTATAGATTCAACCAATTTAACAGACAATGTATTTTTAAGGCTGATTACAAGCGGTAAAAATGTAAGCCTGTATAGCTATCTCGACAAAATAAAACTCAGATATTTTATTGCCGAAAAAAACCTGGCACCTGTTGAGTTGAAACAATATGTGTATCTGGATATTAAACAAACCGATAAAATAAGAGAATATAATTACTACATACAACAACTCCTCTCGTACGCAATTAAATTTCAGTCCGGTGATGCCTCACTTGAGGATAGAATAAACAGGACGGCCTATAAATCAAAGGATATTGAGGATATAGTTTCAAAATTAAATGGCGGTGTTACCGGCTATAAAATTTCTGCCGAAAGCCTTGGCGGACATAGGTTCTACATTGGCGCGGCCGCTAACATGGTGAGGGCATCATTTTTTGGCAATCAGCGAACTTCTTATATTGAGAACTTGTTTGATAAGGGGTCCAAAAGTCAGTCTGTTGCGCCAACTATTGCCGGCGGTGTTGATTTTTACCTCAATAAAAATGTGGGTAAGCTCCTGCTTAGAGCCGAAGCGAGTTTAACTGTAAGCAAAGTAAGTGCATCATCAACCTCAACCTATCTCCAATACATTAATGAAATTCGTTTTGAGGATGAAATGACCATTAACCAGGTTACCGTAGGTTTAAACCCACAGCTTGTTTATAACATCTTTAATAAAAAGAGCTTTAAATTTTTCGTTTCTGGCGGCGCTGAGCTTGGCTTTTGGTCATACAACAACAATAAATACTCCTCCAGAAATTATTCGAACAATGTATCTGATGGTGGAACAAACAGGGCGCTGCTATACAGAACCATGACCACAGCAGTAACCGCGAGTACCGGCATTGAATTGGATAATAAATTCAGTGTATATTTTGGTTATCACGTGCCTGTTTTAATAACTAACTATCCAAATTATGGCTTCGATATTTCTTTTTACCGTTTAGGAGTTAATTACTTTTTCGGCGGTAAGTAAATACAGCGGCTAACAAGCAGAATTAAAACAATCATTACTTTTTCATAGTTAGCTAATAAACATCTAACTATCTATGAAAAGTAAAGCACTTATACTCTGCGCTGTTTTTGCCACATCAGCATGCATAGGGCAGAATAAAAAACCAGACCCCTCCAAAGCGGTTACCGTAAGCACGCGCAGCGGACAAAAAATTAACTTGCCAGCGCCATATCAAACAAAGTCTACCACATTAAACAGCAATGTGGTTGGCTGGCCCAAAAACGTAACTCCTGTTGCACCTTCAGGTTTTAAAGTAGAAAAGTTTGCAGGCGCACTTGATAACCCCCGCAACATTTATATTGGCCCCAATGGCGATGTTTTTGTTGCAGAAGCCAATACCGAAGTTAGCGGCTTGAAGAAAATTGGTGCCGATCTGATCGGGAAAAGTAAATCACAGAAATTAACCGAAAGCGCCAATCGCATAATATTGTTAAGGGATGAAAACGGAGATGGCAACGCCGATACAAGAATAGTTTTCTTAACCGGACTTAATAAGCCATTTGGTATGCTAATTTTAAACAACTGGTTCTATGTAGCTAATACAGATGGCTTGTGGCGTTTCCCTTATAAAACCGGCGATACCAAAATTACAGGTAAGGGAACAAAAATAACAGATTTACCCGCGGGGGGATATAATAACCACTGGACACGTAACCTTATAGCCAACGCAAATGGCACCAAGATCTACATTTCGGTAGGGTCTGCAAGTAATGTTGCCGAGCACGGTTTGCAGGAAGAGGTTAATCGCGCGGCCATTTTAGAGATCAACCCGGATGGCAGCGGTAAGCGTGTTTATGCAGGTGGTTTGCGTAACCCGGTAGGCATGTCTTTCCAACCCGGAACCGGCACTT